>DAITAW010000004.1:0-66408 GCA_036824055.1 Gaiellaceae bacterium | reverse complement strand
CGCTGCGGAATCGCTAGTGCTGCGACACCTGATAGCAGGCGACGTCGTACTGCGAGACCATGTGCGTCCCGTCTACGTTCGCGTAGACGGTTTTGGCGTGGGCGAATCCGGCCGTATCGAAACCGGCAGGACCGCTCGTTTGCTGCTCACATGACTGGCTCGGCTGCCCCGTCCCAGCCGGGTTCACTGCAGCAAACGCTGGTGTGGCAGCGACCGCGATCACCGCGATCGACCCCACAATTGCCGTAAGCCTCCGCATCAGCAGGCCCTCCCTTCTAGTCGACACCTGCCTCGTCTCTCTTACGGAGCGGGCCTGACCACGGTTTGCCTCGTCGTTCCTAAGCACGTCGGCGATCCGACCGCGCGCACTGAAAAAGGCCCATACGGGATTCGAACCCGGCTGCAAATCGGCGGTTTTCTACCGTCGAGGTGTCACCGAGGTAAGCACCGTCCGAGCAATTTTGGAGCGGGTCTCTCTTAGGGCCAGATCCCTTCTGCGCGCAGCTCAGCCTCGAATGTGGTGGCGGTTGCGAGCAGCATCGCCTCAAGGGCAGCGCCGATCATCACGATCCCCGCCAGATAGGCGCCCGCCTCCGCACACAAAAGCGCCTCGTCGTGGGTATCGCCTGGCGCGACCTAATGACCCGTTCGTCGCGGACCACTACATTCCACGCAGCCTCGGCGGCGGCGACCACCCGGCCAATCTCCGCGCTGCTCCACCGCTCATGCAACGCACGGCGCAGCAACAAACTCCCGGACGAACTACGGGTGCGGTGGCGATGACACGGGCCGTCATCTGCGACCAAGGAGTCATCGACGGCGACGACGTCATGGCGGTCTCCTACCTCGAGCCTGAGCACGAATGGGACTCCGGCTTTATGCTGTTCAGTCGTCCGCACGACGCAACCGGCGGCGGCGGGGGTCTCCTCCACCTCGACTGCGTCCTCGACATGCCCAACGTCGCAGCCGGCATGCAACTCGCAAGAGAACAGGGCGAAGCGACCCGCCACGGAAACAACTGGCACCCCCAGGGGGAGGCGTATCCTTCGACGGGGACCGAGGTTCGACGGACACCCTCGCCATGTCCTTTTTCCCCCGAGTGGTTTTTAGGCCGCAACCGGGGGCGCCGCGCCAACTGACGCGCTGGGCGTCAAGGGGTTTGGTGACGCCACGCACCCAACCTGCTACGGACGTCAGGCCGGAGACTCCCGGCCGAACCTCCGCGAGCGCTGACGAAGCGAGTGCCACTTCCACAAGCGGTTGAAGCCGGAGTATCCCCGTTTTGGGGTACACGTCGGGACGCAGTTCGGGGAGCAAATCTGTACCTCTAGCGGCGCCGATAGTGAACGTATGCGCCGAACAGATGCCGACCCCTTCGGCACCGCAGACGCTCGCCCTAGAACCCGAATCTCTACATGGTTCCTGATCTTGTTCGCATTAGCGCTCGCTGGGGGATCGACGCTCGGTGTCAGTAAGCTCGTACATCGGGTCGACACCGCTCGCCAGGCCCAACTAGTCATCTCCGCGCTCGGGTCAGCCCACAACGAAGCCGCATTGATCCCTTGGGGCACCCAGGCCGGGCGATCCAGAGCAGACGTTGTGAGCGAACTCAATGCCGAGTATATGACCGTCGCTGCCGAGCTCCGCCAACTGGCACGACTCGACTCCAGCCCTGCGCTTCGGCGCATAGGCGAACTCTCTGCGGCCCACTTCCGCGTGCTCGAGCGGCTCGTGGGCATCGTGCCGGGGTCGGACACCCAAGGCAACACCTATGACCGAGACGTTGTCGTGCCGAGCCTGAGCCTTCTTCAGACAGAGTTGGAGCAGGAAGGCGCGCGCCTCGCCAAGGTGGCGGCCTCGACCATCACGACGACGATCGCCGGGACGGCGGCTGCGATGCTCGGAACGCTCGCCATCATCGCGCTGTTGTTCTGGCGAGTCAGCCGAGTCGAGGCGAAGCGCCGAATCGAAGCCGAAACCACTCGCTTCGCAATCGAGCGCCACGATCGGCTACGCGAGGTCGACCGGACGAAAGATGAGTTCGTCGCGACCGTCTCACACGAGCTTCGAACCCCGCTCACCTCGATCCGCGGCTACCTCGAACTGATTGACGAAGAGAGCGTCTCGCCCCAAGCCCGCGAGTTCCTTAGCGTCATCCAGCGTAACTCGGAACGACTCGTAAGCCTCGTCGGCGATCTCCTCTTCGTGGCCCAAGATGACTCCGGTAAGCTCGAGCTCGAGCTCGAGCTCGCGCTCGCACCTTTACGGCCGGGGGAACTGGTCGAAGAGGCGATCGCCTCGGCGCGCCCCACTGCGGACGAACGCCAGATCAACCTCGTCGGCCATGTACAGGATATTCCCGACATCAGCGGCGACCGCGCCCGCCTCTCGCAGTTGCTCGACAATCTTCTCTCCAACTCCTTGAAGTTCACCCCGAATGGTGGACGTGTCGATGTTCGCCTCAAGCTTGAACCCGACGGCTCAACAGCGTTTGAATTCCAAGACAACGGGATCGGGATCCCGAAGACCGAGCAGGACAGCCTGTTCCAACGCTTCTTTCGGGCTGACGCCGCGACGCAGAACGTTATCGCCGGAACAGGTCTCGGCCTCTCGATCGTCAAAGGGATCGCAGAGGCGCACGGCGGCTCCGTCTCGGTCGAGAGCGATCAAGGCAACGGGGCGACCTTCCGCGTCGTTCTCCCACCCTCAACGAACGCTCTGCCAGCCGTCGCGTAGTTTCAGTCTGTGGACGCCTGATCGTAGGCTGACCTGTTTTACCGTCGCGCTACTGGATAAAAGTGTCTTCTCGTGTAACCGACGAGCTCTCTCGCCGCGTGGCGGTCAGCGATCTGCCCTACGTGGTTTCGTGCGTCGGACTCGTCGGAGGGCTCTGGGTCGTGGTCGGCGGCCGAACAGTGGGTGACTTGGAGCCCGGGCCAGCCTCTCCCCAAGGCCCGCCAGCCTTAACGCACGAACAGGCGCGGGGTCCAACGAACAAGACGCGGCTCGAGCTCAAGTCTTGCGATGTGGAGGAGGCGCCCAGGGGCGAGGCGTCTGCGGTTCACGCCGCGACTCGGTCGCACCCCGGGGAGGGGTGTGGGTGACCGAGGTGCCCCTGGGCATGCGTGTAGTTCGTCACACGCGCACGGCTGCCTCCTCCGTCGCGCAAGACACGCCAAAAACTTCGCAGTTTGGCAGCGCACTGAACTTCTGACACTCGCGAAAACGGAGAGCGTGGGTCAGCCCGTGGCTTGTGTGGTTCACGATGGCGAACCTACCCCCGTCTAATCGACGGGCGAAGCGGAATGGCTCACCGTTTAGGACGCCTGCAGGCTCGGATCTCTGTCAGCTTCGGAGGTCGCTACCCGCCGAGTAGTTCGCCAGTGTCGTCATCCATGAAGTTGATCGTTGTGAAGCGCACCCAATCGAACTCGCCGCTGTCTCGCAGCGCCTGTGCGTGTGCCTTCCATTCCGCTTTTGTTCCGGCGTCGAGAAAGTGCAGCTCGTAGCCATCATCGGGCGGCGTTCCAAGCCGCTTGCTCAAGATCGCGTACGGGTAGTGGTACGGATCAGAAGTACCGACACGGAGGCTCAAAGGTCGCCGTCCATCTGTTGCGCATACCTTCTCTGGACCTGTTCGTACTCTTCAGGAGACAACCACTCTCGTTCCAGAGCATCGCGGCTTTTGAAGTCGAACAGCAGGGCGCCAGCACGAGAGATCCAGGCGTCCATCTCGGGCTCCTCGTACCTGACTGTGAAGATGGTGCCGGCTAGCCAGCCGTGTCCATAGAGGGCCACGTACCGCTCTGGCTCCATCTCGCCAATCGGGAATAGACGGCGTGCGTCGCGCTCGTAGCCGGGATCCGCTGGCTCTCGGCTGTCTTCCTCCGGAGGAACGGTCATTGCCCATGAGTAGCGCGTCGGCGCACGCGCCGGATCACTCAAGAGGGTGAGTCACGTGCGGCGCGTTGAACCGCTCCGCCTCGATCAACCCTGAGGCAGTGCGGTGCGGGAGTTGGTACCAAACGTGGGACTTCGCACTGAGTGGCCTCGGCGGCACCGGGTCGTTACCGACACCGCCCTTTGTTTCTTATCCGAGCGCATCAGTCGCGCTCTAGCGGTCGAACTCGCGCTCCGCGCACTTCGGGCAGTAGAAAATCAGTACGCCGTCCGTGGCGAAGTACGCCTGCCAGCGGTCCTCGTCGTCGGGTAGCCAGCGCTCTCCGCACTCGGCGCAGGTGGGGATGATGGCAAGCTGCTCAGCGCTCACAAGCTGGATTCTAGGAGCGTGTCGATCGCGCGGCGCGCCGGGGAAGATCGCTAATGGTGCCGCGTCAGCCGATCGACGCGCGAGGACGCCGCCGGCTCTTCGGGCTGCTGCTCCTTCACTTCTTTCCGAGCTCGAGTCGGCGGCAGCGTCGTCCAATCGTCCGTTTGATGCAGCTCTGAGATCTGCCGACCAATCGTCCCGAGGATCGCGGCCAACGCGAACCCCGCCAGGAAAGACAGGCCGAGGAACGAGCCCACCCCGATCATGATCCAAACCCACATCGGCATCTCCACTTCGGAATGCCGCAGCCTGCTGTCGTTTTCGTTTCCCCGGCCTCTTAGCTTGGCTGGGGGGAGAGCCCGGGAAGCTTGGGAGCTTCCGAACCTACCCAGGGCTGCGGCCCCCCGAGGCGGTCGTTCCGGGCCCCTCCCACAGAGAAGGTTCGTCCTTATGGGGTGGGGGGACTTCCCCCACCGGGGGTAACTTCAACCCTATAAAAGCTCCGTTGAAACTTCTGAAACCTCTAGAAAGTTATCGTGTGTCGCAGGCAACGCCGCATTGTCGTCGGCGGGCACGCCGAAGGCTGGTTCGAGTCGACACGCGAATGCCCTGGCCGTTTGGATAGATCCGACTGCCGCGGCCTAGCTCTCGGGATCCGACGTTCGCCGCATTCGGCGCACCGCGGGATCAGAGCGACCTGCTCGGTGCTCACGGACACGATTCTAGGAGTGGCGGTGGCGGGGGATTGCGCTTGGCGCGCCACCCACCGATGTCAGGAGGGGCGAGCCTAGGGAAAGGGCCGCGCAGCTGGCGGCGCGCAGGCTCGCCGGGGCTCGCCCACTCTCAGCCGGATCACGGTGGCGGACCTACTTGTTTTACCGCCGCGGTTCTGGAAAAACTGTGCTGACGTGGTCGGGGATGCACGGCTCGGTCGGGGAGGGGGCTCCTTGCTGGCCGGGCGATTCCGACGAAAGGGGAGAAAATGTGGGGCGCTTTAGGAGGTATGGCCTTCGCGGCTGTTCTTGCGCTGATGTTCGAGCGCTCGGGCCGTCGCAGTAGGCGCCGCGGTTAAGCGGTCACCTGAGGCGGCGTTCTCCGGGACGCAGCGCCTTAGCAGGAGGTTCTAGAAGTGCCGCGACGGTCGAGTGGCCGTGCGTTGAGGCGAGTTGCCGCAGGGTCTCGGCGGCCACTCCCCGACCCCCACCGGCTAGCTCTTGGATCGCCGCAGCAGCTAGACCGGCCTCACCAATGGTTATGGCGGGTGATTCGATGATGAAACGTCCCAGCCAGCGTGCGGCGGCTCGAGGCCAGCGGTCGTCGCCGACTTCAGCGGTGAGCAGCGTGAGCGCGAGCGCGTTGCCGAGGCTGACGTGGCCGAGCTCGTGTGCCGCGATCGTCGCGTCCCATAGGTTGCGGGCGCGGATCGCCCGCTGAAATCTGCCTTGTGCGCTTCCCTGCGACGTCATAGAAGGCCGCAGGGGCGGCGGCACTTCCGATCCTAGCCTTCCTCTCGACGGCGGTCACGGGAGACGAGTCGGAGGGCGGCCCGTTCAAACGCGCTTTCGGCTTGAAGCGGCAGGTCCACCCAGACGATGGCGCCCGTCGCAGGGTCGCTCAATTGGACCTGGGCAGGCCGAACGCTCGTCGGCGTGAAGCCAACGACGTTGTAAGTCCGCCCGTCGTGGGTGACGGTGTCTCCTATCAGCATGTTCCCGCAGTGCGCCTCCCCGCAGGAGACGTCTATCTCAGCTTCGGCGAGCGGACAGTCAGCGTCAATCCACCAAAGGTATGGGGTTGTGTGCCGGGCGGCGGTTCACAGCTAGGTCTCACGACGGCCGCAAGGGTCGGCTGGTTTCGTAAAGCTCGGCGAAGACGTTGCCGATAAGGCTGCTGTGTTTGCGCGGCCTCGCCCAAAGTTCTTCCCGGTTCGTGATCCGGCGTGGCGCCACGCCGTTTTTATCCGGGTCGGAATCCCGGTACTCGGCGCAACTGTCGCAGCTATGGGTGCTTGGCTGATCGCCGCCCAGTTCTAGCCCTCAGAGGTCTTCGGTCGATCGAGGAGCGGCACGCTGCTTCTAAGCCGGACGGGACAGCGCCAGCTTGCGGCCCGTCTTCAGCACAATCGAAACTGACTTGATCCCTTCCTTGATGAGGCACGCTTGGACTGCGCTCAGGATTGCTGCTGGGTTGCCATTGCTGACCTCAACTCGGAACCCATCGCGCACGCGCGAGGCGTAGCCGTCTTTGCTTAGCGCTCGCACGAGGCAATTCACCTCGTCGTGATTGCACGCCTCGATTGTTACCTCTGGCCACACGTCTCGAAGACCCCTCCCCGATGTGGACGACCCGCCCCTTCTACTCAACTTACGCAGAACAGGCGGCCTGTCCAGGCCCAGCCCGCAGCCGAAGCCGCCCGTCGCGGTTGCACCTAGCCGTCTGTCCGTCGCAACTTTGATCCTTCGTACAGGCGCTCGCCCCCCTCGCCGAGTTACCGTCGTCAGGCCGACGCGGGGCTTCTCCTCAGAGGCCGCAGATCGAGGTGTGTCGAACCCTCGTCCCGCGCCGGTCCTACTGGTCCGGCCGACCCTTCGACGCCCGCTCATCGGGCGGAAGGTCCTGGTGTCTGAGCGGACAACTCGCGGAGGTATCACCGGGGTCTGCACCGCATGCGCATTCGCGGCACCCCTGACACACCTGACCCGCGTAACCATGCGGTGCGCGGGTAGCCAGGCGCGTCAGAAAGGCCCATACGGGATTCGAACCCGTGCCGCCGCCGTGAGAGGGCGGTGTCCTAGGCCACTAGACGAATGGGCCGAGCGGGATTCAGTCTAGCGAGGGGAAACAGTCGCCTTTGGGGGACGCCGAGAGCAGTCCGGTCAGTGGCGCTTTCAACAAAGGAATGCGCCGAAAAGCGCAAGGAGCGCCGGTACAATGTCGGCCCGTTGCGGGGTCGTCTAATGGTAGGACGCCTGACTCTGGATCAGGTAGTCAAGGTTCGAGTCCTTGCCCCGCAGCTCCACGACCACCCTCGAAATCTCAGGTTTTTTGTTTTGGCGGACCACCGTCGAAACTGGTTCCTCAGGCGCATGAATAATCACGTCATGCGGGTCGTGCTTGCCGCCGTTGCGACTGCGATCGCCGCGCTCTTCGCGGGGGCCGATCGGCTTCACGCCACTGCTGCATCGGCAATCACATGCTCTCCGCCTTCGACCGTCAGCTCCTACAAACCCACGGGCTGGCCTGAAATCCGAGGTGCGACCAACAGAGGCCAGATGTGGGTCTTTGGCTTCGGACCCTCTGCCGAACCCCCTCTCGCAACCTTCGTTGGACTCGTTTCGCAGCCGTATCCACTGAAGTGGATCTGGCGGATGACCGGGACAGGCCCGCTACGAATCTTCGCGATCGCGCCGAGCGGCACACGCGTCAATCCGGTGTGGGGGCCCGACCGCCATACGGGGTCGAACTGGGTTCACCCCGGCGGCGAGTGGGGCACGGGATGGTTCTTCTGGGAGACAGGCTGCTGGCGCATCCACGCCACACGCGGAAAGACCCACGGCGACGTCTTCGTGCTGCTTCGATAGCGAGGGTCCCCTCAGGATTGTGCGGCCATGCGGGTCAGTTCGTTGCGAGGCGGAGAACGAGCCGCAGCGATACGTCCGGGCCGGGCCAATGTTGGCGCACTAGCGGCTCCCCGCCTGCGCGCAGGAACCGCCGTAGCACGAACGCGAAGACGAGCATGTCGTCGAGTTGGCCCACGATCGGGATGAGATCCGGAATGGGATCGATGGGCATGGCGAGGTAGCCGAGAAGAAGCACGAGCAGAAGCTTCCGTCGTCGCGGGACGCGGCTGTCTCGCAGAAGCCGGCTAACGAGTACGAGGCAATCCGGGATCAAGCCCGCGAGAGCGCGGGCATGCTCTCTGTTCCGCAGTGCAAGCAAGGCGACCGCGATGATCAAGACAATCAGGGCGCAACCGGGGACCAGGAAGGTCCATAAGCCCCAGCCGACGCCCACCTGTCCCCAGACAGGATCGTAGCCCCGAAGGATCACGGCTTTTGCAAACCACGCGCTGAGCGCGACCGAGGCTGCTGCGAGTGGGAGCGCCGGTCGAAGAGCCGATGGGAGCAGGCTGGACTTCGCCCGAGTCGCTCTGCTACGCGCCCGCGCCGGGGCGGTGCCGCGGAGACGAAAGATCGTGTTGTCGCCGATCGTCCGCTCTCGCGCATAGCCGACGTCCGCAAGAAGCTCCACGATCTCCTCTTCACTCGTTCCGGCAGCTGCGAGGTAGGGCGGATAGATCTCGACCGCGACCACGCGTGGTCGGAGTCGCCTGAGCGACTGCAGCATGCCTTTGAGGACGTCGAGCTCGGCGCCTTCGACGTCGATCTTGATCACGTCCATGCGCGTGAGGTCGGTCGCCCAGTCGTCGAAGCGGATGAGCGGTGCCTCGCAAACGGGCAGGCCTGCGCCGACAGACGAGCGTATGGCCGCATCTTCGGGATGCCACTTCGGATTCGCGCGCAGTGTCAGCGTGCCTGCTTCGTCGCCGAGCGCGGCAGGAATCACCTCCACGTTGTCGAGTCGACCAACGGAGTTGCGGAGCACTGCCACCGTGTCGGGCGCGGGCTCGAAAGCGACAACTGTTCCCGCCGGGGCAAGATTCGCGACGAAGGCTGCATCGATGCCGACGTGGGCGCCGACGTCGATGTAGGTGTCGTCGGACCGAAGCTCGTCTCGCAGGAACTTCAGGAAGGCCCGCTCGTACCAGCCCGTGTAATAGAACGTGCGCTGAACGTTGTCGTTCAGATTGAGGTCGAACGAGACCCCCCACCTACGCATCCGGCCGTGAGCATCGAGCGCAAGGCGACGCGCACGTGATCGATACGCCACCGCGGCTGCCTTGCGATGGCAGCCAACGAGCACGAGCAGCCTTAGCATCACGGTCAAGGCCACGCGTCCAACCCCCCGAAGCATGCAACGAGGCTAGCGAAGGCCACCGACGGGCGCGGCTGTCACAGCACTTCTCTTACAAACTACGAACAGGCGACGCGGGCAGCACAAGTCGGGGACTCCCGTTGCGAGAGCCCCCGACTTGCGGTGCGAATCTAGGGAGAGGTTGGCGTTGCGGACAGCGCCAGATACGGATCGGTCTGCAGCTCCGTGAACGAGTCAGCCGACATCTCGGGCGGAGTGCCCGCCGCTTCGGCGTCCGCTCCGTCTTCCGTTGCGCTGTCTGCCCACGACGCCTGAGCGTAAGCCAGATCCGCCCACGAAGCATCGGCCCACGAGGCGTCCGCCCACGAAGCGTCCGCCCACGAAGCCGCGCTCCAGGACGCGTCGGCCCAGGAGGCGTCGGCCCACGAGGCGTCGGCCCACGAGGCATTCCCGGCAACCATCGCTGCCCAGCTGGCGGCGTCGAAGCTGGCACCTCCAGAGCCCGAGACGACGAACCTGTTCAGCGCCAGATTCGGGTTCGGCGGAGTTCCCGTCAGGCCTGGCAACTTCGCAGCGTTCAACTGTCCGACACCGACGGAACCCGGCTGCGCGTGAGGAGCCGGCTTGGTGGTCATCATCAGAGCGCCCTTGACCTGGTCCGGCGTCCAGTCCGGATGCCGAGCGATCAGTTGCGCGGCCACTCCGGCAATGACCGGCGCTGCGAAAGACGTGCCTGAGAGTTGGATGTAACCAGGCGCGACGACATTTCCCGGCTTCTGCGCCACGAGGGTCGAGCTCTGTGGCACCGGCCCGATCATGTAGCGGCCCGGAGCGCCCATTTCGGGCTTCGCGAAGCCGTCTTCGGTGTAACCGTACGCCGACCACGGAGCGTTCGAGTCGTCACCGACGGCGACCTTGCTGCCGATGTCGACTGCGCCGACCGTCATGACGAACGGATCGTTGCCGGGCGCGTGCATGACGCCGCTCGGCCCTGCGGAGCTACCGTAGTTCCCCGCGGCTGCGACGACGAAGATCCCGTTGAACCAGAGCTTCTCGACCGCGAGGTCGAGGGGATCATTGTAGAAGTGGTTGAACGCAGCCGAATGGAGCGAGAAGTTCGCTACGCGGATGTTGTACTTGCCTTTGTTCGCGAGGATGTAGTCGCACGCGGCAATGACGTCGCTGGTTCGAGCAGTGCCCGTGTCATCCATGACGTCGATCGAGAGGATTCCGGCGTTCGGAGCCGCGCCCGCATAGTGGTCGGCCGACCCCGCCGCAATCCCCGCAACGAAGGTGCCGTGTCCACGGCCGTCACCCGGCGTGTTGGCGGTCGAGCCGGTCAACGTGACGTTGCCGACGACACGCGAGCCGTTCCCGAAGTCCGCACGATTGGCCTCGATCCCGGAGTCGACGATCGCAATCGTCGGCGCCTGCGGAGCAGGGCTCGTCGCCGTACCCCAGAGCTTCGAGACGCCGGACTCGTACGGCCACATCTGATCCGACGAGATCGTGCCCGCGAGGTGGACCGAAGAGTCGGGCGTGATCGTCAGGCCCGGCTGCTTCGAGAGTGACGCGAGCTTCCCAGCCGTGATGTCGATCGCAACCGCGCCGATCAGATCCAGGCGCCTACGCACGCCGGCGCCAAGTCCGACGATCTTGTTGACGGCGTCACTCGTGCCGGCAGAGCTCTGGACGATGACGTGAAGCTTCTTGCCCGGATCCTGCGCTGCCTTGTCGAGCAGCCCCGGAGTGATGAATGTCTGACCGTGGTTGCCGGGGCCGCCGTCTTGCGCGCCTGCAGCAAGCGGTAGAAGCAGCGTGCAGGCCGCAAGCGCGGTCAGCACGACGCTGCGACCGCCTCGACCCCAGAGAGCATTGCCGCGCTTCCCGCTGCCCGATCCCCAGAGCGTGTTCCGCCGGGAGTCGCCGCGAGAACCAGACCCCCAGAGCGCATTCGAACGAATGCCGTTAGTCGAATTCCGTGGATTCCGCATTTTTCGAAGAAACTCCTTTTGCCCGCGCAAACACGCGGAGCCGCAGTCGAGGCCAGGGAGACGCCGAGGTCTCCGTCGGACTCGCAACGTAGAGCGGCACCTGCGCATGGGCCTCCCTCACCCGGGGGAGGGCGCGGAAATCACTCGGTCGAGGGATCGGCCTTACTCGAGCGTGATGCGTCGCCGTACGGTGCCGGCGCGGGGATGCCGGGCTTCGATCCCGATCTCAGTTCCGGCAGGCGCTTCGACGACCCATTCGAGCTTCACGAGGTCACCGGTGGATTCGTCGTTCGCCCACCAGGTGGTGGAGCGCTTGTCTGCGCGCCCCTTCAGCTGTCCGGCCTCCGTCTTGACCTCACCGCCCACGAGCCGGGTCCCCTCGGGCAAGTCGACCTCGACCTCGAGATCCCGAACGGCCTTCCGCTCCAGAGCTTTCTCCGTCACGTTCGTCGGCAGCCAACCCGAGTTCTGCAGCACGAGACGGACGAGAAACGAGCTCTCCCCGAGCTTCTCGAACTCGAGCGAACGCGCCTCGAGCAACGGCGAGACGAGGAGATGGAAGAGCGCCCACTCCGTATGCGGCGCGACCTCGTCCTCCAGTCGATCGAAGGGAACGTTGAACCAGTAGTTGATGATGTCCCACCCACCAAGCTCCACCTTGCCGAGCTCCGGATGTTCGAACTCGTACCAATCGACGTACGCGTCCGGATACGTCTTCTTCGCCCACTGGAGCAGTTTCATGTCGTCCTCGATCGGGTGCTCCCTGATCCAGTCGGTGAAGTGGTAGTCGGAGAGACCGGCCTGGCGCTGCGGGCTCCAGAATTCGGTCGTCCACGAGAACACGCCCAGATGGTCGTACATCCAGTCGTGCGCGCCACCCTTGATCGTCTGCTTCGGCTCGTACTTGAAGTCGTGGAAGACCGAAACGGCGGGGTAGCCCGTCAGCTCCGTGCCGCGCTCGCCGATCAGCTTGTACGCCCGCAGATCCGGTGTCGGAAACTCGTCGTCCGAACGTGCCGCGTACGGGCGCAGGTGCACCCCGCTGAACGTGTGATAGGCGATGTGCCCGGTGATGTTCGGACGCTCGGTGACCGCCTGCACCATCGCGCGTACCTCTGGCTCGGAGGTCGGATACGGACCGGCGCCGCGCTGCTCGTGCTCGGGGACCCACTCGGCGGGGAAGTTCCGATTCAAGTCGAGCCCCTCGAGCGGAGGTGGGATCTTGATCGTGACGCCGTCGTAGTTCTCGATGCGTCCTTCGGTGAGCAGCCTGTAGAACGGTCCGTCCTCCGCCGAGTCCACGGGCTCGCGGCGAACCAGCAGCTCGCGCTCGTCCGGATGGGGATGCCAGGCGCCGTTCGGGTCCTCGATGCGCATGTGGAGCACGCGCCCGTCGCCGTCGAGGTCTTCGACGCGCAGACCGTCCGCTAGATCTTCACGTGGGTATGGCCTGACGCTCGAGCGGATGAACCGCCGCTGCTGGAGGCCCAGTTCGGCGCCGTCCGGGTTCAACCGGGGGATGACGTAGAAGACACGCGTGTCGAGCGCGCGCGTGACGAGATCGTCGGTGCCGTGCCCGGCCAGGAGCCGATGGATGAGGTGCAGCGCCGCGGTGCACCCGGTCCACTCCATCGAATGGATGTTGGCCTCGATCAGGAACCCCGGTTTGTCGACGTGAGCGCCGGTCTCGCTGTTCGTGATCGTGACGAGCCAGATGTCGCGACCCTCGTATGACTTGCCGATGGATTCGAGCGCACAGAGGTTCGGCACTTCCTCCGCCCACGTGCGCAGCGTGTCCGTCAGCTCGTCGTACGCGTAGAAATGGTCGTACGCGACGGAGCGCACGTACTAGTGGGTCAAGTCGCCGACGAGGGGAGCCGTGTCGTAAGGCTCGAAGCCGAGCCGCCCCGCGATCTCCTCGCTGGAGGGCCTCGTCCCCTCCGCGAAGAGGTTGCGCAGGAGCTCTCCCGTCCGGGCGCTCCGCCACCAGTCCTCTCCGACCTCGTCGATGAGGTAGGCGCGCAGCTGTGCGTGGCGGATCCAGGCGCGCAAGTAGTCCGCCGAATAGAAGCCGGCGTCCATGTCGGAGAGATGACTGTCCTTCGCATAGCGGATGCCGGTCGCTGCGGTCAGCCGCTGCGAATAATCGTCGCTCGTGGGGCCGGCGCGATCGAAGTCCGACCAGAAGCCGAGCTCGAACTGGAGCTTGGCGGTGTAGCGCCGGAAGAGCAGCGCCTCGAGGAAGGTCGTCGCTTCGGCATTCGTACGCGCGTCCTCGTCCGGGAGCCCGAAGTGCTCGGCGTGCCACGCCGGCTCGCGGGTGATCGCCTCGCAGATGTACGAGTAGATCTCGGTCAGCGCGTGATCTCTCGAGAGCCTCCGGAAGGTGTAGGGCAGATTCGGATCGACACCCGCGTAGTGGAGAGCGTGGCCGGCCTCGTGCAGGAAAGCCTGATAGTCGTGCAGCCCGCCTTGCGCGCGGGTGATCAGGTGGACCACGTGCGGCGGATCGGAGGCGATCACGCAGGCGCGCGGAGACTTCTGCGGCCTGTCGTCGAGGTCGAGGCGGATGTTGCGGTCCGCGGCGAGATCGAAGCCGAGCGCCGTGAGCGTCGCCAGACAGACCTCCGTCGCGCGCTCCTTGGTGTAGGTCGAGTCGAGCGGCGAGAGGCGGCGGACGTAACCCATGTGGGCCGACGAAGGCTGCTCTTCGCGATCCGGGCCTAGCAGCCGCTCGAACCAGCGCTCGCGCAGTGCGATATAGCGACCCTCGATCTCGTTGCTCGCTGCCACCAGAACGGCTTCCAGCTCTCGAAGCGAGACCTGCTTCTCCTCTTCGCTTCGCGCCACCGGGTCGGGCTCTTCCGTCAGGTCCGCCTCGAGCTCCTCGTACGCCTGCAGCAGCTCGAGCCGCTGCTCGTTGAAGTCGGCCGACCTACGCCGGTACAACTCGCCCAGCTCGTCTCGCTCCCCGTAGTCGGAGACGATCGCGAGAGTCGCCAGTGCGGAGCGAAGAGGAAGCTCCTCGCCTTTGAAGTCGAGCCGAGCGGCGAGGATCTCGTTCTCGAGCTCGTCATCCTTCTCCGCGAGCTCAGCCGCGATCAGCCCGCTCTCGCAGGTCTTGCGGAGCCGGTAGAGCCACTCGCGCTGGTCGGCGTCGGCTCGAGCCTCCTCGTCACGCAGCGCGCGCAACTGGTCACGGCTGAAGAGGTCGGCATACCGCGCCACGATCGCGGCCTGTTCCGACACCTCTTTCTCGCCGACGCGGACGGCTCGCCCCTCTTCGGACCGTTCGTAGAGGTACCGCTGGAGCTGTTCCTCGAACTCCGCGGGACTGCGCACCGCCGTGGTCGACATCTCGATAACTCTATCCAGCCTCGGAGCCTCGGCCAAGGACGAGCCTGCCGAGGGTGCCGGTCAGCTCGTCGAGCGTGAAAGGCTTCGAGATGACCGCATCGGCATCGACTCCTTCGAGACCCGGCGACCCGACCGAGCCGGTGAGCAGCACGACGGGGACGCCTGGCTTGCGCTCGCGGATCTCAGCGATGAAGTCGAGACCGCTCTCGACACCAACGTGGACGTCGAGCAGAACGAGGTCGACCGGAGCCGAGCCGAGGGTCTCGCGCGCCTGCTCGATTGCATTGGCTTCGTGCACGGTCCAACCGTCGAGCTCCAGGTTCACGCGACAGAGAAAACGGATGGCTGCATCGTCGTCGACGACGAGCACGGTGTGGCTGGGCGAGTCCACCGCGGCCGCCAGTGTACGCGTAACTCGATCCGTTCAGAATTCGTTTACTACTTGAAAGTGAGAAAGGATTGCGGCCACAACCGGGATGATCTCGAGCGCGAGCTTGATCGCGCCTCGGCCCGTATCCCACGGGCTTCACCCCTCTTCAGGATGCGGTCCTGGCTTGCATTTCAGCGCGCACTCGATCCGCTCGCGAAACCTAAGCCGCTGCGCGGTCGGCAGCAACACTGAGACGCCGAAGCGTCTCTTCCTTCCCCAGCAACTCGAGGCTCTCGAATAGCCCAGGCGAGACCTTCGAGCCGGTGACCCCGATGCGGATCGGCTCGAACGCCTTGCGCGGCGACAGCTCGAGCCGCTCGGCCACGCCGCGCAGCGCCGCCTCGATCTCGGACGCGGCGAACGGGTCGACGCGCTCGAGCTCGTCCCGCGCGGCAGTGACGACGGGTGCCGCGCCGTTCAGCAGTGCCGGATCGGGATCGATCTCGCGGAACAGGAAACCCGCGAAGTCTGGGAACTGTCCGAAGCGCTCGATCTTTTCCTGCACGATCGGCGCAGCACGCCGGATCAGCGTCTCGTCCCAGCCATAGCCCTCGTCGCGGAGAAAGCGCACGAGCTCGCCTGCGTACTCGTCCGGTGAGAGCGCCCGCAGATACATCCCGTTCAGCCAGTCGAGCTTCTCGTAGTCGAACGTCGCGGGGCTCGAGACGACGCGGTCGAGGCTGAACCGCTCGATCAACTCGTCACGGGACATGATCGTCGTCTTGTCGTCGTAGCTCCAGCCCAGGAGCGCGAGGAAGTTCAGCAACGCCGGCGCGTAGTAGCCGGCCTGGCGGAACTCGTCGACCGTCACCGAGCCGTGACGCTTCGAGAGGCTCTTGCCGTCCGGGCCGAGCACGTGCGAAACATGCGCGTAAACAGGTGGTTCGACCCCGAGGGCACGGATGATGTTGATCTGCTTCGGCGTGTTCGAGATGTGGTCCTCACCCCGGATCACGTGCGTGATCTCGTCCCACACGTCCTCCAGCGGCGAGGCGAAGTTATACGTCGGGCGGCCGTCCGAGCGGACGAGGACGACATCCTCGAGCTTCTCATTCGGAAACTCGATGCGCCCTCGCACCGCGTCGTCCCAGGCTGTGACACCTTCGTCCGGCATGCGGAAACGGATCGCACCCTCGTCTTCGTAGGCCTTGCCTTCGTCGACGAGGCGGCGCGCGACCTCGGCGGATTCCGGCAACCGGTCGAGCTGGAAGGTGACCTCGCCGTCCCAGTCGAGCCCGAGCCAGCGCAACGAGTCCTGAATCTGCTGAGTCGCGGCTTCGACTTCGCGGTTGGTATCGGTGTTCTCGATCCGCAGGCGAAACTCCCCGCTCCTGTTCCGGGCGAACAGCCAGTTGAAGAGCGCCGTCCGAACATTCCCGATGTGCAGGAAGCCGGTCGGGCTCGGAGCCATGCGGACGCGAACGGGCACACCGTTAGGTTACTGGCGTGCTATTCGGGGCCCACTGTTCCGGAGGTGTGAAGCAGGCGCTCGACAACGGAGCGGCAATGGGCGCAGAGGTCGTGCAGCTGTTCGTCCAGAGCCCGCGCACGTGGCGGTTCCCCGCGCACGACCCCGCCGTTCTCGAGGCGTTCAGGTCGAAACGGGCGGAGACGGGTGTTCCGGTGCTGGTTCACGCGCTCTACCTCGTGAATCTCGCTGCCCCGGATGAGGCGATCTACTCGAAGAGCGTCGACACGATGCGCGCGACCGTCGACACAGCCTGCGCGCTCGATGCGGAGGCAGTGGTCTTCCACGTCGGCTCTCATCTCGGTGCGGGCTTCGAGACCGGTCTCGGGCGCGTCGTGCCCGCGCTCGAGCAGGTGCTCGAGCGCTGCAACGAGCGAACCTGGCTGCTGATGGAAAACTCCGCCGGCGCCGGTGGGACGATCGGTCGCTCCATCGACGAGCTCGCAGCGATCTTCGACGCACTCGGACGGCACGAGCGTTTCGGCGTCTGTCTCGACTCGTGCCATCTCTTCGTCTCCGGCGTGGACGTCACCGACCCGGCGACGTGGAATGCGCTCCTGGAGGACCTCGACAGCCGCATCGGGCTCGACCGCGTCCGCGCACTGCACGCGAACGATGCAAAGGCGCCGCTCGGATCGAATCGCGACCGTCACGACAACATCGGTGAAGGGCTGATCGGCGAGGGCCTCGGCGTCTTTCTCGCGCACCCGAAGCTGCAGGCGCTCCCCGTCGTCCTGGAGGTGCCCGGGGCCGATGGCAAGGGCCCGAACGCCGACGAGATCCGCAAGCTGCGTGAGCTCCACGCCCGCGCAACCACCTAGGTACCGCTGGACGATCCTGTCCGCCGGGGTCCTGGCGCAGGGAGCGTTCTCGGCGATCCTACTCGGGCTCGCGGCGATCGCCCCGGCGATCCGCGACCACTACAACCTCAGCTTGACCCAGGTCGGCGTGGTGCTCGCGGCGATCAACTTCGGCTCGCTCGCGACGATGCTGCTCTGGGGGATCGTGGCCGACCGGATCGGCGAGCGTGCTGTGATCGCCATCGGACAGTCCGGGACGGCCGCGGCACTCGTGTGGGCGGCGTACGCGTCCTCGTACAGAGAGCTCGTCGGCGCCCTGGCCTTGGTCGGAGCACTTGGCGCGGGCGTCAACGCAGCGAGTGGGCGCGCAGTCATGGCATGGTTCGGCAAAGATGAGCGCGGGCTTGCGCTCGGCATTCGCCAGATGGCGACGCCGCTCGGCGGAGCCGTTGCCGCCGTCGTCCTCCCGGTGCTCGATCAGCAGATCAGTCTGCGGGCGGCGTTCGACGGATTGGCGGCAGCCTGTCTCGCGGCTGCGGTGGTCGGCGGCGTGCTCTTGCGGCTCGAGCCCGCCGAGGAGCACTCCGTGCACGCTCGTCCCTTGCGCGATCCTCGGGTCTGGCGGATCTGTACCGCGAGTTTGTTCTACGTCGCGACGCAGATCAGCCTGCTTGCCTTCTTCGTGCTCTTCCTCCACGACCGGCGGGGCGTGTCGACCGGAGTGGCTGCCGGAGCGCTCGCCGTCACGCAGGTCTTCGGCGGCGTCGCGCGGATCGCCTTGGGCCGGCTGTCGGACCGGTTACGCCTGCGGATCGTTCCGCTGCGCTGGGTTGCACTCGGCCTCGCGTTCACGGTCGGAATCACCGCGGCGCTCGTAGCTGCGCCGACGTGGATCGTCGTGGCGGCCCTCGTCGTCGCCGGGACGTTCGGACTGTCCTGGAACGGGCTCTCGTTCGCCGCGGCGGCGGAGGCTGCAGGGCGGGCCCGCAGCGGCGTCGCGATCGGGTTGCAGCAGACCTTTCTCGCTGCGGGCGCCATCGTCGCTCCGGTCGCGTTCGCAACCGTCGTCCACCACGCGTCCTGGCGGCTCGCCTTCGCGCTGGCGGCGCTCAGCCCGCTCGTGGGCTACGCCCTGCTCAGTCCGCTAGCTGAGCGAAGACCTTGAACGACGGCGAGCCCACCGGGAGCTCGTGGAATTCCGGGTTCACGCAGCCAAGCTCGCCGGAGCGCCCCGAGCCGTAGCACTCCTCGACCTCGACGCTGCACATCGGGAGCGGCGCACGCGTCGTGCGCATCGCGCCAAACCCTTCGCTGCGCGCCTCGGCTTCTCTCAGCATCTCCAGATCGATCTCGACGCCGTACACGCGCTGCATGCACCCGATGTAGGTGTGCCCGAACTCCTCATACGCGTACATGAACGGGCACGCGCGCTCGACGCAGGCGGACGGGTAGACCACTTTGTCGCAGTGCACCTCGCACCTGCGGCACTCCAGCTCGTCCTGAGGCCGGAGCGGCAGCTCCGTGACGGTCAGTGCCTCGAGGCGCTCGGCCGGTGGTTGCATGTTGGAATTGTCGTACCGGAAAGCAGCCTCCGCAAGACTTGACATGCGGGCCGTCGATCAGCTAGGGAGCGCTAGGCTAAGTCTCCTTGGCGCGACGACTCCTGTGGGCCTCGCTTGCGCTCGCTCCGATCACGATGCTCCTCGATGTCCTGGTCCATCCGGACAGGACGGCCCTGTTCGTGCTCGCCGCGCTCTCGCTCGTGCCCCTGGCCTGGCTGATCGGGGAAGCAACCGAACAGGCGGGAGAACACACGGGTGCGCGCATCGGCGGCCTGCTGAACGCGAGCTTCGGAAACGCGCCCGAGCTCATCATCGCCCTGATCGCCGTCTCCGACAATCTGCCCGACGTCGTGCGCGGCTCGATGGCGGGCAGCATCGTCTCGAACATCCTGCTCGTGCTCGGCGCGGCGCTCATTCTCGGCAAGGACAACGCGGAGCTCGACCGTTCCTCATTGTTGGGGCAGCTCGGTCTCGTCTTCATCGCGGTGGTGCTGCTGCTGATCCCGTCCGTCCCCGGCTGGCACGGCAACCCGAATCGCCATTCCCTCGCGTTGCTCAGCATCGGCCCCGCAATCGTGCTCCTCGCCCTCTACCTCGTCGTCACGATCGTCGACCTCCGGCGTCGTCCCGCACATGAGGTCACCAACACGAGCGGCTGGAGCCTGCGGACCTGCCTCGTCGCCCTTGGAGGGGCCACCGTGGCGACTGCGGTGATCAGCGAGATCCTCATCCACTCGCTTCAGGCCTTCGCGAAGGCCGCGAACCTCTCCGAGTTCTTCATCGCAGTGGTGATCGTGGCGATCGTCGGCAATGCCGCAGAACACGGGGGCGCCGTCGTGATCGCCAGACGCGGGAAGATGAAGCTCGCGACCGAGATCGCGATCTCCTCGAGCGCCCAGGTCGGCCTGCTGGTCATCCCGATCGTCACCCTCGCGTCCTTCGCCTTCGCGCACCCGCTGTCGCTTGCGTTTCGCCCGATCGAGCTGATCGCCATGGGCGCAGCGGCGCTCTTCGTCGGCTTCGTGATCCGCGACGGCCGCGCGCGCCGCTGGGAGGGGGCGCTCCTGATCGCCGTCTACGGGGGCGTCGTGCTCTGGTTCCTTTCCGCGGGAGACAGATAGAGGCCAGCCTTGTGCGGTCAACCGCACCACCGTTAGCCTGTGGCCCGCCTGGTGAGCGCTGGCGATACCGTGAACACTTGCCCCGACGCGATGGAGGACAGATGAGCAACCCACTGGCAGCGCAGTCCGCGGAGACGGTCGATTCCCCCTCCACGGGATTCGTGCTCTCTGCCACGGACCTGACCCGCCGCTACGGCGAAGGAGACACCGCGGTCGACGCCTTGCGCGGCGTCTCGCTCGATGTCCCGAAGGGCCAGCTCACCGCCGTCATGGGCCCCTCCGGGTCGGGGAAGTCGACCCTGATGCACATCCTGGCCGGCCTCGACAAACCCACCTCGGGGGAGGTAACGATCGCCGGCACCGCGATCTCGAAGCTCAGCGACTCGGACCTGACGAAGCTGCGCCGCCGAAACATCGGTTTCATCTTCCAGTTCTTCAACCTGCTTCCGATGCTGACTGCGGAGGAGAACATCCTGCTGCCGCTCTCCATCGCGGGTGTGAACCCGGATCCAGGATGGGTCGACCAGCTGATCGATCGAATGGGTCTTACCAACCGCCGCACCCATCGCCCGTCCGAGCTCTCCGGCGGTCAGCAACAGCGCGTGGCAATCGGCCGGGCTCTCATCAGCAGGCCGACGATTGTCTTTGCCGACGAGCCAACGGGCAACCTCGACTCGAAAACGAGCGGGGAGATTCTCGAAGTTCTCAACCGTTCCGTCCAGGAGCTCGAGCAGACGATCGTGATGGTGACGCACGAGGCGCGAGCCGCGACGATCGCCGATCGCGTGTTGTTCCTCGCCGACGGGCTCATCGTTCGCGAGTCGAAAGGCCTTTCCGCGCACGAGATCGTCAGTGAGATGGAACAGCTAGACAGCGCGTGACCCGTTTCGCTCTCAAAGCACTTCTCGGCCGCAAGCTGCGCACAGTCCTGTCAGCCTTCGCGATCGTCCTCGGGGTCGCGACCGTGAGCGGCACGTACGTTCTCACCGACTCGATCGACAAGGCCTTCGGGTCGATCTTCAACGAGAGCCGCAAGGGCTCGGACGCTGTCATCAGCGGGAAGGCCGCTTTCACCGTCGGGAATGGGACCGGCGTCACGGCCCCGGCGTTCGACGAATCGCTGCTCGAGCGTGTCCGCAGCCTTCCCGACGTCGGCGTTGCCGACGGCAGTGTCAACGGTGAGGCTCAGCTGATCGGCAAGGATGGCAAGGCGATCGTCCGCGGCGGAGCCCCCAACCTGGGGTTCAGCATCGCGCGGGGCGAGTCCCCCTTCAATCCTTTGACGCTCGTCAGCGGGTCGTGGCCGAAGAGCAACGAGGTCGTGATCGACAAGTCGACTGCGAGCAAAGACCACTTCCGGATCGGTCAGATCGTCGGCGTGCAGGCCATCGGCCCGGTTCAGCGGCTGCGGGTGTCCGGGATCGTGAAGTTCGGCTCGGTCGCGACGATCGGCGGCGCGACACTGGCAGGCTTCGACCTCCCAACCGCACAGCGACTCTTCGGCAAACCCGGGAAGCTCGACGAGATTGCGATCGCAGCCAAGCCCAACGTTTCCATCGACCAATTGCTGCAGCAGATCCAGGGCATCCTCCCGGCCGATACGCAGGTGCGGACCGGTGCAGCGCAGGCACACCAGGACAGCAAGGACACGAATTCGTTCATCTCCTTCCTGCAAAAGTTCCTGCTCGGCTTCGGTGGCGTCGCTCTCTTCGTCGGCAGTTTCGTGATCGCGAACTCGCTCTCGATCACGATCGCGCAGCGGACGCGTGAGCTAGCGACCCTCAGGACTCTCGGCGCCTCCCGTCGTCAGCTCCTCCGTTCGATCATCATCGAGGCGCTGGCGATCGGAATTCTCGCGGCAGTGATCGGGCTCTTCGCCGGGCTCGCCCTCGCCAAAGGGCTGTTCGCGCTGTTCAACGCGGTCGGATTCACGCTCCCGAACAACGGACTGACTTTCGAGACCCGGACGGTTGTCGTCTCGCTCGCCGTCGGCATCGTCGTCACGCTCCTCGCAAGCCTCCGGCCGGCGCTGCGGGCAACGCGCGTTCCACCGATCGCGGCCGTGCGGGAAGGCGCCACGTTGCCGGAGTCGCGGTTCGCCCGCTTCAGGCTTCCGGCATCCGCGTTGCTGACAGCGCTCGGCTTCGGCGGGCTGCTCTGGGGCCTGTTTGCGCCCGCCCTCGGGACGGCCGGCGTCCTCGTCTTCATGCTCGGCGGCGCACTGCTGGTGTTCTTCGGCATCGCCCTGCTGTCAGTAAGGCTCGTAACTCCGCTCGCGACCTTGCTTGGCTGGCCGGCGACGAGGATCGGTGGGACCGCAGGCACGCTCGCCCGCGAGAATGCGCAGCGAAATCCGCAGCGAACCGCATCGACTGCATCCGCGCTGATGATCGGGCTTGCTCTCGTGACGCTCGTGTCGATGCTTGCAGCAGGGATCATCACGAGCTTCAGGAGCTCCGTCCACAAGATCTGGAAGAACGCCGACTACGCAATCACCGCTCAGAACAACTTCTCGCCGATTCCAATCGCGGTGGCGGAAGCCGTCTCGAAGACGCCGGGCGTTACCGCGGTCGGTGATGTGCGCGCAGGCCAGGCTCGTGCGTTCAACCACACGAGCACGCTCACGGCTGTCAATCCAGCCGCGAGTCAGATGTTCCAACTCGACTGGACACACGGGTCCGGCTCCGTCCTCGCTGATCTGGGTGCGAACGGTGCGTTCGTCGACAAGGGCTACGCCAAGGACCACCAGCTCCAGGTTGGCTCATCAATTCCGCTGACCTTCGCAACGGGGGCCCATAAGGCGTTCGTGCTACGGGGAATCTTCGCGCCGCCGACGGGCGGCTCGCCGTTCGGAAGCGTGACCATTTCTGCCGCGACGTTCGACCGTTTCGTGACCCAGCCGCAGAACCTCTACTCCTTCGTCCTGATGAAAGGGGGCCAGACCGACGCGAACAGGGCGGCCCTCGATCAAACTCTCAAGGCGTTCCCGAACGCGAAAGCGGCAACGCGCCAGAAGTTCATCGACAATCAGATTTCAGGACTGAGCTCGGTGCTCAACATCCTCTACGTGCTGCTCGCGCTTTCCGTGATCGTGAGCCTGTTCGGCATCGTCAACACTCTCGTTCTGACCGTCTTCGAGCGCACGCGGGAGATCGGCATGCTCCGGGCGATCGGAATGACGCGACGACAGGTCCGGCGAATGATTCGGCACGAGAGCGTGATCACGGCGTTGATCGGCGCGGTCATCGGCATCGCGCTCGGCGTCATTCTCGCCGCCCTGCTGATCGCCCGGGTGAACTTCATCGTGCTGTCGATTCCGGTCGGGCAGCTCGTGCTGTTCGGGATTGCGGCGATCTTCGTCGGCATCATCGCCGCGATCTTCCCGGCGCGCCGCGCCGCCAGGCTCAACGTTCTAGAGGCACTTCAGTACGAGTAGCGCCGAGCGCGGCGGACAGAGCTTCGATCGCCGCGTCGACGTCGTCGTCGGAGATGTCCAGGTGCGTGACTGCGCGCACGACTGCCGGGTGCACTGTCGTGGACACGAGAACGCCGCGCTCCTTGATCCGCTCGATCGCGCGGCCCCGGTCGGGACCGACGTCGATCTGGACGAAGTTCGTCTCTACCTGCTCCAGGTCGACCCCCACTCCCGCCTCGGCGAGACCTTCCGCAAGGCGGCGCGCACGCGCGTGATCGTCAGCGATGCGACCGACGTGATGGTCGAGGGCGTAGAGGGCCGCCGCCGCGACGATCCCGGCCTGGCGCATCGCACCCCCGAAGTAGTGCTTGCCGCGGCGCGCCTGCTCCATCAGTTCCGCGGAGCCCGCGATCAATGCGCCGAGCGGACACCCGAGTCCCTTGGAGAAGCAGAGCGTCACGGTGTCGAAACCGCGTCCGATCCTGGCCGAGTCGACGCCGGTTGCGACCGCGGCGTTGACGAGCCGCGCGCCGTCGAGGTGCACTGCGAGCTCGTGCTCGCGACAGGTCGCGACGATCGCGTCGACCTCGTCGAGCGGCCAGACACTGCCTCCAGCGCTGTTGTGCGTGTTCTCGATCGTGACCACGCGTGTCGGTGCGACGTGCACGCTCGTCCGATCGCGAATCTCCGACACGACCTGGTCCGGGGAGAACCGGCCCTTCGTGCCCTCGAGCCCGATCGTCAGCAGGCCCGAGTGCGCCGCCGGGCCGCCCAATTCGGAGAGCATGATGTGGGCGTGCCGCTCCACGAGGAGGGCGTCGCCGGGACGGCCGAGGATGTTCAGCGCGATCTGGTTGGCCATCGTCGCGGTCGGGAGGAAGACCGCCTCCTCCTGCCCGAGAAACTCAGCCCCCCGACGCTCGAGCTCGTTGACGGTCGGGTCCTCGCGCTTCTGCTCGTCGCCGACAGCCGCGTTGGCGATCGCCTCGCGCATCGCCGGGCTCGGCTGGGTCAAGGTGTCGGAGCGGAGATCGATCACACGTCTATTTTGCCCGTTTGAAGCGGTAGGCCACGGCTCACCTACGCGGGTGATCATCCGCGACCCCTGCGCAGCCGATGAAATGGCCGGAAGGTGTGCAGATGAATCCCTCTGACAAACGCTATCTCGGTGGTGGCCTTCGGGTGGCCTCGGGCTCCGCGGCTCCGCTTCGTCTCGACCACAGCTTCTTCGAGCGCGAGGTTCGCCCCATGCTCGGCTCGATCCTCGTGCAGAAGGGCTGGATCACGCACGAGCGACTCGACGAAGTGCTCGCAGAGGTGAAGGTCAGCGGCATGCGCCTCGGCGAGACCCTCCTTTCTCGCGGCTGGCTCTTCGAGTCGGAGCTTGCTGCAGCGCTGGCGGAGCAGGCCGGCCTGCGCTACGTCGATCTGGTCGGCCACCCGCTCGACCCGTCGGCGGCGCGGCTCCTGCCGCTCGAGGTTGCCCGTCGGATGTTCGCCGTCCCGGTGCGTTTTCTCAACTCGGGACGCATCGAAGTTGCCGTCGGGGACCCCGCAGACGTCGACGTGGAGGTCCTCGAACGCGTGCTCGGGCGTGGCGTCGACCTCGTGGTCGGCGAGCGCTCTGCGATCCAGGAAGCCTGGCGTTACACGCCTTCCTGCGCTAACTGAGCGCGACGACCACACCTTCCCACGGCTCGAGGCGCGCAGGGTCGTCGCGGCCCTTCGTCGAGAGGAGGACCTGTCCCGTGAGCGGCACGGTCGCGTCCGAGCCGGTCAGGTTCAGCGCAATAGCGGTGTCGCTTCCGCGCCGCCACGCCCAGACTCCCGGCGGGCTCGCGATCGGCGTGTACCCGCCCGAGACCAACTCCTCCCGGCCATGTCGAAGAGCGATCGCTTCACGGCAGAAGCTCAGGACTGATCCGGGATCGGCCCGCTGCTCCGCAACCGTCGCGACATTCGCGCCAAGCGGGAGCCACGGGTCGCGCCAGTCGGCGTCGCCCCACGGGAGCGGCGTCCGCGCCCCGTCGCGATCGTGCACGTCGCGCACCCGATCCGCCGGAATGTCGACCTGCCGCATGCCGAGCTCGTCTCCGTAGTAGAGGAACGAGGTCCCGCGCAAAGTCAGGAGGATGAGGAGCGCCACGCGGACCTTTGCATCGTCCTCGTCGCACATTCGCGTCGGGAACCTGACGACATCGTGATTCGACAGCGCCCACACGGGCAGAGCGCCTGCGGGAAGGACGGCTTCCGTGCGCGCGACCACGTTCTCGAGTGCCGACGCATCGAGGCCGGCGAACATGAACGGAAAGTTGAAGGCGAGCTGCAGCTCGTCGTTGCTTCCGTAAAACCTCGCCAACTCCTCGAGCTCCATGACCCACGTCTCCCCTACGAGCAGGCGCTGGGGGTCATAGCCGCCCGCCAGTGAACGCCAACGCCGGAGCACATCGTGGATCTCGGCGCGATTTGCCCGGCTCGGCGGATCCTTGACGAGCTCGTGCACGACGTCGATCCGAAAGCCGGCTATGCCACGCTCGAACCAGAAGCGCAGGATCTCGTCGAAGGCGTCGCGCACGTCCGGATGCATCCAGTTGAGGTCCGGCTGCTCGGGCAGGAAGAGGTGGTGGTAGTACTGGCCCGTCCGCTCGTCGTACGTCCACGCCTTGCCGCCGAAGACGCTCTCCTGCTCGTCGGCTTCGTCACGCCAGATGTACCAGGAACGGCGAGGAGACTCCCTCGACGAGCGCGAGTCGCCGAACCACGCGTGCCGATCGCTCGTGTGGGCTGGGACGAGGTCGAGCAGGATGCGGATCCCGAGCTCGGCCGCGGCCGCGATCAGTGCATCGAGATCGTCGAGCGTGCCGAAGTGGGGGTGGACGTCGCAGTAGTCCGAAACGTCGTAACCCCAGTCGCGGTTGGGCGACGGGAAGGTCGGATTGAGCCAGACGCCGTCGACGCCGAGCCAGTGCAGGTACTCCAGCCGCTCGCGCAGACCGGGAAGGTCGCCGATGCCGTCGCCGTTCGAGTCTGCGAACGAACGCGGATACGCCTGATACACAACGCCCCCTGACCACCAGGGCTGCGGGGGCGTGGCCATGGGCAAAGCTACCCTGGGCGCAATGGATCGTGCCTTGTTGCAACAGCGTCTGAGCGAGCGCGGCGAGGCGGCGTACCGTGCCGGCCAAGTCTGGGACTGGGCCGCTCGCGGCGCTGCCGGCTACGAAGAGATGACGAACATCCCCGGCCCGCTACGCGCGCAGCTCGCGCAGGAGGTGCCGTTCTCGAGCCTCGAACTGGTGCACGAAGCGAAGGCAAGCGACGGCACGGTCAAGGCCCTGTTTCGCACCGGGGAGGGCCATCCCGTCGAGGCCGTCCTGATGCGCTATCGCGACGGCCGGCGCTCCGTCTGCCTGTCGTCCCAGTCCGGCTGCCCGCTCACGTGCGCCTTCTGCGCGACCGGACAGATGCGCTTCGGGCGGAATCTCACCGCATCCGAGATCCTCGACCAGGCGCTGCACTTCCGACGGATCGAGCCGATCGACCACGCGGTCTTCATGGGCATGGGCGAGCCGATGCTGAACCTCGACTCGGTGCTCGAAGCCGCGCGGGCGCTGCCGGATGTCGGAATCACCTGGCGACGGACGACGATCTCCACGGTCGGCTGGCTGCCCGGCCTCCGCCGGTTCGTCGACGAGGTCGAAGAGCCGATCAGGCTGGCGTTCTCGTTGCACGCCCCGACCGAGGAGCTCCGCAGCGAGCTCATGCCAGTGAACGACCGCTACCCGCTTGCAGCTGTGATCTCGGAGTGCAGCCGTTACTTCGCGGCGCACCGGCGGAAGGTCTTCGTCGAATACGTGATGCTGCGTGGCGTCAACGATCGGGTCGAGCAGGCCCGCGCGCTCGCGGCACTGCTCGACCCGAAGGTCTTCAAGGTCAATCTGATCCCGTACAACCCGACCGGGATCTATGACGGCTCCTCGTCGAAGGCGATCGCGGCCTTCAAGGCGACGCTCGATCGTGCACGGCTGCTGTCGACCGTGAGACTCACGCGCGGGCGCGACATCCAGGCCGCTTGCGGGCAGCTGGCCGTCACGTCGACGCTTCAACGCGCGTAGGACGTCAGGGCCCGGCTCAGGCCCCGTTCCTCGCAAACGTTGCAAGCTGGCCGCGCACGCGATCGATCTCCGCGCCGTACATGAGGAGCTCGCCCTCGTCGGCACCGCCCTGTTCGCGGAGCCCGCGAACCAGAACCAGGCCCTTCAGGTGCAGGACGAGGTCGTCGAGCTTGCGAAAGCCGTCACCCAATCTGTCTTCGGCGGCCATCAGGCGGCTTCCTCGAACGCGACCACCTCGCCGTCCGCGAACTGGGCCTCGGCCCTCGGGGCGGGAGCTGACCTGACGAGGCCGACGGCAACCAGCGCGCCGACGACGAGCAAGCCTGTGAGAACGTAGAGAGCCGTCTGGAAGCCGTGGTCGAGCGCCACGCCGCTCGAGGCGGTGACCCCGGAGTGAGCGTGCGCATAGTTGCTCGCCGAGGTGGCGGCGATCGCGCTCACCGCGGCGAGGCCGATCGCGCCGCCGATCTGACGGCTCGTGTTGATCAGTCCCGAAGCCACGCCGGCATCCGAGCGGCCCACGCCGGTGAGGCTTGCGATCGTGACGGGGACGAATGAGAGGCCCATCCCGGCACCGCCGAGGACGAACCAGGGAAAGAGATCCCAGAAGTAGTGCCCATCAACCGGAAGGCGGGTGAGCGCGCCAACCGACACGGCAGACGCGAGCAGTCCGGCGGTCAGCGTCGGCCGCACGCCGAAGCGCCCCACGATGACCTGGGCGACGTTCGATGTCACGACGACCGTGCCCGCGAAGGCGACGAACGCGACGCCGCTCTGCATCGCGGAGTAGTGCAAGACGTCCTGGAGGTAGAGCGTCAACAGGAAGAACTCGGAGAACGCAACGGAGCCGACGATCGCCATCGCCACGTTCGCCCCCGTGAGCGAGCGCACGCGGAAGATCCGCAGGGGCAGCAGCGGTGACGGCGAGCGCAGCTCGATTCCAACAAACGCCAGCACGAGGGCGACGGCACCCCCAAGAAGCGCGATTGTCGTACCCGCGCCCCAGCCGTCGGTCGTTGCGCGCGTCATCGCGTAGACGAGCAACATCAGGCCTGCGGTGATCGATGCCGCGCCGGGGAAGTCGAAGTGACGATGCGCCAGTTCGGCTCGGCTCTCCTTCAGCAGCAGGGGCGTGAGCGCGATTGCCGCGACGCCGACGGGAACGTTGATGAAGAAGACCCAAGCCCAGCTCAAGTAGGACGTGAGCAAGCCGCCGAGCAGGACACCCGCAGCCGCGCCACTCCCCGAGGCGGCACCGTAGATGCCGAGCGCGAGATTGCGTTCACGGCCCTCGGCGAACGTCGTCATCAGCAGCGAGAGCGCGGCCGGGGCGAGCATCGCTCCACCGAGCCCCTGGAGCGCACGGAACCCGATCAGGGAAGTCTCCGACCAGGCGAGACCGCAGAGCAGCGAGCTTGCAGTGAAGAGGCCGAGACCGGCGACGAACAGCCTCCGGCGGCCGAGCAGGTCCGCCAGCCTCCCGCCGAGGAGCAACGCCCCGCCGAACAGGATCGCATACGCAGAGATCACCCACTGGAGGTTCGCCTGGGAAAAATTGAGATCCGTCTTGATCGACGGCAAGGCAACGTTCACGATGGCGACGTCGAGAACGACCATGAACTGTGCAGTGACGATGAGAGCCAGGGCGCTCCAGCGCCTCTCGCTCTTCGTGAAGATTTTCACTAATTGACCTCCAAAATCGTTGTCATGGACAATTTTATAGCACAACAACGCTTGTACGCGCTACTCTGTTTCACATGACCGTCACAAACCCCGAAACACAGCCGCGCACGGCTCCTCAGCTACCTGAGGAGCTCGTTGCATCCGCCACGTTCCTGCTCAAGCGGCTGGGCTACGCCGCGAAGGAACGAACGATGAAGGCCTACGAGGGGACCGGGCTCCATCCGTATCACCACGCGATCCTGCTCGTGCTCGACGCGGGGTCGGCCGACACGCAGGGCTCGATCGCCGACGCGCTCGGCTACGACCGCGGCCAGCTCGTGGGATTGCTCGACGAGCTCGAGGAGCAGGGGCTCATCGAGCGCCGTCGCGATCCGGACGACCGCCGGCGGCACCTCGTCCGCCTCACATCGGACGGGAAGCGAACGCTCAAGCGGCTACGTGCTCTTTCGAAGGAGATCGAGGACGGGTTTCTCGCCCCCCTCGGCGACAAGGACCGCGCGGACCTGCACGCGCTTCTGCTCCGCCTCGCGGAAAGGCACGAACCGCGCTGCGCGCTCTTGAAGGGCTAGCGCTGCCGTAGGCCGCGTCGCCGCGGCCTACGGTCAGCTTGCTGTAGCCAGGTCTCAGCTCGCGGCTGTTGCGCGCTGCAGCGCAGGCGTGCAGCTCGAGCGGCCGCGCTTCTCGAGGTACTGCTGGTGATAGTCCTCGGCCTCGTAGAACGGCTGCGCGGGCTCGACCTGCGTCACGATCGGTGCGCCCCAGTTGCGCTGCTCGCCGGCCTTCGACTTCAAGGCGTCCTCGTGCTGCTCCTCGTCGTGGAAGAAGATCGCCGAGCGATAGTTGTCGCCGATGTCCCAGCCCTGGCGATTCAGCTGCGTCGGATCGTGCTTCGCCCAGAAGACCTCGAGCAGCTGCTCGTACGAGATGCGGTCCGGGTCGTACGTGACCTCGACGACCTCGGCGTGTCCCGTCGTGTGCGAGCAGACGTCCTCGTAGGTCGGGTTCTCCGTCTTGCCACCGGAGTAGCCGACGCGCGTTCGCGTCACGCCGTCGAGCTGCCGGAATGCTGCCTCGACGCCCCAGAAGCAGCCGGCGCCGAACGTTGCCTTCTTCTCCACTATTCCTCCTCCAGGTCGAGTGCCTTCGAATTGATGCAGTAGCGCAGGCCCGTCGGTGCGGGCCCGTCGGGGAACACGTGGCCGAGGTGGCCACCGCAGTTCGCGCACGTCACCTCGGTGCGGACCATGCCGTAGGTGGTGTCGCTTTCTTCGTCGATCGCGTCCTCCCCCGCGGGAGCGTAGAACGCCGGCCAGCCGCAGCCTGAGTCGTACTTCGCCTCGGAGCGGAAGACCTCTGCGCCACAGCCCGCGCAGCGGTAGGTGCCGGGATCGAAGGTGTGGTCGTACTCACCGGAGAACGGCGCCTCGGTGCCCTTCTCCCTGAGGACGTGGTACCGCTCCGGATCCAGCTCCGCACGCCACTGTTCCTCGGTCTTCTGGACTTTCGTCATCGTCTCTCCCTCATTCGGGTGCCTCCCTACAGTCTTGCGACTGGAGCAGGCATTACGCGAGTGAGGGATGGAGGGTCCCCCCGGGGCGGCCGATTCCTGCCCTTGAAGGAGGAGCCAAAATGAAGGAAGCAGCCGTGCTCATGAGCTTCCTGCGGCACGACCCAGTAGGGCAGCGCTTCGGCGTGGGCGCACTCGTCCTCGCCTGGTTCGCACTCGCCTGGACGAGCCTCGCGGCGGCGCTCGCCGTACCGCTTCTGCTCGTGGTGTCGGAGCTCGTACGTCGTCGTCGCGAAGACCACATGCCGATCGTGGACGACCTCGACGATCTCTACTAGTTCTAGACGCGTTCCCGCAAACTCGAGCGGTGCCGAACCCCGTGGAGGGCGACCGCACTGACCAGAAGCATGTCGCCCACGATCGCGAACAGATCGGCGAGATTGAAGGCGAGCCCCTGCACCCTGCCGGCGACCACCAGGGGGTCGGGCACGCCCTGCGACCACACGAGCAGCGAGATCAGATTCCCGAGCGTGCCACCGCACGCGATCCCTGCACCAACCGCGGCAGCATTCGACGGGACTCGCGGTACGAGAACAACGAGCGCCGCAATCAACGCACCCATCACCAGCGTGACGAACGGCGTGCGCGCATGATGGAAGTCCGCGGACGCCAAAGACTTGTGCGCGAGATCGATTGCCGCAAAGGAAACAGCGATGCAAACGAGAAGCGTACGACGCGGTTTCACTCTGCAGAGCATGACACGCAACTCAAGTCCGTCCGATGCACAACCGAAGATTTACCAATGGGACAACGCCGCTATCCGGAATGCGTGCCCCGCGAGGGAAAGCCTCGCCTGCGTTCGTTGGAAGACGTCGTCGCATTACCGCGACGGAGCCCTCTCGCGGCGGAGCTGCAGCGTGCACTCGCTGCGGCGTCTAGGCTGCACGGACTTCGCTCGGATCTTTCGCCCGTTCCGGTCGTCGCAACGGCGACGATCAGCGAGGCCGGTGCCTACCGCTTTCGCAAGCGTGATCCGATCGACCTGCGTGTCTCACGCGTCGGTGGGCGATCCGCGCTCGGCTTCCTGCACGAGCTCGGTCACCTTCTTGACCACCAGATCTTCTACGACCGCAAGACGCGCTCGTGGGCATCGGCTGTGCACCAGGCCTTCGCACCCTGGCGCGAAGCTGCCGCGCTGCTCGACAAGCGCGTGCTCCCCGGCGGTTCGTCGCGTCAGCGGTACTTCCAGTCGGTGCACGAAGTCTGGGCGCGTTCCTATGCGCAGACGGTGATGCTGCGATCCGAGGACAGCGCGCTTGGCCGACAGCTCGGGAAGCTGCAGGCCGAAGACGACGCGCACATCTGGCAGGCGGAGCAGTTCGCACCGGTTGCGATCGAGGTCGAGTTGGTCTTCGAGCGGCTGGGACTCAGGCAGTTGAGCCTGCCGCTGGCCGCCTAAGAGTTACGCGCCCTTCTGAGCCTCGAGCTGGCGGGGCTCTGGCCGCGCGTCACTCAAGTCCGGGTGCTGGTCGAAGCCGTATTTCACGATCGCGCGCTTCGCCGCGAGCACCTCGTCCAACCGCTTGACGGGTCGCGCGTGCGGCGCCTCGCGCAGTAGCTCCGGGTCGTCCGCCGCCTCTCGCGCAATCGCAAGCATCGCGTCGGCGAACTCGTCCAGCGTTTCCTTGGCCTCGGTCTCGGTCGGCTCGATCATCAACGCCTCCGGCACGACGAGTGGGAAGTAGATCGTCGGCGGATGGAAGCCGTAATCCATCAGCCGCTTCGCGACATCGAGTGCCGTGATGCCGTGTTGTCGCTTCAGCGAGCGGGCGCTGAGGACGAACTCGTGCATCGCGAGGCGGTCGTACGGGAGGTCGTACGCCTCCCGCAGCCGGGCCAGCAGATAGTTGGAGTTGAGGACGGCGACCTCCGACATCTCGCGGAGGCGCGGCCCATACGAGCGGATGTACGCGTACGAGCGGACGAAGACGCCGAACGGTCCCGTGAAGCCGCGCACCTTGCCGATCGACTTGGGCCGATCGTGGTCGAGACGGAACCGCTCCCCGTCCCGGACCACCGCCGGCAGGGGCAGGAAGGGCTCGAGCTTGTCTCGTACGACGACCGGGCCGCCTCCGGGCCCGCCCCCGCCGTGCGGCTGCGAGAAGGTCTTGTGCAGATTGATGTGCACGATGTCGAAGCCCATGTCGCCCGGCCTCGAAATGCCGCAGACGGCGTTCAGGTTGGCGCCGTCGTAGTAGAGGAGGGCGCCGACCTCGTGGAAGATCGTTGCGATCTCCTCGATGTGCTCGTCGAAGAGCCCGAGCGTCGACGGGTTCGTGAGCATGAGCCCGGCTGTCCGTTCGTCGACCATCTCGCGGAGATGGGCGACGTCGACGTTGCCCCGCGCGTCGGTCTCGACCTTCGCGAGCTTGTACCCGGCCATCGTCACGCTCGCGGGGTTCGTGCCGTGCGCCGTGTCGGCCGTGATGATCGTGTCGCGCTGCTCGCTCTCCCCGCGATCGGCGAAGTACGCGCGCATGAGCATCAGCCCCGTCAATTCCCCCTGGGAGCCCGCGGCCGGCTGCAGCGAGCACGCATGAAGGCCCGACACCTCGATCAGCGCCTCCTGCAGTCGCCACATCAGTTCGAGCGCTCCCTGGCTCGCGTCCTCGTCCTGGTACGGATGAAGGTCCCGGAACCCCGGCAGCATCGCCAGCCGTTCGTTGACGCGCGGGTTGTACTTCATCGTGCAGGACCCGAGCGGATAGAAGCCCGTGTCGATGCCGAAGTTGCGCGTCGAGAGCTCTGTAAAGTGCCGGACGATCTCGGGCTCCGCGAGCTCTGGCAATCGCGGTGCGGTCTCCCGCCTCAGCTCGTCGGGCACCTTCGCGCGCGGGAGCTCGTAGTTCGGCAGCTCTCCGCCGCGCCGGCCGGCTTGCGACTTCTCGAAGATGAGCTTCACGGTGCGAGCGCTTCCACCAGCCGGTCGATGTCCGCGGGGGTTCGGCGCTCCGTCACGGCAACGAGCAACGCATCGTCGAAGCCTTGGTAATCGCGGCCGAGCGCATAACCGGGATGCACGCCGCGTTCGCGCGCGGAGCGGATCGCGTCCTGGGCACTCCGTCCGGTGCGCACTGCAAACTCCTTGAATGTTGTCCGTTCGGGAAACGCAGGCTCGAGCCCGGCCTCCGCCAGCCTGCTCTGCGCGTAGGCGGCGAGGCTCATGCAGGTCTCCCCCACCTCACGCAGCCCCTGGGGCCCGAGCCACGAGAGGTGCACCAGCCCGGCGAGCGCGAGCAGCGTCTGGTTTGTCGTGATGTTCGAGGTCGCTTTCTCGCGCCGGATGTGCTGCTCCCGGGTCTGCAGAGTGAGGACAAAGCCGCGCTCACCCGCAACGTCGAGCGTCTCACCGACGATCCGTCCCGGCATGCGGCGGATGAACTCTTTCCGTGCAGCGAGGAAGCCGTAATGCGGGCCGGCGAACGACTGGTAGTTGCCCGCGCTCTGACCCTCGCCGATCGCCATCCCACAACCGTAGGCACCCGGTGCTTCCAGCACCCCGAGGGAGATCGGGTCGACGTGCGCAACCGCGATCGCCTCCGCGTCGTTGGCGGCGGCGGCCAAGTCGGGCCCCGGCTCCAGGCAGCCGAAGAAGTTCGGTTGCTGGAAGATCACGCAGGCCGCGTCTGTCGCCGCGCGGCGCAGTTCGCCCGGGTCCGTGACGCCCCCGCGATGGGGCACCTCGACGACTTCGAGCCCGAAGCCGGGCGCGTATGTCTTGACCACCTGCCTCACCTGCGGGTTCGTCGCCTCGGTCACGACGACCTTCGTCCGGCCCGTCACGTGCTTGGCCACGTAACACGCATCCGCCGCAACGGTGGTGCCGTCGTAGCCGGAAGCGTTCGAGACGTCCATCCCTGTGAGCTCGCAGATCACGGTCTGGTACTCGAAGATCGCCTGGAGCACCCCCTGGCTCATCTCCGGCTGGTACGGCGTGTACGCCGTCAGCAACTCGCCTCGCTGGAGCACCGTGTCGACGACGGCCGGAACGTAGTGGTCATAGATGCCGGCGCCGAGGAACGACAGCTCTCTGCTCGAATCGACGTTTCGCGCTGCAAGCTCTTCGAGATGACGGGAGAGCTCTTGCTCGGAAAGCGACGGGCCGAGATCGAGCTCGCGGCCGAAGCGCACGCCGGTAGGGATGTCGCGGAACAACTCCTCCACGGAGGAGACGCCGATCGCCGCGAGCATCTCCTCGCGGTCCCGCTCGGTCAGCGAGAGATAACTCAAATCACGCTTCGGCTACGACTTGCTTGTAAGCGTCGACGCCCAGCAGCGAGTCGGCTTCGGCCGGATTGGTCAAGCGGACCCGGACCAGCCAGCCGTCACCGTACGGGTCATCGTTCACGGTCTCGGGCTCCTCGACGGCCTTGGCGTTCACCTCGAGCACCTCACCGGACAGAGGCGCGATCACATCCGAGACCGCCTTCACCGATTCCACCTCGCCGTACGCCGAATCCTTCGCGATCGTGTCGCCCTCGTTCGGCGGCTCGTAGTGGACGAGCTCGCCGAGCGCGTCCTGTGCAAACCACGTGATCCCGAGCACTGCCTCGTCGCCCTCGATGCGGGCCCAGTCGTGTTCTGCGTGGTACCTCAGATCGGCGGGATAGGTCTCGCTTGCGGCCAACTGGGGCTACTCCTCTCGCTTGTAGATCGGTCTCTTGACAACACGTGCTCGCCGTGACTTCCCGCGGACGTCGATTACCAGTTCCGTGTCCGGCGCCGCAGAGCCTGCGGGGACGTAGCCCATTCCGATGCCGCGGTCGAGCATCGGCGAATGCGTGCCCGACGTGACCTCGCCCCCGCCCTCGATCGTCATTCCCTGGCGTGGCACCGCCTTCTCTTCCATGACGAACGAGACGAGCTTCTGCTCGGGACCGCGAGCTTTGAGCTCACGAAGCTCCGCGGCGCCCGAGAACTCCTTGTCCAGCGCGCAGCACCAGCCCAGCCCGGCTGAGATCGCGTCGGTGTCGGGCGTGATGTCGTTCCCGTGCAGGGGCAGTGAGGCCTCGAGCCGTAGCGTGTCGCGTGCGCCCAACCCGCATGGGACGGCGCCACGTTCGAGCACGCGGTCCCACAGGTCGCCGGCGTCCTCCGCCATGACCAGGATCTCGCACCCGTGCTCCCCGGTATACCCCGTGCGGTTCACCATGCACTGAATCCCGTCGATCTCTCCTTCGGCGAATGTGAACTGCGCGGCTTCGGGCAGTCCCAGCCGCTCGATCGCCCGCGGCCCCTGGACCGCGAGCAGCGCGTATTCGTCGGAGACGTCGCGAACGTCGGAGCCCGGAATCTCGCGCTCCTTCAGCCAGCGGAGGTCGACCTCCCGGTTGGCCGCGTTCACGATCAGCAGGAAGCGGAAATCATCGAGTCGGTAGACGATCAGGTCGTCGATGATTCCGCCACGGTCGTTCGTCAGAAGCGTGTACTGCGCCTGGCCGGCGCCGATCTTGTCGAGATCGTTCGAGAGGGTCGCCTGCAACAGCGCAGTCGCACGCGGGCCCTCCACCTCGAATTCGCCCATGTGCGAGACGTCGAAGACGCCACAATCGGCCCGAACCGCCCGGTGCTCAGGGATGACGCCTTCGTATTGCACCGGCATCTCCCAGCCGGCGAACCCGACCATCCGCGCGCCCAAGGCGACCTGGCGGTCGTGGAGCGCTGTCCGCAGGAGCATCTGGGCCATAGGCGGACGATGCTAACGAGCGTCGGAAAGGTGCCGCTCCGGCTGTGTCTCTGGGAGGCGCAACCGGAGCGACGGACCGGGTCGTGGGGCCAACCGGGGAGGATGAACCCCAGGAGGGCAGGTCAGAGATAACCGCGCCGTGCCGGCGCCAAACCTCAGTCGTCGCGGAGGAACGAGGGGACGTCCAGCACGTCCTGCGAGACGTCGAACCCTTCGCGTGCGGAACTCGTCGGCAGCGGAGCTTCAGGAGCCGTTTCCCTGCGCCGGGCGCGCCGGCCGCCCCGGCCACCGAACCCGGTTGCAATGACGGTGACCTGCACCTCTTCCTGGAGCGAATTGTCGATCACGGCGCCGAAGATGACGTTGGCGTTCTGATCCGCCGCTCCCGTGACGACCTCGGCGGCCTCGTTGACCTCGAAGAGGCCGATGTCTGAACCACCGGTGATGTTGAGCAGGATCCCGGTCGCGCCTTCGATCGAGGCCTCGAGGAGAGGAGACGAAACGGCAATCCGGGCCGCCTCCGCGGCTCGGTTTTCACCCGACGCACGGCCGATTCCCATCAGGGCCGACCCGGCGTCACGCATGATCGTCCTGACGTCGGCGAAGTCCAGATTCACGAGACCGGGCTCGGTGATCAGATCGGTGATGCCCTGGACGCCCTGCCGCAGGATGTCGTCGGCCATCCGAAAGGCCTCGACGACCGAGGTCTGTCGCTCGACGACCTGCAGCAACCGGTCGTTCTCGATCACGATCAGCGTGTCGACGCGATCCCGAAGTTGGTCGACACCACGCTCAGCCTGATCGGCGCGCTTGCGGCCCTCGAACGCAAACGGCCGCGTGACGACGCCAACGGTCAGTGCGCCGATCTCCTGGCCGAGCTCGGCGACGACAGGTGCTCCTCCCGTTCCGGTGCCGCCGCCTTCGCCCGCCGTGATGAAGACCATGTCCGCGCCCTTCAGCGCCTCCTTGAGCTCGTCGCGGCTTTCCTGCGCAGCGGCGAATCCGATCTCGGGATCTGCTCCCGCACCCAGGCCGCGCGTCGCCTGCGCGCCGACCTGGATCTTCACGTCGGCGTCCGTCATCATCAACGCCTGCGCATCGGTGTTCACGGCGATGAACTCGACGCCGGCCAGGCCGGCATCCACCATGCGGTTGACCGCGTTGGTGCCTCCGCCGCCGACGCCGACGACCTTGATGACCGCGAGGTAATTGCCTGTTTGGCTCATGACACTGAAGGTGGCTCGACCTCAAGCTGGACTAAAGGCTTGGGGCTACCGAGCGGCTCCTCCGCAGGAGGGTACGCTGCGATTCCCGGGGTGTCAATGCGGACAACCCTCACGTTCAGCCTGAGGGTTGAGGGTTGCGGCCCGCGACGGGGCGCTCGGGCACGGTGATGTCCAGATAGTCCGGACCGCCGGCGGCGGGGAACGCGAGCAGCGGGAGGATGCCCCGCGCGATCGCGACCTTGAGGCGGAGATCGATCGGCGCGCCAAGCTTGATCTCGAGCCCGTCGCGGAGTCCGAGGGTGATCTGACCGTTGAGCGCCCGGACGAACGCAATCCGGCTGGAGAAGCCGCTGCCGACGAAGGCGGCGAGTGAGTGCGCCGCAAGCGCGCCGGGCTCGTTCGTGAGGAAGGCGCCGGTCGCGATCTGGGTGCGGGTCGGCAGCCAGATGCGCGGAAGGTCGTGACGTGCTCGGAGCGGCAGCGTCGCGATGACTCGGCCGCGGGCAGAGACCAGCCAGGACTCGGTTCCCCGCCGCAGCACCGCGACCGGCACCTCCGGCAGGACGTGGATCCTGAGCGTGTGCGGGAAGGCCCGGTCGACCACCGAGCTACGAACTGTGGCGAGGCCGTCGACCCGCTGCGCCACGTCGTTGGCGTTCAACGAGACAAGGCTGCGGCCATCGAAGGAGCGAAGCTCAGCTCGTATCTCCCCGGCCAAGGCCGGTGAGGCGCCGTCGACTTCGATCGAACGCACCGCGAACATCGACGTCCCACGTGCCAGGCCGTACAGCCCGCCTGCGAGCAACACGATCGAGGCGCTGATCGCAAGCGACCGGCGCGACGGCGCGAACCGCAGCACATCGATGCTCCGCTTGCGCGGCAGCCGAAGAACCTTCTCGCCCACGTGGGTGACTTCGCCGCTCTGCCCGCGGGTCCTACCCGGCGATGGAAGCCAGCTCGATCGCGCCGAGGAATTCGACCTCGTGTTGGAGCTCCACTCCGAACTGCTCCCAGGCGCGCCGCCGGGCTTCGCTCATCAGGGCGATCGCATCGGCCGAGCGGGCCCGGTCGGCGTTCTCGATGAAGTTCGCGTGGCGCGGCGAGATCTGGGCGCCGCCGATCCTGTGCCCCTTGAGACCACAGGCCTCGAGCATCTTTCCGGCGGAGAGCTCGTGGCCCGGGTTCTTGAACACACTCCCGTACGTGCGCTTGTTCGTCGGTTGCGCAGCTTTTCTCTGGGCCTGCAACTCGGCAACGGTGGCCTTGATCTCGGCGGCCGGCCGCGGGGTGAGCCGGAACTCGACCTGCGCGACGACCTGACCGTGCTTCAGGTTCGAATGCCGGTAGCTGAGACCGAGCTCGGCGGGCGTCCGCCACTCCACGCTCTCGCCGTCGACGACCAGCGCTCGCTCGAGAATGCCTGCCCAGTCACCACCGTACGCGCCGGCATTCATCCAGACTCCGCCGCCGGCCGTTCCGGGGATCGCGCACGCGAACTCGAAACCTCCCAACCCGGCGCCGCGCGCGCGGTGTAGAGCGACGGCATTGGGTGCCCCGCCACCGGTCACGAGCAGCTCGCCCTGAACGTCGACCTGCGCGAGCTCGCCGGCGAGCTTGAGGGCCAGACCGTCGAAGCCGTCATCAGCCACGAGGAGGTTCGAGCCGAGACCGAGCACTGCAACCGGCACGCCCTGCTCGCTTGCGAAAGCAAGAGCTTCCTGTAGCTCGTCCAGCGTTTCGGGTCGCGCGAAGGCCCGAGCGCGCCCTCCCGTGCCGAGCGTCGTGAAGCGGGAAAGGGTGACGCCTTCCTCGACCTTCACCGGAGCGCCTCCAGAATTGTCGCGGCGGCACGGTCCACGTCGCCCGCTCCCATGGTGACGACGCGGTCGCCGGACCCGAGCAGACCCGCGAGGAAACGTGCGCCTTCGTCGACCGACGGCATCCACCCGATGAGCATCCCCGGCCGGAGATCGGCGAGTGCATCGACAACGAGCTTGCCCGTCACTCCGTCGACGGGCTGCTCGCGCGCGGGATAGACGTCGGTCACCGCGACGACATCGGCCGCGGCAAGAGCGCGGGCGAGCTCGTGCGCGAGGTGCCGGGTGCGCGAATACAGATGCGGCTGGAACAGGACGAGCAGCCGGCCTCCGTTCTTCAACGCCGCGAGCGTCGCGGCGATCTCCGCCGGGTGGTGAGCGTAGTCGTCGTAGACCTCGACGTTCGCGGCCCCGCCGCGGTGCTCGAGGCGACGTGCTGCACCGCGAAATTCCGCGAGCACGGGCGCAGCCTCGTCGAGGCCGACCCCTGCGAGCTCGAGGGCGGCAACCGCGGCGGCTGCGTTGCGCCGGTTGTGCACACCCGCAACGGCGAGTGGTCCGTCGTACGGGTCGAGCTCCTCGCCGCGCACGACCGCCGGAACGTTCGCGAGCCAGCGCTCGAAGAGCTCGGCAACCTCCGCGCGCGAGCCGAACGTCGCATGATGGTCGAGGTCGACGTTGGTCACGACCGCCACGCGTGGCCGCAGCTCGGCAATCGTCCGGTCGGACTCGTCTCCCTCGACGACGAGCCATCCCTCTCCCGTTCCGGCATTGCCACCGAGCTGCGGAACATCGGCGCCGATCAGCCAGGCCGGGTCGCGGCCGAGCTGCTCGAGGCAGAACGCGATCATGGCGCTGGTGGTCGTCTTGCCATGCGCGCCGGCGACAACGATGGAGTCGCGCAAGGAGACGAGCTCGGCAAGCAGCTCGGCGCGGGTCTTTCCCGGGACGCGCCCGGCGAATGCGGTGGACACGAACGCCTCCCAGCCCTCCGGCGGCTGCGGCGGTTCGTCCGAGATCTCGACGTCGATCCCGGCGAGATGCTCGGTGTACGGGGTGTGCGTTCGATCCCAGCCGCGCACGTCCGCTCCCCAGGCTCGGGCGAGCACGGCGTACGCGCTCATGCCCGCGCCGCCGATGCCGGCAAGCCAGACCTTTCGCCCCTCAAGAGGCGAGGGCAATGAGCTCCTCGGCGATCTCGTCTGCAGCATCAGGCCGCGCGAGCCGCGTCATCGCGGCCGACATCTCCGCCAGCCTAGGCGGGTCGTCGAGCAGCGAGCGGATCAGATCAGGCGCCTGCGAAACGTCCTCCTCCGGCACAACGACCGCGCCTCCGCCCACCTCGAAGTACTGCGCGTTCTTGGTCTGATGATCGCCGGTCGCGAAGAGACCGGGAACGAGCACAGCCGGCTTGCCGGCAGCGGCGAGCTCCCAGACCGAGCCGCCCGCTCGGGCGAGCGCGAGGTCGCTCGCACCGAGAGCCGCACCGAACTCCTCGACAAAGGCGAAGAGGCGGTAGTCCGGCCGCGTCACTCTCGTGCGCAACTCGTCGTAGTCGCGCGTGCCGGATAGGTGCAGGACGGCCGGACCTTCCTCCCCGAATGCCTCGATCGCGAGCTCGTTCAGCACATGTGCCCCGAGCGAACCGCCGAAGACGAGTAACACCGGTCCCTCCCGCGGGAGGCCGAAGAGGCTGCGCGCTTCCTCCCTCGGCACGGCCTGTGAGCGCGCCGGTATCGGCCGGCCGGTGACTCTGTATTTCGACCCGCCGCGCCCGGCAATCGGAAACGAGAGGAAGACGCGGGCCGCGAACGGCGCAGCCAACCTGTTGGCCAGCCCGAGCTGGGCATCGGCCTCCATCAACGCGGTTGGAATCTTTCGGCGTGCAGCCGCGTACACCATCGGTCCCGCCACGTAGCCGCCGCCTCCGAGCACGACGTCCGGTCGCCGCGCTGCCAGGATGCGCGCGCAAGCTCGCGGTGCACGTCCGGCGAGGAGCAGGGCGCGCACCAGCTCGGGCGAGGGCCGGCGTGGGAGCCCGGAGATCCGAAAGGTGTCGAGCTCGTAACCCGCCTCGGGAACGAGCCGAGCTTCGATCCGATCGGGCGACCCGGCGAACGTCACGTGCGCCCCGCGCCGCTGCAGTGCTTCAGCGACCGCTAGCGACGGCGCGACGTGGCCCGCTGTCCCGCCTGCTGCGATCAGGCACCGCACGTTTGGCCTCTGCTGCTCCATGCCTGCCGGCGATGTTAAGGAGGATCCCTACTCCCAGGAGCGCGACAACGAGGCTCGAGCCGCCGTAGGAGATGAACGGCAGCGGAATCCCGGTCAGCGGAGCCAGGCCGAGGACGGCTGCGAGGTTGATCACCGCCTGACCGCAGACGAGCCCGACGATCCCGGCCGCCAGACGCTTTCCGAATGGGTCCTTGCAGGCGAGCGCGACGCGCAGACCGGCGTAGGCAAACGTCGCGTAGGCGGCGATCACCGCCGTCACACCGAGCAGTCCGAGCTCCTCGCCGATCACCGCGAAGATCATGTCGGTGTGCGCCTCGGGGAGATAGTTGATCTTCGCCACGCCGTGGCCGAGACCCGCACCGAGGAAACCGCCGGACCCGAACGAGATCAGCGCCTGCACCGTCTGGAATCCGGCGCCCTGCGGATCCTTCCAGGGATCGACGAAGCTGAAGAGGCGCGCCCGTCGATAGGGCTCGAACCAGATCGCGACGAGACCGAGCCCGACGGCGATGCTCGTTCCCGCTGCCAGCGTCGAGACCGGCGTGCCCGAGATGAGCAGCACCGCGAGGAGAACGACCACGAGTGAGATGGCCGTGCCGAGATCGGGCTCCGCGAGGATCAGCAGGCAGAAGACGCCGAGCAGCAAGCCGATCGGACGCCAGAGCTCCTTGAGGGAACGCGGCGCCGGGTGCTTCGACAGATAGGCCGCCGCCCACACGGCCAGCGCGAGCTTGGCGAGCTCGGACGGCTGGAACGTCGCGGGCCCGAGCTCGATCCAACGGCGCGCGCCGTTGATGCGCGCGCCGATCACGAGCACCGCAAGGCAACCTCCGAGGGCGGTCAGCACCAGGGGGGGCGCGAGCAGGCGCAGCCGCCGATAGTCGAACCGCGAGGCCGTCATCATCAGGGCGACACCGATCAAGGCGTAGATGGCCTGCTTCTTCAGGTACGACATCGGATCGGTGCGTGCGAGGGCCGCCGGCGCCGAGGTCGCGCTGTACACCATCACCAGGCCGAACGCGACAAGAGCCAGGGTGACCATGACGAGCAGGTGCGATTCGAGCTGCGCCCTCTTCACCACAGCTCTCCGACGAGCCGCCGGAACGTTTCGCCGCGCTCTTCGAAATCGCGAAATTGGTCGTAGCTCGCACAGGCGGGCGACAGCAGCACGACGTCGCCGGGCTCGGCGTCTCCGGCGGCAGCTCCGACCGCGGTGGCGAGGTCGCCGGATCGGCGGAACGAGCGCCCGGCGCGCGCCAACGAAGCAGCAAGCTGCTCGGTCGCCTCGCCGATGAGATCGATCGAACGCACCGAGGCGGGAAGCTCTTCGGCGAGCTCGTCGAACGACTCGCCTTTCAACGAGCCGCCGAGAATGAGCCGGAGCGGCCGGCCGGCGTAGGCGGCGATGCCCCGACGTGCCGCAGCCGTGTTGGTCGCCTTCGAGTCGTTGACGAACCGAACGCCGTCGAGCTCGGCGACGAGCTCGAGGCGGTGTTCGACCCCGGGAAACGTGCTGAGCGCTTCGGCGATGGCGGCGTCCTCGATGCCCGCGGCCCGCGCTGCAGCCGTGGCGGCCGCGGCGTTCTCGCGGTTGTGCGCGCCGGGGATGAGCGGCTCGGCGGGGAGCGGATCGTCCGCCCGGAACTCGACGCGGTCCGCGCCACCCGGGATCACTCCGAAGTCCTGCGGCACGACGGCGACGTCGGCCTCGGTCTGGTTCTCGAAGATCCTCAGCTTCGCGTCCCGGTAGGCGTCGTAGGACTCGTGGCGGTCGAGATGGTCGGGCTCCAGGTTCAGGAGGACGGCAACACGCGGTCTGAGGCGGTGGACGTCCTCGAGCTGGAAGCTCGACAGCTCGCAGACGATCCAGGCGTCCTTCTCCAACGCGCCGTCGAAGCCGGTCAGCGGCCTGCCGACATTCCCGGCGACGGCCACCGGCGTGCCCGCGGCGCGGAACATCGCGCCGAGTAGCTCGCTCGTCGTCGTCTTACCGTTCGTCCCCGTAACCCCAACAAGCGGGTTTCGAAGCAGGCGGAAGCCGAGCTCGATCTCGCTCCAGATCGGAATTCCGCGCACGCGCGCAGCCGTCGGCAGCGGCGATTCCCCGGGCACGCCCGGGCTCTTGATGAGCAGCTCGACGTCGTCCAGCAGACCTTCCTCCTCAGTCCCGAGGTGAACTTCGACGCCAGCTTCGGCAAGCCTCCCGGTGTCCAGGCCGTCGGCCCGGTCTACGCCCACCGTGGGCACGCCGCGCCGGGCGAGTGCCAGGGCCGCTGCCTGCCCGGATCGTGCCAGCCCGAGGACGAGCGCCCGGCGTGGAAGTTTCACGGCTTCTGCGCGGCGACGGCCAGCCGGCCTGGTGCCACGGCGACCGTCACCGCGGTGAATCCGGCGTCGCTGAACAGCTGCTCGAGCTCATCTGCCTCTACGTTCAACGCGAGCCCGGTCTGGTCCTCGTCGCTCGTTGCAAGAGCTACCTGTCCTCGAGGACGGAGGACGCGGAAGAACTCGGCTGCAGCGTCCACGGTGGGAACGGCTGTCGCGAGGATCTCGTCGGCGCTCGCGTCGGTCAGCGGCAGGACGTCCATCGAACCGACCAGGTAGAAGACGTTCGAGGCCGTGGTGGTGTCACGGAGATACTCCAACGCGTCGACCGAACGATCGACCACGAGCACGTCTCCCTCGGGAGCCACGCGTTCCGCAAGCTCGGAGACCGAATCGCCTGCTCCGATCCTGACGACGGTATCGCCGGGCCGCTCGCTCAGTGTCGGAAGAACGTGAAGTCGCGGTAGAAGAGTGCGAAGCCGATGGCGCAGAGGATCGCGGTGATGATCCAGAAGCGCACCATGATCTTGGTCTCGGACCACGCCTTCATCTCGAAGTGGTAGTGAATCGGCGCCATCAAGAAGACGCGTCTGCCGTAGTACTTGAAGCCGATGACCTGCACGATCACGGAGAGCGCCTCGATCGCGAAGATACCGCCGATGAACAGAAGCAGGAAAATGGTCTGAGTGAAGATCGCCATCGCAGCGAGCGCGCCACCGATCGCCATCGCCCCGGTGTCACCCATGATCACTTCCGCAGGGAAGGCGTTGTACCAGAGGAATCCGATCGTGGCTCCGATCAATGCGGCGCCGACGATGGCGAGATCGAGTCGGCTGTCGAAGCGACCACCGGGGTTGCCCGAACGGATGTAGGTCACGACCGAGATGGCCGTGAAGGTGATCAGGGCAATGATCCCGGTTCCCGCCGCCAGCCCGTCGAGCCCGTCGGCGAGGTTGACTCCGTTCGCAGTTCCCGCGATCACGAGAAACAACAGGACGTACCAGCCCCACGAGAGCTCGACGTTCCAGTGCACGATGGGGATGAAGACGTTCGTGGGTAGCCGCTGGTGCTGGGCCGCGAAACCGACGCCGACGGTGATCAGGGCGAGCAGCAACATCTTCCAGCGTCCGCGTAACCCGAGCGAGCGCCTGTGCGTGAGCTTGATGAAATCGTCGAGGAACCCGATCGCTCCGCAGCCGAGCGTGACGAAGAGCACCGTGAGCGCAGGAACCTTGTACTTCGACACGGCGAGGAACGCACCCGTGGCGACGACAAGGATGAGCAGGCCACCCATCGTCGGCGTTCCCTGTTTCACACGGTGGCCTTCCGGTAACTCCTCACGGATGTGCTGGCCGAACTCGTTCCGGCGCAGAAACGCGATGAACTTGGGACCGACGACGATCGACACGATCATCGCGACCACTCCTGCGGCGAGAACGCGGATCACGTCGTCGTGGGTGTCTGAGTGAGTGCAGCTGCCACAGCTTCGAGACCGACGGCACGTGACGCCTTCACGAGCACCGCGTCTCCCGGCCGGACCAGCTCGTCCACCTGACGGAGCGCGTCGTGGACGTTGGCGGCCCAGCGACCCGGGACGCCGCCTTCAAGGTACCCGCGGGCGAGCTCGCCGACGGCGAGGAGCTCGTCCACGCCGAGCTCCGACGCGGCGACGCCGACCTCTCGGTGGTACTCCGGGCCTGTGCGGCCGAGCTCGGCCATGTCGCCGAGAATCGCAACACGGCGGCGGTCGGCCGCCCGCTCGGCCAGGTAGGCGAGTGCCGCGCGCATCGAGACGGGGTTGGCGTTGTAGGCGTCGTTGATGAGCAGTCCGCCGCCTGGGAGCTCGTGCTCCTCCCCACGCCAACGGGCGAAATCCACGTCGACGGACTGCGGGCGCGGCAGCACGAGCGCGTCGAGAGCGGCGAGCGCGCTCGCCGCGTTCTGGATCTGATGGTGCGCGGTGAAGTTGAAGCTCACACCGCCGACGATCGTTCGCCCCGCGACACGGGTCGCGTCCGGAGCTCCGACTCGCACGACGTCGACGTCGTTGCGGGAGACCGGAAAGTCCGCGGGGACGATGGCCGTGCCGCCGCTGGGCAGTGCTGCGATCAGCTCACTCTTCGCCCGGACGACGCCGTCCAGGGAGTCCACGAGCTCGAGGTGCACGGGACCGACGTTCGTGACGACACCTATTTGCGGCCTCGCGATCTGCGCGAGCTCGGCGATCTGTCCGAAGCCTCGCATGGCCAGCTCGAGGATGCAGACCTCCGTGTCCTCTTCGAGGCGGCAGAGCGTGAGCGGCACGCCGATCTCGTTGTTGAAGCTCGCCTCTGCTGCGATGGTGCGCGCCGACGGCGTGCTCAAAGCAGCGAGGATGTCTTTCGTCGACGTCTTCCCCATCGACCCCGTGATCGCCACGATGCTCGCCGACGTGCGCTTGCGCACGGCAGCCCCGAGGCGTGCAAGCGCTGCGAAAGGATCATGCGGTACCAGCGTCGCGGCCGCGCCACGGCTGAGAGCGTCGTCCACGAAGTCCGAGCCCGTGCCCACGGCGACGAAGAGATCTCCCGGGACAATGCGCCGCGAGTCCACTTGCACGCCGGTGAACGTGTCCGCGCGTGCGTCTATCTCACCGAGCCCGCTCAGCGTGTGCAGCTCGAGCGCGATCACGTCGGCGCCCCCAGGCGGCGCAGAGCCTCGCGCGCCACTTCGCGGTCATCGAAGGGGAGCTTGCGCCCGGCGATTTCTTGACCCTGCTCGTGTCCCTTGCCGGCAATGACGACGACGTCGCCCGCCCGCGCCGACTCGAGCGCCCGCTCGATCGCACGGCGACGGTCGAGCTCGACCTCGAGGTCGAGCCCAGCGACGATCTCGGCCGCGATCGCGGCCGGATCCTCGCTCCGGGGATTGTCCGAGGTCACGAGCGAGACGTCTGCGAGCTCCGCGACGACCCGCCCCATCAAGGGCCGTTTTGCCCGGTCGCGGTCGCCCCCTGCCCCGAAGACGCAGAGCAGACGGCCTCCGGGACCGAGCTCGCGCGCCGCCTCGAGTGCCGTCTCGAGCGCTCCGGGCGTGTGCGCGTAGTCGACGAGCACTGTGAAGGGCTGACCCTCGTCAACCCGTTCGAAGCGGCCGGAGACACGCGTGACCGCCTCGATGCCCTGCTTGATCGCCGCGTCGCCGATGCCGAGTGCGCGCGCAGCGGTGGCCGCGGCGAGTGCGTTCTCGATGTTGAAACGCCCGGCGAGCTTCAGGTCCACGTCACCCAACGCGTCGTCCGGCCGGAACGTGATCGCACCGGGAAGCTCGGCAGCGAGGCGTTCGCCGTACTCGTCGCCGACGTTGACGACGGCATGCTGGGCCTGCGCGAAGAGACGCCTCTTCGACTCGAAGTAGTCCTCCATCGTGCCATGGAAGTCGAGGTGGTCCTGCGTCAGGTTCGTGAAGACGAGCACAGCGAACCGGGCTCCTTCGAGCCGTCCCTTCGCCGACGCTATCGAGGTCGCCTCCATCACGCACGCGCGATTCCCTTCGTCGATCATCTCGCGGAACAGACGTTGCAGGTCGATCGACTCGGGCGTGTTGAGGCCGACCTCGCGCACCTCGGCGCCGACCCGCCGTTCCATGTTCGTGAGCAGCCCGGGCTGCTCACCTGCGGCGGCGAGAATCGACCAGAGCAGGTAGGCGGTCGTCGTCTTCCCGTTTGTCCCGGTGATTGCCGCGACCGGCAGCTTGGCCGTCGGATCGCCGAAGAACTTCACCGCGGCAGGCGGCATGGCAGCCCGGACGCTGGGGACGATGACCTGCGTGGCATCGAGCTCGAGCCGGCGCTCGACCACGAGCGCCGCCGCACCCCGTTCGAGCGCCTGAGCAGCGAAATCGTGGCCGTCAGCCTTCGCGCCCGGGACGCAGAAGAACAGGGAGTCGCGCGGCACCTCCCGCGCGTCGTACGCCAGCTCGCGGATCTCGAGGGCACCGTCTCCGACGACGTCGGTCGGAGCGAGCGCTGCGATGAGCCGCTCCAGCTGCATTTCGCCGCCCAAGTCTAGTGCGGGCGCCCTACGGCGTTACTGTTGCAGGGTGCTGGACCGGCTCCCGCACCTGCTGCTCCGGCTGGAGGGCCTCGCAATCGTGGCCGCCGCGGTCGTTCTGTATTTCCACGAAGACTTCGGGTGGATCCTCTTCGTGGCGCTGATCCTGGCCCCGGATCTCTCTTTCGCCGGCTATGCCTTCGGGCCGAAGGTGGGGGCGATCGCCTATGACGCGGTGCACACGGAGATCTTCCCGGTTGCGCTCGGCGCGGTGGGGGTCGTGGCCGACTCCAGCGGCGCAACGAAGATCGCGCTGATCTGGCTCGCGCACATCGGCGCGGACCGGCTGCTCGGCTACGGGCTGAAGTACCCGACGGCGTTCAAGGACACGCACCTCAGCCGCGTCTAATAGGTACACGCGAGAGCGCCCGACCGTTTACTGGCCCGGCGCCGCGTCGGGCGGGACCTCGAGGTACTGCAGGTCGAAGCGCGCGATCTGCTGGAAGGCCGGCGCGGCAACGGTGCCGCCCCAGATTGCACCGCGAGGCTCGTCGACGGCGACGAGGATGACGAAGCGCGGGCGGGAAGCCGGCACGATCCCGACGAACGATGCGACGTAGCGACCTGTCGCGTAGCCGCCGTGTGAATCGGGCTTCTGGGCGGTGCCGGTCTTGCCGGCGACCTGGTAGCCGGGCACGGCGGCGAACTGTCCCGTGCCTTCGGCGACGACGTCTTTCAGCATCGTCATCAGCTGCCTGGCGATCTTCGGGGAGACGAGCCGCCGGTGGTTCAACGAAGGTCGCGCTCCACCCGCGACGTGGTCGACGAGGTGCGGTCGCGACCAGACGCCTCGGTTCGCGATCGCGGCGTACGCCGCCGCCATCTGGACGGGCGTGACCGCGATTCCCTGGCCGATCGGCACGTTCCCGATCGTCGAGCCTGACCACTTGTCCGGGGGCAGGACGATGCCGGGGCTCTCACCGGGGAAGTCGACGCCCGTCGTGCGCCCGAAACCGAACTTCGTGATCCAGGAGGACAAACGGGTGCGTCCCAGCATCTCTGCGAGCGTGATCGCGCCGATGTTCGAGGAGTGCGCGAGGATCTGGGCGACGGAGTAGTTCACGATCCCGCGCTTCTCTGCGTCGTGAATGACGCGGTCGGCAACGTGCAGCGAGTACGGCAGCCTGAACCGGGTCCTCGGCGAGACGATCCGCTCGGAGAGCGCGCCCGCCACTGTGACGAGCTTGAACGTCGAACCGGGCTCGTACGTGTCCGTGACCGTTCTGTTGCGCTGCAGGTCGCTCGGCGTCGACGGGAAGCTGTTTGCGTTGAAGCCCGGCTGGACGGCCATCGCGAGAATGGCGCCGGTGCGCGGATCGAGGACGATCGCGCTGGCGCTCTTGGCCGCCCACTTGCGGACGGTCTCCCGGAGCACTTCCTCGGCGTTCGCCTGGATGCTGTGATCCAGCGTCAGGTACACGTCGCGCCCGGGAACCTCGGGAATCTGGTTCTGAACGTCGATCACCTGGCCGGTCGGGTCCTTGGTGATCGTTTCCTTGCCGGGCCGGCCCGCCAACTGGTGATCGAACTGCAGCTCCAGGCCCGAGAGGCCGTTGCCGTCGGTGCCGACGTACCCGAGGACCTGCGCGGCCACCGATCGTTGCGGATAGTCGCGGCGCTCCTCGGGATAGAAGCCGAAGCCGGGGAGCTTCAGACGCTGCAGGGCGGCGGCTTGCGCCGGATCGGCCTGGCGGGCGACGTAGACGAAGCCCCGCGCCCGGTTTGCGAGGGCCGGGAGGATCTGATCTGCGTTCACTCCGAGCGTCCGCTCCACGGCGAGCGCGGCGCGGCGCGGATTCGTGATCTGCATCGGGTCCGCGTAGACGGTCGTTGCCTGCTCGCCGAGGGCAAGCTCGAGGCCGCTGCGGTCGAAAAGTGTCCCGCGCCCGGCGGGAATCGTGACCGTCTCCCGGTGCTGGATCTGGGCCAGGCTCGAAAGCGCGTCGGCCCGCACGGTCTGCAGCCACGTCGCCCGGACGAGCAGTCCACCGAAGACGAGGGCCAGCGTCGCGAGGAAGAGCCTGATCCGCCGGTTGACGAGGCGGTTCATACCCTCCTACTTGTGGAGCGTGAAGTAGGTCGTCTGGTCGGAGGTCGCCTGGACCCACCCGAGTTGTTTGGCGGCAAGCGTCTGGATCCGTGGCGCGGACGCGGCGCTCGACAGCTGCGACGACAGCTGTGCGTTCTGGGCGCGCAAGTCGGTGCGCTCACGGCCCAGGCGGTCGAGCTTCATGTTCAGGCGCAGCACCGCGACATTCGTCGCGACGACGCCCGCAAGCAGCGTCGCGACGATCCCGATCCAGACGACGCCGCCGGTAACACGTCGCTCGCGCTTCGCCACACGTAGTCGCGGTCGCGGTCGCGTGCGTGGGCGCAGCGGAGCGGCTGTTTCCTCGGCCCTGGCGGCGGCGGCCCAGGCTGCCATGGCTAGGTCTTGACTCCGACACGGAGTCGGGCGGACGACGATCTCGGATTCGCCGCGGTCTCCCCGGCGCTTGGCCGAACGGCCTTGCGCGAGGTCGAGCGGAGCTCGGGCGTCTTGCCGCACACGCACACCGGAAAATCGGGCGGGCATACGCAGCCGCGCTCGCGGTCCCGCATGAAGCGCTTGACGATCCGGTCCTCGAGAGAGTGGAAGCTGATCACGGCGAGCCGGCCACCGGGCCGCAGCATCGAGAACGCGGACGGCAGCGCAGCCTCGAGGGCACCGAGCTCGTCGTTGACCGCGATGCGCAGTGCCTGGAACACGCGCTTCGCGGGATGCCCGTCGCCGAAACGGGCAGGCGCGGGAATCGCGGCCTTGATCGTCTCGACGAGGTCACCGGTCCGCTCGAAGGGCTGCTCCTTCCGGCGCCGGACGATCGCCCTCGCGATCTGCCGCGCATAGCGCTCCTCGCCGTAACGCTTGAAGATGGTCGCGAGATCCCGCTCTGCGGCTTCGTTCACGATTCCGGCCGCGCTGACGTCCGCCGAGGGATCCATGCGCATGTCGAGCGGCGCGTCGGCCGTGTACGAGAAACCGCGTTCGGGGCGATCGATCTGCATCGACGAGACGCCGAGGTCGAGCAGGATCGCGTCGGCCTCGACGCCGTTGCCGGCAAGTTGCTCGAGGACGACCGAGAAGTCACCGCGCAAGAAACGGGTCTGTACCTGCGCGCGCTTCGCCAACCGGTCGAAATACGCGCGCGCGCCCGGATCGCGATCGATCGCGATCAGCTTCCCGCTCCCTTGCAGGTCGGCAGCGAGCAGCGAGGCGTGCCCGCCGGCGCCGAAGGTGGCATCGACGACGGTCTCCCCCGGCCGGACCGCGAGGAGCTCGCGCACCTCGTCGGCGAGAACGGGGACGTGATCAGTCGCGCTGGTTTGCAAGACGTTCGGCAACATCCTCCGCACTCCCTTCGACTTCTGCCAGCTCTTTGCGCCAGGCGGCGCGGTCCCAGATCTCGAGCCGGTCGTTGACACCTGCGATGACGACTTCCTTGCCCAGCTTTGCGTGCTCGATCAGCTGGACGGGAATCATCACGCGGCCCTGTTTGTCGAGCTCGGCCTCGGACGCTCCGGAGAAGAAGTGCCTCTGGAGGCGCCGGCCCCCCGGGCTGAGCGGATCCAGCGTGGACAGTCGCGAGTCGACGAGTCGATCCCAATCCGCACGACGGAAGGCGTACAGGCAGCCGTCGAGGCCGCGGGTGACGACAACACCGTCAAGGAAGGCTTCACGGAACTTGGCCGGAAGAGTGAGACGGTTTTTGTCATCGAGTGTGTGGTCGTATGCGCCTAGGAGCATGCTGGGGGCCGTGTGGAGATTACCACTTCGCCCCACTTTAAACCACCACCCCCCACCTGTCCACCCCTGAAGGGGGATTTTTCGGCGGCTTAGGGGGCCAGGGCTTCCGCGCCGAGCTGCCCGGCGTAGGGCCCTCGGCCGGTCATCACTGCGGCGCCGCAGCGGGCGGCCACGGCGACGGCGTCTTCCACGGCATCCCCCCGCGCGAGGGCAAAGGTGAGGCCAGCGGCGAAGGAGTCACCGGCCCCGTAGGTGTCGACGACCTGTCCCGGCAGCGGAGCGGGCCGAAAAGGCCCGCCGGGCTGCAACCACCCGCCGAGCCCGCCGGCGGTCGTCACCGCCACCTTCGGTGCCGGAACGAGGTCACCCGGGTGGTAGAGCTCGGCCTCGTCCTCCCCGCTCCCGACGAGAGCATCCAACTCCACACCGGCCTCCTGGATCGTCGCCAGCTCCCTCGACGTGGCAACGAGCACGCGGGCGGTGCGGCAGTGATGCAGCGCCTCGGCGTCCCCGCTGACGAAGTAGACCCCGTCCATCCCCGCGAGCTCGCGCCAGGGCAACCTGCTGTCCCCACCCCGCGGTCGGAGCTTTTCGTTCAGGACGGTGATCGTCCTCTCGCCGGTGTCGTCCACATACGTGAAGGCACGGCGGGTCGGGTCGGTCTCCGGGATCGCCCGAACCTCGACGCCGAGCCGGCTCAGCTCGGCGCGTGAGCGGCGCCCGAGCTCGTCGGATCCGAGCGCCGTGAAGAGCGAGCAGGAACCCGCCAGCCGCGCCAGTTGCGCTGCAGCGACGGCTCCTGCTCCCCCGGGCTCTTCCCAGGTCTCGAGGGCGTGGACGATCTGACCGGAGAGGGGAACGGTCCCCACCCGCACGAATTCGACCCACTCGACATGACCCACCACGGCGACCCGCATGGTGGGATCCTCACACCTGAGGCCCCTCCGGCGTTTCAAGATGTCGAGAATGAGCTTGCCGCCCTTCGAGCGCTTCTACGAGCAGCACCGCGAGGAGATCTTCGGATTCCTGGTCCGCAGGCTCGGACGCCAGCGCGCCGAGGATGCGTTCCAGGAGACCTTCCTCCGCGCCCTTCGCGCGTATCCCAACCTGCGTCACGGCGAGCACCTCCGCGCCTGGGCGTACACCATCGCAAGCCGGATCGCCGTCGACGAGCACCGCCGCCCGCGGGCCGACGCCGACCTGCCCGAGCTGGAATCACTCGACGGCCGACCCGCCTTTGCGCAACTCGAGCACCTCGCCGATCAGCTGCCGCCGACCGAGCGCGCCGCCGTCGTTCTGCGCTACGGCTACGACCTCGACTACTCCGACATCGGCGCGGCACTTGGATCGAACGCGACCGCCGCCCGCCAGGCGGCCTCGGCCGGCATTCGCCGGCTACGACAGAAGGAGCTTCGATGAATGCCGTTTCCCCCGACCTCGACCGCCGCTTCCGCGACGCCGCAGCGGAGGAAGGCCTCCTCGATGCGGCGTATGACTTCGTCGACTCGCCCGTCGGCCCGCTGCTCGTTGCGGCGAGCAAGCGCGGCCTCTGCCGGATCTCGTACGACGCGGAGCCCGACCGTGAGCTCGAGGAGCTCGCGCGAGCCTTCGGAGCTCGCGTCCTGCGTTCGCCGAAGCCGATCGACGCGGCCCGGCGTGAGCTCGACGAGTACTTCGAGGGCAAGCGGCAGAGCTTCGATCTACCAGTCGACGTCGCCTCGCTCGCCGACTTCAATCGGCGCGTGCTGCGTGAGCTCGCGCGCGTGCCGTACGGCGAGGTCGTGACATACGGCGAGCTCGCAGCACGCTCGGCGCGGCCGCGTGCGGCGCGCGCGGTCGGCATGGTCATGAACCGGAACCCGCTGCCGATCGTCCTCCCGTGCCATCGCGTGATCGGAGCGAACGGGAAGCTCACGGGCTACGCCGGTGGGCTCGAGCGCAAGGAGACGCTGCTCAGGCTCGAAGGCGCCATCCTGTAGGCTCGAGCCATGTCTCGCTGGCGAGCCATCTGCTGCACGCAGCACGGCTAGTCCGCCGCTTCCGACTACAGCGTCCGTGGAAGCGGCGGGACAGGACGCGCACCTGACCCAGGTCGAGGTTGCGCGCGCCTTCCCGCAAGTCTGAGAGGAAGGTGACGCGATGCCCATGCCGCATCGCACGCAGATGCAACTGATCAAACGCCGGCTCGTCGGCAAGGACGGCTCCGAACGCGTGCGCGAGCTGAGGACGATCCTCGCCGAGCTGCCCGGGTACAAGAACGGCCCGTACGCGGACATCCGCAAGTGGGTCGAGTCGCAGCTCGAGCACACGCGGGTGCAGAAGCGCGTGACTCATCGCGACTCGATCGCCGTCCGGCGCGAGGGCGCCGCGCAGATCGCGCTCGTCGGCGTGCCGAATGCCGGGAAGTCGTCGCTGCTGCAGGCGCTCTCCAACATCCAGATCAAGACCGGCGCCTATGCTTTCACGACCACGAAGCCCGTGCCGGCGCTCACTCGGGTGGGCGGCGTGCTCGTGCAACTGGTCGAGATCCCCGGTCTGATCGAAGGCGCAGCGGCGGGTCGCGGCCGCGCACGTCCACTTCTCGGCGTGCTCCGTGGCGCTGACGCGATTCTGTTCTGCCACGACGCAGGCGCACCGGTCGCTGCACTGCGAGCGGTCATGGACGAGGTCACCGACGCGGGCATCGAACGCCCGGCGGTGATCGCCGCGACGAAGAGCGATGAGGCCGACAGCGCCGCGCTCCGCGCGGCGTTCCCGAAGCTTCAGGTCGTCGAAGTCAGCGTGCTCGACGACGCCAGCGTGGAACGTCTGCGCGAGACGATCTGGCGGCTGACCGGACTGATGCGCGTTTATCTACGCGACGGCGAGCATCCGATCGCGCTGCACCCGCCCTTCACGGTGCTGGACGTCGCGGATTCGATCCATCATGACCTCGGTGCGCGCTGCACAGGTGCGCGGGTCTGGGGCCCGTCGGCGCGCTTCGACGGTCAGCAGGTCGGCCGCGCGCACGTGCTGCTGGACGGTGACACGGTCGAGATCCTCGACTAGGGCCAGCGTGGCGGGCGCGGCTCGACACGCTCGGCCTCGCGCCAGTCGTCACGGGTCGGCACGAAGACGTCGATGACCACCGCACCCTCGGGACCGACGTGGACCTCGTGCGGGACGTTGCTCGGAATCGACCAGGTGTCACCTGCAGCGAGCTCGCGGCTCTCGTCTCCGACCCGGAACCCGAGCGTGCCGCGCAGACACATGCCGAGCTGCTCGTTCTCGTGCTGGTGCTCCGGCACGTGACTGTCGGGATCGAGCTCGACCACGCCGAAAGTGATCCGCTCGCCGTGTACGACGCGGACGTGCACGCCGTTGAAGATCCGTTGCAGGTCGAGCGAGGAAAGGCCGGCGAACGCGCTCATGGAGGACGAGCTTATCCTCCGAGGAGCCGGTAGCCCACCCCCCAGACGTTCAGCACGAAGGGCCCCTCGTTCGCGGCGGCGCTGAGCTTCCGTCGGAGTCGCGACGCGTGCGAGTCCAGCGTCCTCGTCCGGCCGAGTGACCTGAAGTCCCAGACCTCCCTGAGCAGGTGCTCCTTCGTGAACACCCTCGTCGGATCGGTCATCAGCTTGAGCAGGAGCTCGTACTCCTTCCCGGCGAGAGTGACCGGCACGCCGTCGACGGTCACGCACCTCGTCGCAAGGTCCGCGGCGATCGGGCCCGCCCGCAGGACCTCGTGCGCCGCCGGCGACGTCCGCCGCAGCACGGCGCGGATGCGCGCCAGCAGGGTTCGGTTTCAACTTCGCAGCCCAGCGCACGAGCGGGGTTGACGCTAGGCCCGACCGCTTAACGGGAGAATTTCGCGGATTTCGCGCCCCGCGACGGATTCTTAACGGGACGGCGATTCGCAAACGGCCAAGGCGCGCAGATCTTCTTGCCCGCTGATTAGCACGTCCACCGCTCTCGTGGTCCACCTCACCAAAGGCCTCCTTTTTGGACACCAGCGGTCAATTAGGCCAGACGAGCCATTATGCGCTCACATAGATGTTCGCCGCGGCCGCGTAGGCGATCACCAAGGCTCCTAGGCCGATCCAAAAGCGGCGACGCGACAGAAACTTGATCTCCCTATCGAAGAACGTAAACGGGCGATGTAGCGCCAGAAAATCCTTCTCTCGGAAGCGACCAAACGCGAGGACCGCATACATCACTCCCAAGGCGGGAGCTAGCAATAGAAGGTTCTGCTCCCCACTCGATACGGCCGAGGTCTTCGAGGCCAGAGCAAGAGGGGTCAGGCCCGCGATCATCACCGGCGCTGAGAGCCGCCAAGTCCAATGCGGCGGCGGGCGTGTGTTCAGGAAGAGATCACGCGCGTTGAACAGGTACACGGCGAGGGATGCTAGATACGGAAAAACTGCAAGCAACACACGCACTTGGCATTGCCTCCGTCTGGAAAGGCGAACCTGAACTCGTCGACGCCCAATACTCTGTACTGCTGAGGCTCTGTAAATTCAATCTTCGCCTGAAGTTCAGAACGGTCCGGACGCTTTCGTACGCCAACAGCGTCGTCGAGGATCCGCTCGACATAGGGGGCCCGATCGTCATCGTTCCTGGCCGCCCAAATGATCAGCTCGTCATCCTCCTTGTAGTCCTCAACAGTCGACCCCGACGATCCGATGCGTCGTTTGAAATGGAGTGTCTCTGGCTGAAAGTTCCGGTACGCAACGCGAATCCGCGCTTTACGCTTGGCAAGGGCCTGATCGTCCGAATCATGGAATTGGAGGAAGAAGGCAATCTCCACGCCGTGGTGCTCGGGCAAGGTCCAGTAGCCGACGGTTTCCTCGTCCCGGCTCGCCAACACCCGTGCTGCGCGACTTCGTTCCGGGGCCAGTTTCGAGAGAAACCCCTTAAAGCGTACAGCCATAATCAGGCGACAACTCGGTCTTGCATCGTACGTCGCTCGATGTCTTCTAGTGCTCGCTCAAGCCAAGCCGCGAAGAGATATCTCCCTGACGTACGTCGAAAGAGGTCGCCTAGCCGGGGTTCATCGAACCGGCTTGCGAAAACACCGATCAAGGGAGTTCGCGGCGGTCTTGCAGTGAGCTCCGCGAAGAGTTCAAACGGTGGTGCCGCCAGCCTCACCCAGTTAATCGCGGGCACGCCGACTTCACTCCTCCCGAACGCCCCTGCTTTTTCGCAAGCGCTGACAATCTCAAGCAAGGTGAGTGGAATATCCGCGTCGAATTCGGCAACCCCCATAGGAGTTCCGACGAGAACGTCCACGGTTTCGGCGTTCGCTTGCGAGAAGGCGTCAGAAAACGTAGCTAGGATCGCTTCCCCGTCAAGCGAACTTCGCCAGCGGGAAACGATGAGACTCGCGTCGTCGTCAGTGTCGCTCGTCTGAGGCGAATGCACTTCGGCAACTAGGTAGCTATATGTCTCATCGTTCCGTACGCGATCCACCACTGAGTAGCTCAGATACCCCGTTGCAGTCTTTTCTTCGACCTCCAGCAACGATTTCCATAAGTCGGCCATCGGTGACGGACCGCCGGCGGTGGCCACTAACGCCGCGTTAATTCCATTGATCAGGTCGAAAAGCCTCTGTGGGGACTCGAGGATAGAAGACTCAGAGCTGATACCACGCTGTTGAAAGGTGCTACTCGCGGTGAGCGAGGCAGCAGAATAGATGCGCTGAGTTTCAATGACGATCGGATCCGTCGTGAAGCGTGCCATCTCCGAAAGCTCGCCTCTCAGCCGAGGACTTATGCGATCGTGCTCCAGGGCTCGCTCCCAATCCGCCTCCTCAGAAAATTTGTCAGGGTCTCGATAGGCAGGACTCTTCCTTAAGTCGCGCTCGAGCCGTGCGGTCTCGAAGGCCATCTCTACCGTGTGGTCTGCTGCCTCGGCAGGCCTCGCAAAGCTCGCAAGTAGCACCTCGGAGAAGATTGCTTCCGCTGGCGCACGCGACACCGGCGATCTGCTCGCATCTGACCAGAGAGTCTCGTCGAGAAGAGGGCGTGTGGCCGTCAGAAGATATGGATAAATCTGTCGATCTCTTGCCGGGTCGCGTCGGAGCTGAATCACTGTTGCCCAGTTCAGAGCGTCGGCTCTGTTAGCAGAACTCGATGCCTTTCTTCGCAGCGGAGTCCCTTCGAGTATTGCCAGCGCCGTTCGATACGCGTCCTGGTCGAAGCCGTCTCCGTCGAGTTCCGCAGTCGAATCGCCAACGAGCTCGTCATAGGTAACAAAGTTGCTCTGGCTCAGCAGATGAGAGAGCCGATCGAGGGCCAACGCTGTCGCGTCTTCCGCGGCGGCGCCACTGGACCGCCCCGGCCGCCATTTGGGTTTCACCTGATGGACCAACCCATCTTCGTCCTGATAGAAGCCGAGAGACTCGAGAAATCGTGCAATCTCGACCTGAGTGCCGGGTCCAATGACAAAAGTCGTTTGACCCAGCCCGAATAAGTAACCAAGCTCAACGTTCCATTCCGGAGGACCATCCATTGGAAAGACGTAGCCCTCGATGAGTTGAAAGTCGACGACGTACGCGGGTCGGGAACCAAGAAGCGCCGCACGTCGCGCGTCCTCATGACCCGCCTGTAAGAGTTCCCGGTGCTTTTCGAGAGTCCGGGTCAGCAAGCTCACCTGCCGCCACGACAGTGAATTGATCTCGGGAAAGGTGTCCTTGGGCAAACTTGCGAAGCGTGTTGACTGGAGTCTTCAGCTCACACTTTAAGCAAATTACGCCCGCGCCTGGTACGCAGCCAGGAGGTCATAGGGGCTGTCGGCGCTTGTGAGAACGGTAGTTACGCTCGACTCCCTCAGAGGGCTTGAACTTATTTCGTGCTTAGCGGCTGTTTCTGTTGCTCCGCGCTCGGCGGCGGAGGACATCTTCGACGCCCACTAAGCGTCCACGGCGTGGACATCGGCTCCGGGTCGACGCTCTTGCCAGCAGCCATCGGACTACAAGCTCAGCCCTTCACGCATGAAGCTCGACAGAGCCTTCGTAGTGGCCGGGTTCCGGACGGCAAGGCCGCGTCGTCCGGACTGGAACGATACTCGCTCGACGTTCGGGTACAAACCGAGGTACTCCTGCCCAGTGAAGGTACTCGACGATGGCAGCGGCATGATCGCGACATGTCCGGGCTTTCGTCCGTCGAAATAGCCAAGCTCCCACGGCATCCACTTCGACTGCGGCGATGCTTCCGAGCTGGCGTAGATCAACGAACGGCAGTGGTTCATGCGCACGCGCAGCTTGGCGGCGGTTGATGCCGTAACGGGTGCAACCTGGTTCTCTTCCGCCCAGTACACATAGACGCTCGCGCCTTCCTGCTCGAGCAGCGTCTTTACGCCGGCGATCACCTGCGCATCCTCCCTTGAATGAGACAAGAAGATGTCGTAATCGGTGCTCGTCGAGGCAGCCGCGGCTGTGCGTAAGGCCGACTCGGCCAGCGACTTGGTCACCCAACGAGTCGCGGCAGCGCTGCGGGCTTCGGACAAGGTCACATAGGCCACGGCACACCTCCTCGGGTTGTCGGTAGCTGGATCTGGATCATTCGCGCACGACCCCATCGGGCCAAATCACACGTACGTCTTTGCTGCTGGTTTCGGCGTAGGCGACCACGTCGCCGGTTCCGCCCAGACCGCGCGCGGGCTCGCCATCCCAAATGGCCACGAGGACGTCGCAGTTGTCGACCATGGTCTTGCCGGCAGCCCAGTACGCGTGCTCGGACGGCTCGGGAAAGTCGAGCCGTGTCAACTGGTCTGCCTGCGCAAGCAAATACTCGTATTCGCGCAAGTCCTCCCCCGTGAAGGTGCCCTCGTAGCCAACTGCCGGGACGATCGCATACAGGCTGCCGCCGTTACGCAGGACCTCGCGGGCTACGAGCTGGTCAGCGCCTGCGGCGAGGGCGGTCACAGCGCGAAGCGGCGCACTGCAGCCGGAGAGGATGCCTCGGACGTGCTCGAGGATGTACGGGCCGGCCTCGACAGGCAACTCCTGATGACCGGTTGCGCCGATGCGTGTCACAGGCGGCCTTCACTTGCCATATGCCAGTAGTGACGTCCAAGAGGCGTGAGCTGGCAAGCGGTGCTGTTGACGGCGGCGTAATACATGTACTCCTCGTCGATTGGGTCGACGAGCTTGCTGTAGCGGTACCGCTGCAGGACTTTGAAGACCTTCGCGTGCTCAGGATCATGATCTTCGACCGTGTCTTCGTAAGACGGGTCGAGGGAGAACACATGGTCAACGGCCGGAAACAGTGCATTGATCTGGCGCAACTCAGATGGCGGCAAGGTCGGGATGCACCCCCTGATCTCGTGCAGGCGGTCAACGTTCGTCTTGAACACCGGTCGTTGATCCCAGGCGCCGAATGACTCGTCGAGATACGAGTACAGGCCGGCTAGCGTGACCTTGCCTCGCACGTCGGCCGCGCCGCCTTCGAGAGCGCCAGAGAGGTATGTCGAGAACAACCCCCGCCCTTCGCCCGTTTCGGCGGCCGTCTGGTCGCCACGACTGGCCATCAAGATCGATACCCCTGGGCGCAGGGCCGAGGCGGCCGTTCCAAGCTGCGGGATTCCACCGGCGGCACCCGAAAAACAGCAGTCGAGGAGGACGATCACTTCGCCCACCTGAGAGTTGACCACCTTCGTCATCACTTCCGAAAACGGGATTCCGGGTGTGTTGTTCGTCCCGTCCACGGTCATCAGCACCACGTCGTTCGGGACGCCGTCGCCGTGGCCGGCGAAGTACAACACAGCGATGTCTGCTCCTCCGCCGAAAAGAGCCTCAAGGTCGCCGAGCAGCGCGTCACGGGTGACGCCGCCAGTGGCGCTGGTTCGTTTCTGGCACTCGAAGTTCAGACTGTCGTCTTCGTTGCGACTGATGAGCGGCTCGAGGGCATCGGCGTCGTTGACGCATCCAGCGAGGTTGTTGAAGTTGTCGTACTGATCGATGCCGATGAGTAGTGCGCGCTTCAACTACGTCCACCGGTTCAGCTCTTTGACGATTGCATCGAAGTCCCAACGGATGACGCGGGACGACGGCAGGCCCTGCGGGATCGGATGAGTCTTCTCGTTACGGGTCTGGATCCCGAAGATCGGATGGCCCTGGCGGTTGGTCTCAGCAATCTCCCAAAGCACCGCTTCAGACTTCGCCGCATTCGGGCCGACCATGACGATAGTGCCTTTCGTCTGGTTGATCCGCGTCTTGCAGTTCGTCTTCCACTTCTCGTCAAAGGGCTCGTGCAGGGAGTAGTCCGTGAAGTCAATGCTCGTGTCCTTGTCGTGGGCGTGCTGAACCAGGAACTCCCTGGCCCAGCGATCCTCCATTTCAAAGCTGATGAACGCACGGGCCATTCTTCCTCCTCATCCGAAGCTCTCCGTCGGCAGGCGGGTTAGCGACGGCCATGGATCAACTTCTTCAGGTTGTCCCACGTCCACCTGTAGACCTTGTCGGTCGGCCTGGCGGCCCGTGGCTTTCTGACCGTCCCACTCTTGCGACCTGCAAGCAGGAAATACGGCTTCCGCTCGGCACGGGCGAGCTTGATCTCTTCGCTGACGCCTGACGCGTCGTCCGTGTGATGACCGCAAAGAACAATGACCACGTCGACCGCGCGAATACGCCGACGAACCTTCGCCTTCCAGTCGCCAAGCTGTCGCTCTCTGACCGACCAGTCGGCGATCTCGAACGGTGTGTCTGCGTGGCGAGCCTGCCCGACGAGCAGATTCCGCAGGTCGAGGTCGTAGTCGTAATCGAAGCTGATGAATGCTCTGGGACGCCGCGCCATTTACCGTTCTTTCTCCTGATACAAGTACGAGGTTTTGCGTCACGACCCAACGCAACTGGCGCCCCTGAGTGGCGTCGTGGCCTTGGCGAGCGTCTCGCTCGACTCAGCTAGTGCTCCTTGTCCCTGGGCGGGTTGGGGTCGTTGCCAGGCGCGATCGTGTCCTTGCTGCGGATCTGCCCATCGAAGCCGTGGGTGACCCGCTCGCCGCCGCCGCTGTTGCCCAAGATCTCCGCGGCGCGCTGATCAGCCTGACGCTGGGTGCCATGGCGAGAGCTTGCGCGCTCTGCGCCTGGCTTCCTAACCACCCAGTCGTCGCCGTCCTTGGTTACGTGCCGCTGATTACTCATCTCAGACTTCCTTTCTCTCGAACATATGTTCTAACGGACCGGCCTAGCCGGTACTAACAGGCTCTCCGGTAACTCCAGTCACCGCAGATCATACACGAACGTAGGTTCGACTAATGTACGCTATCCCATGGACCGTGCGGACTCAAAGAGATTTTCCTGGGCGAATCGCCTATTGTCATTAGCGCGTCAGGGCAAATATTGACCTGACCCTCAAAATCGCGGAAGCGCCACAGATTGACGACCCGCGGGGCAGTGAAATCCAAGTCAGAGCGCGGCGAGGAGAAGCAAGATCATCTTGATGGACCCCGAATCCGTTGTCAGATCGTCGGCCTCGAGGTCGCCAACCTGCCGCCACCGATGACGGTCCGCGCCGCGTCCTAACTGCCTCGCAAACTTGTCGTGCTGGTCGCCCGCGAACTCGAGGCCGGCACCTACCGGCCTCGCCTGGACGCAGAGCGTCATCCGCACCCGCTGGCTAGCCGTCAAGGTCGCACTACTCGGGCTTGCCGGCATCGCCGTCGCCGGACTGTGCAGCCTCATGATCACCTCGCGGTCAAGCCCCCTCCACCGCGTCAACATGAACCGATTCACGCCAGGAGTGTTCGACGAACGCGGCATCGTGGCGATCGGCGACGCCGCCTTCGCCCTCGGGCTGACCGCCGGGGCGCTCATTTGCCGCACCGTGACGGCTCCGCCTCCAAGCTCGGTTTCGAACAGGAGGCCCGTCGGGTGTGACGTAAGGCGAACGCCGACTAAGCCGTGGATCGACCAGAACCTCTGCGTGCGCAGCTGGCCGACCGGCACGTCTACGAAAGTCGCGCAAGAGCCGCGCTCATCTGGCTAAGCCTTGAGCGACCGAGCCGCGGCAGTGTCCCGCCCGCAGCGTCCCTTTGACCTCGAGCACGAGCACGCGCTCCTCGGGGCTCAACAACAATAGATCGACTCCGCGCACCCCCGACTCGGTCAGCCGCGCGAAGACTCTGAACCCAGCCTCGTCGAGCACACGGGCGGCGATCGCTTCGGCAACGGCGCCGGTCACCGGTGACAGGTGTCCTCGCCGCTCAGTCAGGCTCAGCCCATCGAGCCCGTCCCGAGTCGCACGGCGGAAAAGATCCTCGGCCGCACCTCGAACGCTTGAACCGGCAATCCACTCGCGCGCAAATGGCAGCGGAAGGGCAGCTCTAAGCGCAGTCCGCAACGGCATGGGCGACGGCGGAGTCAGAGACGAAGGTGAGCAGACCTCGACTCACGCCGCAACGCCACGGCGCGCAGCCGAGTCAGTCACTGTTGGCACTGAGCCGCACCTGGCCCCGGACGGCTGCCGCCGTCAGCGGGTGCCCGGCGCCGAGTGCTTCCTCCGCGTTGCGGCGCATCGCGCTGAACAAGTCGGCGGCCTCAGCGCGGGCGCCCGCTGTCTCGAGCATGGCCGCCAAGTTGCCGATTGCCGCCAGTGTGCGCGGGTGAGTCTCGCCGTCGACTTTGCGGCGCGCGGTCAACACCGCGCGCGCGATAGCTATCGCTGCGTCGCTATCGCCTTGCTCGTCGAGCAGCTTGGCCAGATTCAGTCGGACGGTCAACGTGTCGGGATGGTCGTCGCCGAGCAACCCGGCGAGGCCGCGCGCCGCCTCCTCGAGCAAAGATCGCGCCTCGTCGCGACGGCCGAGCTTGCGCAGCACATCACCGACGTTGTTCATCGCGGTCAGCGTCGAGCGGTGGCCGTCACCGAGACGCCGGCGGCGGACGCCAAGAACACGCCCATGCAGGTCGAGCGCTTGCTCCAGCTCACCCTCGTCGGCCAACACCAAGGCGAGGTTGGTCATCGCCGCCAGCGTGTTTGGATGTTCGCCCCCAGCTCGCGCGTTGGTCGCTGCGAGCACCTCCTCGTTCAATGCCCGCAACGCCTTGCGATCGTTGAGCGTGCGCAGGACCTGGCCGAGATTGTTGAGGGCGGTCAAGGTCAGTGGGTGCTCGTCGCCGAAACGCTCTCGCCGCGCAGCTACGACCCGCCCGAACAACGACCGCGCTTCAGCGAGCTCCCCCTGCTCATGGCGCAGAGCGGCAAGGGCATTCAACGCCCGAAGCGTAACCATGCTCCGCTCGGGACGGCCGTCGATGGCAGCCAAGATCTCCTCCTGCAATCGCACTGCTTCGTCGAGTCGATGCTGCGACCGAAAGACGGTCGCGAGCGCGTCCTTGACACGGAGTGTCTCGCGGTCGGCTGGGCCACTGATCTTTATGCGTAGCGCCAACGCTTCCTCCAGCGCCGCGATCGCCTGCTCGGGCTCGTCGAGGCACTCCAGTGTCCGTCCAAGCTCGAGTAGCAAGTCAGCCGTCGCCAGGTGCTGGTCGCCAAGGAGTTGCCGTGCGCCTGCAAGGGCCGCCTCGCCTAGGTTGCGCGAGACCACATAGTCGCCGCGGTCACGGAGGACACCGACCAAGTCTTTGCGGGCGCGCAGAGTCTCGACGTCGTCGACGCCCAGATTGCTCGCCAGCTCGGAAACGGACCTCTCGAGCGCCGCCACGGCCGCGTCGAGGCGACCGGCGAGCACGTCCTCACGGGCCAGCAGCCGCTCGAGGATCCCCGCTTTGCCAGCGTTGATCTGACCGACGAGCTCGCGGCCATGGACGAACTCGGCAGCACTGTCGTTAGCCTCCTGCGCGTCGGTGACAGAGAGGAGGACAGCGATGACGGCAGACGCCGCGGCCGTCCGCAGCGCCCCCTGTTCTTCAGCGGCGACGTGACGTTGGACGGTTCGCCGGATCAGGGTATGGAGCGGCCTCAACTCGTCCCCTTCCCCACTCAGCAGCGACAGTTCGATCGCCTCGCGCGCTCCGGCAGACGCTTGCGCCGACGCCTCCGAGAGCGGTAGGCCCAAGGCGCGGAAGCTGGCGACGACGAGTTCGAGCGCGATTGGCGCTGGCCCGAGCTGGGCTGCCAGTCCGACGACATCGTGCGCCGGCGGCGACAAGAGCGCGAGGCTGCGCAGGAACGTCGCGGCGATGCTTGTCTGATGGCCGCTCGGCAAGACGTCGGCCAGCTCGGCGGCGAGTTCGAGCTCGTCACGGCTCTTGTCGCCGAGGGCGGCGCAGAAGGCGGCGAAGGTCTGACCGCTGGCGACGACCGAGCCGGCGGCCACGTCGATAGCCAACGGATGACAACCAAGCTCATCGACAACGCTGCGCGCCGCCGTTTCTTCGCCACCGTCGAGCCGGCGCCGACGCGCGAGCAGCTCGTAGCCGTCTTCGGGCTCGAGTACCTCAAGCTCGACGATGCGTGCCAGGGCCCCATACCGTCGGCTGCGCGTCGTCAGCAATGTTCGCGCTGAGGGACTCGGACTCAGCCAGCGGCGGATCTGGGTTGCGGTCAGACCTTCGGGCAGGTCGTCGACAACCCACAACGCCGGGCGACGGTTCTCGAGCGCCACCGCCAGTGCGCGCTCGACGTCCTCAGTGGGCTCGAGCCCGAGCTCCAAGGCCAGCTGGAGGAACTGACGTTGGCGCTCGGCGTCGAGCGCCGGCGCGTCAAGCGTCCCGTCACTGCCGGCGGCTCGCAGCCAGAAGACGCCGCCCGGATAGGCGGCAGCGAAGCGCAAGGCATACTCCTCGGCCAGCAACGTCTTACCGATGCCGCCCATCCCGACCAGCGCGGCGACACTCGGCTCGTGTTCGCCGCTGACGAGCGGAACCGCCGCCAGCTGCAAAGCTGAGTGCAGGCGCCAGAACTCTGGCATGCGACCGACGAAGCGCGTCGAAGCAAGGGGCTTCAGTCCATAGAACGGCTGCAGCGGCGGCGCCCCGCGTCCGAGCGCGCCCTCGACGTGAGCGAGGCGATGCTTGGTAGCTGCGGCCAACCGCTTGCGTTCCACCGCTGTCTGCGGCGCGGTCCGAAAGCGCGCGTCGCGTAGCTCGACTGGCTCGATATGACCGACCCCGGCTTCGGGATTGACGACAAGGACACGTTCGCGCGGGTCACCCGCAGCCTGCGCAGCAAGGAAGGCGGCCGCCAACTCCCACTGGCAGGCCCGCCGCGTCGGGTAGGTGGTCGAATAGAAGGCCAACAACGCTTTCGAGTGGCGCAAGCCAGACTCGACTCCGCGACTGATACTGGCGAAGTCCTCGACCGCGCTCGTGTCGAACCAGACGCGCAGACCGGCGTCGACGAGTGCGTCGACGATCGGCTCAACCGACGCCGCGTCGCCGTGGGCGTAGCTCATGAAGATGTCGTACTGCGCTTCCAACCGATGCTCCAGGCTGAATATTGACCGTCACCCCATGAACGCGCGAGATCTCCTAACGTCTCGTCGTCGGTCCAACGAGTACACGCCGCGCGCTCGTGGGACGCTCGTGATCGGAGGGCAAGGCGCCCAGGAAGGCGACGCTCACTGCGGCGGGGCGCCGCCGTCCTGA
>DAITAW010000048.1:0-18867 GCA_036824055.1 Gaiellaceae bacterium | reverse complement strand
AGCGCGAGTCGACGTTTTCGAGGAGCTCATCGATGCGTGGATGGATCATGGACGGGTCATGGTACCTGCGGTCTCGAGCTTTCGGCGGACGATTTCCGTGAGCTCCTGTGCAGCCCGGTCCAGATCGTCGTTGACGATCGTGTAATCGAAGCGATCTTTCAGCGTTTGTTGCTTACGAGCGAGGTCGAGCCGAACCTGAATCTCGCCGGAGCTTTCGGTGGCCCGCTCCCGCAAACGACGCTCGAGCTCCGCAAACGTCGGCGCATCCACGAAGATCGTGACCGCCCCGGGAATCCTCCTCTGCACACGCAATGCGCCGTCGGTTTCGAGATCGAGCAACGGCACCTTGCCCTGCGCCTGGGTGCGATCGATCTCGGAGCGAAGCGTGCCCGAGCGCGCGCCCCACGGAAGGTCGACGTACTCGAGGAACTCCCCCTCCTCCACGAGGTGCTCGAACTTCGCGGGCGTGATGAACCAGTACTCCCGCCCGTTCTGTTCGCCGGGCCGTTGTTCGCGGGTGGTGGCGGAAACCGCGAGCTCGACCTCGGGCATCCGCTCGAGCAGGATCTTCTCCAGCGTTCCTTTGCCGGCCCCCGACGTGCCTGTGACGACCAGGACCAGTTGACTAGCCGCCTCTTCGTTGCGGTCACTTCGCCCGGCCCGATTCGTCATTTCAGAGGTGGGCATCCGCTGTGCCCATGTGTTGTGTACGGGCGACGGTAGACGTGATGCCTAGCGGTGGAAGAGGCCAATCAACTCAGACCGTTGCCGCTCGGAGAGGCCTCCCACTGTCTTCGACTGACTGATCCGGCACATGTTCAGGAACCGCGCTGCCTTGACTCGCCCGAACTTCGGGACCGCCATGAGCATGTCGAACACCTTCGCGGTCGACACGTACTCAGGTGGGTTGCTGAGGATCTGCTCGATCTGGACGCGTCCGTCCTTGAGATCCTTCTTCAGCCTGGCTCGTCTGACACGGATGTCATTCGCCCTCTTCAGCGCCTCCATGCGTTGATCGAGCGAACGAATCGGTGCCTCGGCCTGGGTCTTGGGCGACACCATGAGCGCCGGAGTCTAACAAGCGACCTGCGACCGTCAAGCGGCTACGTTTGCGTTCTGAGCAGGCTTTTTGAAGCTCAGACGCTCGACCTTCCGTCGAGAGTTGCCCCGGCGGACAACGTCTCTTCATGAGCGACCGCGTATGCATCTTCGTATGCGGTCCATCCACGCGCTGCTGCGGCGGCGTGCAGCTCCGCGCGCACGCGTGCCGGCGCGTCCGGGTCGGAGAACAGCACTGTTCCGAGCGCGACGTGTTGCGCGCCCGCGGCGATGAGCTCGAGCGCGTCGAGTCCCGTCTGCACGCCGCCCATGCCGACGATCGGCATCTGCGTCGCTTGGTAGCAGGTCGCAACGGCGGCGAGCGCAACCGGCTTGAGCGCGGGCCCCGAGAGGCCTCCCTGCCCGGGGCCCAGCACGGGCCGCAGGGTCCTGCTGTCCAGCTTCAGGCCGCGAATCGTGTTGACGAGGGAAAGCCCGTCGGCGCCGGCCGCCTGCGCCGCGCGTGCAACCTCGGCGATGTCGGGCACCGCCGGAGAGAGTTTCGCCCAGAGGGGTTTTCGCGTTGCCAGCCGGGAGGCGCTGACGATCTCCGCGGCGCTCTCGGCCGGCGCCTCGACGTTCGGGCACGACACGTTCAGCTCGATGACGCTCACCTCTGCGTGATCGTCGAGCCGCGAGCAGATGTCGGCGTACTCGTCGGTCGCGAACCCGCCGACCGACACCCAGAGGGGCACACCGAGCTCAGCGAGTCGCGGGATGTTGCGCGTGATGAAGCGATCGATGCCGGGATTCGCCAGACCGATCGAATTGAGCATGCCCACCTCGGTTTCGGCGATTCGCACCGGCGTGTTCCCGTCGCGCGGCAGTGGTGTGACGGTTTTGGTCACGAACGCGTCGAGGCTGCGGGCGACGTCGGGAGCAGTGAGCGCATCGAGACAACCGGAGGCGTTAAGCAGCACGGAGCACCGGCCCCTCGACGCAGAGGCGCCTGAGCTCGCCGTCGATCTCGACCGCGCAGCCGTAGCAGGCTCCGTAGCCGCAGGCCATCGGCGCTTCCCAGGCCAGCTGAGCGCCCGGAGCGAGGGCGCGCAACGCCTGCAGCATCGGCTCGGGCCCGCACGCGAACACGTCCATGCCGGCCGGAATCAACTCCGTCACCAGGGTCGGCTCGACGCAGGCCTGGGCATTCGGTACAAGCTCCGCCGCCTGCGCATGCCGGTCCGAGCGGAAACCGAGCACGGCGGGCGGTCGCCCGAGCGCTTGCGACAGGTACGGCAACGGGGCCATGCCGATGCCTCCGCCGACGAGCAGCGGCCGCGCCCGATCGAGCTCAAAGCCGTTCCCGAGCGGACCGAGGACATGAATCGCTTCGCCGCGACCGAGCTCGCAGAGGGCGGCAGTGCCCGGCCCGATCGCGTCGATGAGAAAAGCAAGCTCACCGCGTGGCGCGAGACAGAGGCTCATCGGCCGAGGGAGCAGGCGGCCGGGCGCCTCGAGCATGAAGAACTGTCCAGGCACGCCGGGGTCCACACCGCCGCGTGCCACACGGAGCAACGTGTACGCGCCGACCTGCTCGTTCGCGACGACGCTAAGCCGCTCGCGTCTCATGCTCGATTCGTTCCTGAAGCTCCTGCAGCGAGAGCGACTCTTCGCTGCGGGCGTTCGCGATCGCGTCCACCGCGGCCGTCGCGCCCGACAGGGTCGTGATGCACGGGACCCGCGCCACGAGGGCGGCCTCGCGGATCAGATAACCGTCGGTCCGCGCGCCCGATCCCTGCGGCGTGTTGATGACGAGGTTGCAGCGACCGCGACGGATCAGATCGACAACGGTCGGGCCTTCGCCGTCTTCCGTCACCTTGCGCACGCGTTCCACGTCGAGCCCGGCCGCGGCGAGTGTGTCCGCAGTGCCGGCTGTCGCGAGCAACTTGAACCCGAGCTCGGCGAGCCCACCCGCGACCTGGACGACCGCCCGCTTGTCCGCATCGCGCACCGAGAGGAACGCGGTGCCGGCGACCGGCAGTGGCCGGCCCGCTGCGCGTTCGGCCTTCGCAAAAGCCGTTGGGAGATCGGCGGCGCTCGCCATCACCTCTCCGGTTGCACGCATCTCGGGGCCGAGCACCGGATCGGCGCCGGGGAAGCGCGCAAACGGAAGCACCGCGGCCTTCACCGAGACGTGTCCGAGCGACTGCCCCTCGAACAGGTCGAGGTCGGACAGTCGTGTGCCGGCCATGACGCGGCAGGCCGCCTCCACGAGATTCACTCCCGTCGCCTTCGAGGCGAAGGGAACCGTGCGTGAGGCACGCGGGTTCGCCTCGAGCACGTAGATGCTGTCGTCGACGACCGCGAGCTGCACGTTGATGAGCCCGACCACGCCGAGCGCGTGTGCGAGCCGCCGCACGATCTGACGGATGGCGGCGTCCTGCGCCGCGCTGAGGGAGGGCGCCGGCAACACGCAGGCCGAGTCCCCCGAGTGCACACCTGCCTCTTCGACGTGCTGCATGACCGCGCCGACGTACGTGTCCGATCCATCCGAGACGGCGTCCACGTCGATCTCGATCGCGCTCTCGATGAAGCGGTCGATCAGGACGGGCGTGTCGATCGTGCCGAGGTCGTCCGCCGAGTAGCACACGCGCATCGCCCGCCCGCCGAGCACGTACGAAGGACGGATCAGCACCGGGAAACCGATCCGCTCGGCAATCCCCCGTGCCTCGTCGCTGCTCCGCGCTATGCCCCACTCCGGGCAGCGAATCCCGAGCCAGTCGAGCAGAGCGCCGAATCGCTCGCGATCCTCGGCGACGTCGACGGCTTCGAACGCCGTGCCGATGATCCGGTGCCCGGCTGCCTCGAGCCCTCGGGCCAGCTTGAGCGGCGTCTGCCCGCCGAACTGGATCGCGACGCCGTCCGGCTGCTCCCGCTCGCACACCGCGAGCACTTCCTCCAGGCCGAGCGGCTCGAAATAGAGCCTGTCGGAAGTGTCGTAGTCCGTGGAGACGGTCTCGGGGTTGCAGTTGACCATCACCGCTTCGTAGCCGAGTGCGCGGAAGCTCTGCGCGGCGTGTACACAGCAGTAGTCGAACTCGATCCCTTGGCCGATGCGGTTCGGACCGGAGCCGAGGATGACGACGCGTGGCTTCTCGCCCCGCAGCGGCGCCTCATCGGCCTCGCCCCATGTGGAGTAGTAGTAGGTCGAGGCTGCCTCCACCTCGCCCGCGCACGAGTCGACTCGGCGGTACGCGGGACGCACACCCCAGGCCCGGCGCCTTGCGCGGACATCTTCTTCGCTCACGCCACACTTCGAGGCGATGTCCGAGTCGGAGAAGCCCGCTCGTTTAATGCGCAGGAAATCGTCTGCCACCAGATCCTCGAGCCTCAGTTCGTCCAGCTCGCCCGCCAGCTCGGCAGCAAACCACGGATGAGCCGACTCGGCGAGCTGCCACATCTCCTCGCCGTCCAGCTCACGCGAGCGCCGCGCCTTGCGGAAGGCCTCGACGAAGGTACGCCCGATGCCCATGGCTTCCCCGACCGACTTCATCTGCGTTCCGAGCGTCGTGTCGGCGCCGGGAAACTTCTCGAAGGCAAAGCGCGGGAACTTGACCACGACGTAGTCGAGTGTCGGCTCGAAGCTCGCCGGCGTCGTGCCGGTGAGATCGTTCGGGATCTCGTCGAGCGTGTAGCCGACGGCGAGCTTCGCAGCCACCTTGGCGATTGGATAGCCGGTGGCCTTCGAGGCCAGCGCGGATGAGCGGGAGACGCGTGGATTCATCTCGATCACGCGCAGCTCCCCCGTGTCGCGTTCGCGCGCGAACTGGATGTTCGATCCGCCGCACTCAACGCCGACCGCGCGGACCACTGCGGCCGCTGCGTCGCGGAGCTCCTGATACGCGTGATCCGACAGCGTCATCTGCGGTGCGACCGTCACGGAGTCCCCGGTGTGGACACCCATCGGATCGATGTTCTCGATCGAACAGACGATCACCACGTTGTCCTTGCGGTCGCGCACGACCTCGAGCTCGAACTCGTCCCAGCCGCGCACCGATTCCTCGACGAGCACCTGTCCGATCGGGCTCTCGAAGAGGCCGAGCTCGACCTGGCGGTACAGCTGCTCCACGGTCTCGACGAAGCCGCCGCCGTGCCCGCCGAGAGTAAATGCCGGTCTCACCACCGCAGGCGTGGCCAGACCGGCCAGCTGGGAAAGATCTGTGACGATGCGCGAATTCGGTGTGCGCAACCCGACCGAGTGAACGGCGTCGCGGAAGAGCTGGCGGTCCTCGGCGCGCTGGATGACGTCGAGGGGGGCGCCGATCAGCTCAACGCCGAGCTCTTCGAGAACGCCGGCGTCTGCCAGCTCCCTTGCGAGATTGAGCGCCGTCTGGCCGCCCATCGTGGGGAGTAACGCGTCGGGCCGTTCGCGCGCCAGGACGTCGCTGACGCCCTCGAGGTCGAGCGGCTCGAGATACGTCCGGTCGGCGAAACCGGGGTCGGTCATGATCGTCGCGGGATTCGAGTTCACGACGATCGTGCGGAAGCCGTCTTCGCGGAGGACCTTCAGCGCCTGGCAGCCCGCGTAGTCGAACTCGCACGCCTGGCCGATCACGATCGGGCCGGAGCCGATCAGGCAGATCGACTCGAGATCATGCCGCCTGGGCATACGCCACCTCCTCCACCCACTGTTCGATGATCGGCCAGGCGTCGTGGGGGCCTGGGCCGGCTTCCGGGTGAAACTGCACCGACCGCGCGTGCTCGAGCGGAAGGTCGAGTCCCTCGACGGTCCCGTCGTAGAGCGAGACGTACGTCGCCTCGCGCGACTCCGACGCCGCGACCGCGAAGCCGTGGTTCTGACTCGTGACGAGCACGCGACCCGACGCGCGCTCGAGCACCGGATGATTCGCGCCGCGGTGCCCGAACGGCAGTTTGAACGTCTCGTGTCCTGCGGCGAGCGCGAGCAGCTGGTGACCGAGACAGATCCCGAGCAACGGCACGCGCCCGATCAGCTCACGCACGACCGTGACCTCGTCTGCGAGTGGCTCGGGATCGCCGGGCCCGTTGGACAGGAGCACGCCGTCGAAACGGAGCAGCTCGTCCGCGATCGCGTCGTGCGGAAAGACCGTTACGGCGGCGCCTGCACCTGCCAGGCGCCGGAGGATGGACCGCTTACAGCCGTAGTCCACCACCGCGATCCGGGCCAACCCGACGTCCGAGTAGACGTAGGGCCTTGGAGTGGAGACGTCGGCTGCAAGTGCGCGTCCGGCCATCGACGGCTGGGACCGCGCCACCGACACCGCTTGCTCGGGGGAGCCGCCGCCTGCGACGGCCACCGCGCGGAGCGCGCCCGCGTCGCGCAGCTTCAGGACCAGGGAACGCGTGTCGATACCGCTGAGCGCGACGATGCCGCGCTCGTGCAGCCAGTCCGTCCAAGCTGGGCCGCGCGCTTCACGCATCAGCACCGCGCGAGCGTGCGGGCGCGCCGACTCGGACCGGCCCTCCGCGACGCCGTAGTTGCCGACCATCGGCGCGGTAAAGCAGACGAGTTGCTCGGAGAAGCTGGGGTCGGTGACGACTTCCTGGTAGCCGGTCATGGCGGTGGTGAACACCGCCTCGCCGACCGCGAAGCCTTCGGCCGCAACCGAGTCGCCGCGAAAGACCGTGCCGTCCTCGAGCGCGAGAAAGCCTGTCATGTCGAGTACGCCAGCCGTCCTGAGGCGATGGTCGCGCGAACCTTGCCTTTCACCGTTTCGCCGAGGAGCCACGAGTTCACCGAACGAGAGCGGAACGTCTCCTCCGTGATGCGATAGCTCGCGTGCAGGTCGAGCAGGACGAGATTCGCGGCGGAGCCGACGGCGATGCGCGGCTCGTCGAGCCCGTAGGCGCGCGCCGGCCCGGCGGACATCCGCTCCAAGAGGACGTCGAGCGGAATCAGACCTGGCTCCACGAGATGCGTGTAGAGCGCGGCGAACGACGTCTCGAGCCCGGTGACACCGAACGGCGCCGCTTCGAACGGGACATCCTTCTCGTGTCGCGCGTGAGGGGCGTGATCGGTGGCGATCGCGGCGATCGTTCCGTCCCTGAGCCCTTCGATGAGCGCGGTGCGGTCCGACTCCGAACGCAGCGGGGGGTTCATCTTCAGGTTCGGATCGAGCGACCGGATCGCCTCGTCGGTCAGGCAGAGATGGTGCGGCGTGACCTCCGCCGTCGCCAGTACGCCGTCTCCCTGGGCGCGTCGAAGGGCCTGCACCGACTCCCACGCCGAGAGGTGAAGCAGGTGGAGCGGTTGCCGTTCGTACGCGGCGAGTGCGAGGTCTCGTTCGACCATCAGGCTCTCGGCGACCGACGGATAGCCGGTGAAGCCGAGCTCTGCGGACACCTCGCCTTCGTGCATCTGGCCGTCGCGGGAGAGCGTTCGCTCCTCGCAGTGGAGTGCGATTCGCCTGCCGGTCACCGCCCCGTACTGGAGGGCTCGCCGCATCAGCCCGGGCGCAGCGACGGGAACGCCATCGTCGCTGAAGCCGACCGCGCCGGCGGCGGCGAGCTCGCTCATCTCGGTGAGCTCGGCCCCGGACTGGCCCTTGGTGATCGCGGCCAGGAACCCGACCGGAATCTCGGCCTCGGTGCGAGCGGCCTCGATCAACGAGCCGAGCGTCGCCGCCGAGTCGACGACCGGATCCGTGTTCGGCATCGCGAGGATCGCGCAGTAGCCGCCGGCGGCGGCGGCAGCCGTGCCCGAGGCGATGGTCTCCTCGTCCTCTCGCCCGGGGGTGCGCAGATGTACGTGCGTGTCGACGAACGCCGGTGCGAGTACGAGCCCCTCTGCTTCGAACACGCGATGACCGTTCGGATCGAGATTCTGGCCGAGGGCGGCGATCACCCCATCGTCGATGCGCACGTCGAGCACCGCGTCCACGCCTTCGACCGGGTCGATGATGCGCGCACCGCGCACGACGACGTTCTCCTTGGCTGCGTCCTTGGCGAAGAGCATCACGCGACCTCGAACACCGATTCGGTCTTGACCTCGATCGGGCCGCTCGTCAGCAGGTCGTAGAGGACGGCCATACGCGTTACGAGACCCGCCCGTACTTGCGTCTCGATCAATGCGTCAGCGTGGTCGGCGACTCGCGGATCGATCTCGACCCCACGGTTCATCGGCCCGGGATGCATCACTTTCTGGCCTGGCCGCAAACGTTCGGGCGTCACCCCCCAGCGCGCCGTGTACTCGCGGAGCGACGGCACGTAGTTGGCGCCCTCTTCCATCCGCTCGCGCTGCATGCGTAGGACGTAGACGACGTCCGCGCCGCCGATCACCGAGATGTCGGTGGTCGCCTCGCATCCCATGGCTTCGACGCCGCGCGGAAGCAACGCCGGCGGGCCGACGAGCGTCACGTGCGCGCCCATCAATGAGAGAGCCTGGATGAGGGAACGCGCCACCCGTGAGTGGAGGACGTCCCCGACAATCGCGACGTGCAGCCCCTCGAGTCGGCCAAGCTCCTCGCGCATCGTGTACAGATCGAGCAGCGCCTGCGTGGGATGCTGATGCTTCCCGTCGCCGGCGTTCACGACGTGGGCGTCCGTCACGCGCGCGACGAGATTCGGCGCACCGATCTGCGGGTGACGGATGACGATGACGTCGGGGTCGTATGCGCCGAGCGTGATCGCCGTGTCCTTGAGTGACTCGCCTTTGTCGACCGAGGACCCCGAGGACTTGATCGACATCGTGTCCGCGGACAACCGCTTCGCGGCCAGCTCGAAGCTGGACGACGTCCGCGTCGAGGACTCGTAGAAGACGTTGATCACGAGCCGCCCCTTGAGCGTCGGGAGCTTCTTCACCTCCCGCTCCATGCTGCGCTCGAGCGTGCGTGCCGTCGCGAGCAGCCGCTCGACGTCGTCACGCGTCACGTCCTTGATCGAGATGAAGTGCCGCTTCGGCGGCGACGCGGGCGGGCGCAGGTCCTCCCGCATGACGCGAATGTCAGCCATCCTCGTGGGCCTCCTCTGGTGCGGGAACGAGCAGGATGCGGTCGACCTCGTCCACCTCGACGAGCTGCACCTGGATGCGCTCGTCGCGTGAGGTCGGAAGGTTCTTGCCGACGTAGTCGGGACGGATCGGCAATTCGCGGTGGCCGCGATCGACGAGGGCCGCAAGCTGGATGCGCTCTGGTCGGCCGTAGTCGAAGAGCGCTTCGATCGCCGCGCGGATCGTGCGGCCGGTATAGAGAACATCGTCGACGAGGACGACGGTCTTGCCGTCGAGTGGAAAGTCGAGCGCAGTCGAGCGGACAACCGGTTGCGAGTGGCGCGGAGCGCCCCCGGCCCGGACTTGCACGTCGTCGCGGTAGAACGTGATGTCGACGGCGCCGAGGTCGGGTGCAGCACCGGCTCGCTCCTCGATCAGCCGTCGCAGACGGTGCGCGAGCGGAACGCCGCGGGTCTGGATGCCGACGAGCGCGACCCGCGTGAGATCGGGGTTCGCCTCGATGATCTCGTGCGCGATCCGCGAGAGCGTCCGCCTCAGCGCATCCGCATCGAGGAGGACGGTTCCCGCCGGAGCCTCCACAGCGCTCACGAGTTATGCGGGATCGACGGTTTTCGGCCAGGCAGATTCATGCGACTCCTTCCCGGCCTCACTGGACCGGCTTAAAGGGGTTCGGGTCGGACAGGACTCTAGACGCTTTGCCGGACGGTGCGCCAGAGATTCGCCCATTGACAGGCATCGAGGTCGCGCGGGCGCGCCTGGCGGGCGAAACCGAGGTCGGCCGTGAGCAGGCCCGTGCCGGCGCCGAGATCGAGGACGAGGTCGCCGGGCCGGATGCCGGCAGTGCGAACGAGCTTCGCTGCGAGCTTGCTACTGCGGAGAAAGTGCTGGCCGCGGCCGCGATGGTGTCGCGGTCGGACGGCCACGGAAGACCACCATGCCCGCGACTGCCTCCATTCCTACGGTTCGCCGATCACGTCTTCTGGCTCGGTCATTGCTTCGATGACGTCCTGCGCTTGCTCGACCGACGACTCGGGGACCGAAACCGTGACGGAGTCGTCCTCACCGTCGGCGATCTCCGCTTCGATTCCTGCCGAACGCAGGATCTCCTGGATCTCCTCCGCCTCGGTGACGTCACCGGCGACGGCGACTCGAACCATGCCCGTCATTGCGGCGCGGATGATACGGCCTCCGGCTCGCGCCGGTGGAGTGCTCCACCCTTGACGAGGCGCGGCGTGCCCCGCTCGGCGAGCGGGACGTCGACGATGTCGAAATCCTTCGGTACGACGGTTTCGGCGAAGATCTCGCGTGCTTCCTGAGCGATCTCCGGACCGAAGTAGCGGTTGGAGAGATGAGTCAGGGCGAGGAGCGCCACGTTCGCGCGCTGGGCGATCCCGGCGGCCTGGGCGGCAGTCTGGTGGCTGGTCTCCTCCGCGCGCTCTCGCTCTTCCTCCGAGAACGTCGCTTCCGTGACGAGGACGTCTGCATCCCACGCCGCCTCGACGATCGACTCGGCCGGCGCAGTGTCACCGGTGATCACGATCTTGCGGCCCGGACGCGGGGGGCCGAGGACCTGATCGGCGTTCACGGTGCTTCCGTCCGGGCAGATCACCGACTCCCCCTGCTGCAGCGCGCCGCGCGCCGGCCCACTCGGCACGCCGAGTGCATCGGCCGCCTCGACGTCGAAACGCCCGGGACGCGTGGCCTCGATCACCGACCAGCCGACGGCCGGGACACCGTGGGAGACCGCAAACGTCGCGAGACGGTATTCGTCCCTTTCGAGGACGTCGCCAGGCTCGAGCTCGATCACCCGCAGCTCGTACGAAAGCTTCCCGACCACTCGTTTGAGCGATCCGAGCAGGTCGACCAGGCCCCGCGGGCCGTACACCTCGAGCGGGCGCTCGCGCCCCCGCAGCGAAAAGGTCTTGAAGAGCCCCGGGAGCCCGAGGATGTGGTCGGCGTGAAAGTGCGTCACGAAGACCTCGGCGAGCTCCACGAGCCCGACGGACGAGCGAAGCAGCTGGCGCTGGGTTCCCTCAGCGCAGTCGAAGAGCAGCCGGTCACCGCCACGACGGACGAGCAGGGCAGCCGGGGCGCGCTGGGCCGTCGGCATGGAGCCTGCGGTGCCCAGGAAGACGAGATCGAGATCCACGTCCCGATTCTAGGTTTCGGACCCTCAAGTCATCCCGAGGCCAGGCCGATAGCGGGCCTGAGGACGAGATGCCTTCTCACGCGGTACCCGGGGTCTCCGGTGGCTGGGCGCTCCATCGCTCGGTCACGCTGCTGCATGTCTTCCTGGTCGCGAGCGCGGGAATCCTGTTCGTCGGCGCGAGCTTCCTGGGCTGGGTTCTCACCACTTCGCTGCAGCGCCAGGCCCTCGACGACACGAGCGCGAGCCTGACGCAATACGTCGACGGAGTGCTCCGGCCCGAGCTCGTTCGCGGTAACAGGCTTCATATTTCCCCACATCTCCCCCTCAAGCTCGAAGCACAGTTGCGACGCCAGCCCGACCTCTTGTCGGTCAAGGTGTGGCGACCTGACGGAACGCTCGTGTGGACGAACCGCGCGCCCGAGCGCATCGGTCGTCGCTTCTCGTCCGCGTTGCTCGGAGACCTCGGCGAGACGATTGCGAACCGACGCGCGTACGCCTCGATGAGCAAGCTCAGCAGCGAGGAGAATGCCGTCGAACGCGGCCTCGGCCTCGACCACGTCTTCGAGGTCTACGCGCCGATCATGAGTGTCGACGGCAAACACGCGCTCGGGGCGTACGAGATCTATGCCAAGCCGCAGCACACGGAGAGCTTCATCGCGTCGGGCAAGCGCGTGATCTGGATGGGCGTCATCGCGGTCTTTGCCGCGCTGTACGCCGCACTTGCCCTCCTCGTGCGCAAGGCGTCTTTGACGATCAAGCGGCAGGCCGTGACTCTTCGCGCACGTTCGCGCGAGTTGATGGAGTCGTACAGCCGGCTCGAGGAGAGCTCGCTGGAAGCGATCGAGAGCCTGAACGCAACGGTCGATGCGAAGGATCCGTATACCGCGGGCCATTCGGCGCGCGTTCAAGGCATCGCGCTCGCCGTCGCCGAGGAGTTGGGCCTCGAGCGTGAAAGCCTCGACGCGATCCGCTTCGGCGGTCTCTTCCACGACATCGGCAAGATCGCCGTTCCGGACAGCATCCTCACCAAGCCCGGGAAGCTCGACGCGGACGAGTACGAGTCGATCAAGCGCCACCCTGCGGACGGCGCGGAGATCGTCTCTCACTTCAGCCGCCTACACGATGCGGTTCCGATCATCCGGCACCATCACGAACGCTGGGACGGCAAGGGCTATCCCGATCGGCTCGCCGGCAACACGATTCCCGAGGCAGCTTGCATCGTCGGACTTGCCGACGCCTGGGATGCGATGACGAGCGATCGACCGTACCGACGGGCACTCAGCGTCGACGAGGCGGCGGAGGAGGTGCGGCGGTGTCGTGCGAAGCAGTTCTCGCCCGCCGTGGTGGATGCGTTCTTCGCCGCGTTTCGCCGGCGACCCGCGCTGTTTCAACCGGACGCGCCCCGCGCCCTGGATTCGCCGGACGAGCCGTATCAGGTCGCTGCGACCGCTTGACTTGTAGGCTCGGGGCGCATGACCGAAGACATTCGGGACCTGATCCGTCGCGAAGCCTCAGGAACTGAGCTCGACGAGATTCGCAAGCTCTGGAAACGCCACTCGATCGCCGAGGACGAACGCGACCTGCCGGGCCTGATCTCGACGCTGACGCCGGACTGCGTGTACGAGCTCGCGCAGAGTCACCAGCGCTGGGAGGGCCACGAGGGTGCGGCCCGCTTCTACACGGAGCTGCTCTCTGCATTTCCCGACATCCATTTCGACCTGACCGACATCGTGATCGGTCCGCAAGGCGTCTGCGAGGAGGCCGACGTGACCGGCACGCACGAGGCGGAGTGGCTCGGGTTTCCACCGTCCGGTGAGCGGCTTGCCTGGAAGGTGGTGATCTTCTTTCCCTGGGATCGCGAGCAGCGCTTGTTCCGCGGCGAGAAGGTCTACACCGCCGGACTCCCCCTCACCGAGTAGCGCCCGAAAGTCCGGCTCGGCTACGCCGAGCCATGATGACTTTCGGGCGATGTTTTCTCCGACAGCGTTTGCGGCCGCGACGGGCAAAGCCCGCCACGGCGGCAAAAGAGCGTTCGCAAGCCTTCGGTGATCGAGTCGTCTTCCGACGACTAAGGCAGGATCAATCGTTGTCCGGGCACGAGGATCGTGCCGTGGAGATGGTTGCGCCGCTGGAGCTCCCAGATCCCCTGCCGCGGGTCCCCCGCGTAGCGGGCGGAGGCGATCGACCAGAGGGTGTCCGTCGGCTTGACCACGTAATTCACGGGCTTCCCAGCGCCGCCGGACGGCCGAGCGACCACGCCCACCACGAGGGAGACGGCCAGGAGGAGGATTGCCAGGCGAGGGAACATGTGTTCGTAGAGTAGCGAACACCTGTTCGCCCTGTCAAGTCCGGTCCAGAGCGTCACCAGCTCCGGCGTGATCCGTGTTCCGCGGATGCTCAGGACGATCATCGAGTGGGCCGGGGCGCTCCGCCGCTCGGTCGGGGAGCCCGGATTGAGCACCCAGAGATGCTGGAACCGCTCGACCTGCGGAACGTGGGTGTGTCCGTAGACGACTGCGCCGCAATCCTCGAATCGGGCGGCGAGCCGGGCCTCACGCCGCTCGCGCGGACCAGGGTCGTGCACCATCCCGATCCGGACGCCGTCCACCTCGACGACCCGCTGCTTCGGGAGCATCGTCTTGAGCGCCTGCTCGTCCATGTTTCCGCACACACCGGCAACGGGCGGGCCGAGCTTCTGCAGCTCTTGCAGGAATTGCGTAGACACGAAGTCTCCGCCGTGTAGCACGAGGTCGGCACTCGCCAGCAGCCGCACGCACTCCTCGGGCAGCGCCCGCGTCCCGCGCGGGAGGTGCGTGTCGGAGATGACGGCGACGCGGGTCAGGAAGCTGCGATCGGCTCCGCCGCTACTTCGACTCGCGGCTCGTGCAAGAACTGGCCCGCCTTCCAGACGAGCTCGCCGTCGGCGTAGACCTCCCCGTCCGCGCGGAGGTCGCAGATCATGTCCCAGTGCAGACCGGACTCGTTCCGGCCGCCGAGCTTCTTGAAGCTCGAGCCGAGCGCGAAATGCAACGTGCCGCCGATCTTCTCGTCGAAGAGGATGTCTCGCGTGAACCGGTCGATCTCGTAGTTGAGGCCGAACGCGACTTCGCCGAGGATGCGCGCTCCCTCGTCCATGTCGAGGAGCGATTGCAGGAAGTCGTTCCCGTTGCCCGCCTCGGCATGGACGACGCGGCCCCCTTCGAAGCGCAGGCGAACGTCTTCCACTCCGCGCCCCTGGAAGATCGCCGGGAACGAGAAGCGGATCTCGCCTTCGGTCGCGGTCTCGACCGGGCTGGTGAAGATCTCTCCGTCCGGCATGTTCAACCTGCCATCTGCCGCCAGCCATTCGCGGCCCGCCACGTTGAACCGCAGGTCGGTGTCTGGCCCGACGACACGCAGCTCGGAGAAGGTGTTCAGCTCGCGAGCGCGGCTGTTCAACCCTACGGAGACTTCGCGCCAATGCGCGACCGGGTCCTCGTCACCCTGAACGTGACACGCGCTGTACACGAAGTCCTCGTATTCCGCGAGTGCCATCTCCGCGTCCTGCGCATGCGCTTCAGTCGGAAATCTCGTCCCGACCCACTTCGCGTTCCCCTCGTCGATGCGCTCCCAGAGTCGATTCGTCAACTTGCGCCGCGACGCGATCTTCTTGCTGACACGCTGCGGATCCGCCTGACTGAGCGCGCGGGTGTTCCGGTCGGCCCAGATCGTCACGATCGCGTCGACGTGGTCGATCTCGAAGCGGTCGATCTCGGAGACGAACGACAGCTGCTCGGCCGACGCTTCCCCGACCGCGATCACGTCGATTCCTTCGACCTCGACCCGTGTGCGTGGATAGGCGCCGGCACGTAACGCCTGCCGGTAGAGCTCCCTGACGAAGGGAGCCGCCACAGTCCCGCCGTCCAGCCGGACGATCTGGCCGGGCGCGAGCTCGAGCGAGTAGTTGACGATCAGATCGGCCAGCTTCGCCACGCGCGGATCAGTCATGTTGGTTCTTATATCGCATCCGGCGGGACTCCAAGACCGGCCGAATCGGACATGCCCGCTAAGCGCGGAAGGTTCGCGTGAACGTGGCCGTGCGGTCCGGATTGCTCTCGGCGTGGAGTGTCACGGTCACGCGGTAGGAGCCCCGCCTCAGCTTAGGGAGCTTGAAGAGAACGTCGCGGGCGGCCTCCCCCTGACCCGTTGCACCGGTGAGCCTGCGCGTGCTCGTCGGACGGGTGATCGTGACGTCGTACGAGAAGCCTTCCGCGGCTTTGACGAGGAACGAGCGCGGCAGGTTGAAGGTCGTTTGCCCGCCGACGATCCGGTCGGTGTGACGCCATTGCACGGGCGTTCCGTGGCATTGCTGATTGGCCATGATCGCGTTCTTGACGATGTCGAAGGATGCCCGCCGCGTGCCGTCCGGCAGGACGAGCCCGCTCTGCCATGCCGGCAGGCTGGTCTCGTCGACCGCGTGGAAGAAGTTCAGGAGCGCCACGTTCGGGTCGCAGGCCATCATCGCGATGAGCTGTCCGTAGTAGGCGCCCTGCGTCGCCTCGTCGATCGTCGGAACGTTCTCTGTGCCCGTATACAGGCTGGCTTTGTCGGGCGGAATCGTCGCCTGGTAGCCGACCTCGTCCACGTAGATGTGGACGTACGGTCCGGGCCCCGTGTCACCGGCCTCGCGGAACAGCGGTTGTGCCGTGCCGTGGAACGCGTCCCACCAGGCCTGCTTGAACCGGTCGAAGTTCGCGCACCCGATCTTCGGCCAGGCGTACCCGACGCTCGGCGCGTCCGTGTTCAGGTTCGGGTAGCAGTGAAGCGACACCTCGTCGGCGATCGGCTTCGTCCTTCCACTCGCGCGATAGGCCTGGCCGACCTCCTCGAGGAAGCGAATCGGCGAGTGCGACACGTTGCTGGAGGCCTCGAAGTCGTCGTTGCCGCGCGGTGAGAGGCCGAAGGCGATCACGGTGATGTTCGGGTCGACCGCCTTGACGGCGTCGTAACACGCGGCCATTGCCTGCTCCTGCACGTAGCCGGAGATCCCCTTGCCCGACTCGTCGAACTGGGGCTGGTGGAAGCGCGGCTGGTTGCCCTCGTTCAGGCAGATGACCTTGCGAACGTACGGGTAGCGCTGCACGACCCTGGCCGCGTACTGCGCGAAGAGCTGTACGCCATTCGGCGTGTCGACGAGGGAGCGAGCCTTTTCTGGATAGATCGAGAAGATCACCTCGATGCCGTGACGCATCGCCTCCGGCACCGCGCGGTCGAGGAAGGCCTGGTCGACGATCGTGTTGGGCTGGGACGGATCCCAGAAGACGGCCATGCGGTTCTCCGTCATCCCGAGGTCGGTCAGCATGTGGAAGAAGCCGGGACCGCCGTCATCGGCGTACTTGCCGGCGTCGTCGGCGACGCCGAAGGTCGTGCTCGAGGCCGCCCCCGAAAGGGCTAGGGCCGCGCAGGCGCACGCCAGGACCGCAGTGATCCGCCACATGCCCTTCTCTTCGGCAGATCAGGCCCTGAGTTTGAGCGCCCGGTTGGGGATGTTCGAAAGGTTCCTCCGCCTGGTCTGTTAGCTAGGACGGCTGCGCGGGCGAAGCCCGCCCAGCCTTTGGGCGGCGCCGCCCGGTCGGCGCCTGGAGCACTGCATCGAGGATCTTTCCGGCCCCGAAGCGGACCGGATCGTCCGCCGGCAGGCCGGTTTCCGCCTCTGCGGCGGCAATCGCCGCGTGGGCCTCGTCCTCGGAGACGCTCGAGGTGTTGAGCGCGACGGCCGCGACTTTCGCGGGCCGGAGCTTCAGAGACATTCGCTCGTGGAGGTCGATGAGCTCCGTCAGGCTCACGATCGGTGACTCCGTCGGGTCGCCCTCGACCACCGTCCGCCCCACTTCGTGGCAGAGCACGAAGAGATGCGGCGCGCTCCCGTGGATCAGCCCCACGGTGACACCGGAGTAGATCGGATGAAGGATCGCGCCCTGCCCCTCCACCCACAGCAGGTCGCCCTTCTCGGCGCCCTCGATCACCAGTCGCTCCGCGGCGCCGGCGAGGAAGTCCGAGACGACGGCGTCGACGGAGATCCCCCAGCCCGCGATCGCGATGCCGGTCTGGCCGGTCGGAACGAAGACCGACTTCAGCCCTCGCCTGCGCGCCTCGAGGTCGAGCTCACACGTCGCGGTCATCTTCCCGATCGCGCAATCCGACCCGACCGTCAAGACGATCGTCGCGTCGACCTGCAGGTTCTCTCCTGTCGCCGTGCTCAGATCGGCAGGCGGCTCGCGGAGGTCCCGCAGCTCGACCCCGTGCTGCGCGGCGAGCTCCGGCAGCCCGGGAATCTCGTGCAGGCGAACGTGCAGGCCGTTTTCGAGGTCGAGTCCTTGCTCGACGCAGCTCTTCAGCAGCTCCTGCCAGTCACCGGGAAAGTGACCACCCTGGGTAACGACGCCGACCAGCGCGGTGTTCGGGTCGAAGCGGAGCGCCTCGTCGACGGTGGCGACGATCGGCACGCCGTCCTCGGTCTCGCCGGCGCGCTTCGTGTCGAGCATCGCAACCACGGAATCTCGTCGGTAGCGCATGACACCGCGTGCAGTCTTGGCGTAGTGCGGGTCGTGCGAGAACTCTTCAGCGAGGATCAGGTACTTCTTCTCTGACACCGAGTCCTGGTCGGTCGGAGGGCCACTGGATTCCGTCGCTGAACTCGACGCCCGGCCATGGGTCTTCTGCAAGCAGGAGATTGCCGTCGAGGTCGACGTGGTTGCAAAGGCTCGCGATCTGGGCAGCCGCAGAGATTCCGAGACCCGACTCGACCATGCAGCCGAGCATGACCCCGAGATCGAGCGCGCGCGCGGCGTGCGCCATGCGCACTGCCTCGCGGATGCCGCCGGACTTCGAGAGCTTGATGTTGATGCCGTGTGCGCGCTCGGCGCAGACGGCAACGTCGGTCAGTCGGTGACAGTCTTCGTCGACATAGATCGGGATCGGCGACGCGGCTTTGAGCCGGGGACCATCAGGGTCGTCGGCCGGCAGCGGTTGCTCGCAGTACTCCACGCCGAGCTCCGCGAGCTGCGGCAACGCGTCAAGCGCTTCCTCGAGCCCCCACGCCTCGTTCACATCCACCTGGAGCGGTGCCCGCGTGACCTTCCGGACCGCGCGCACGCGCTCCACGTCGTGGCCGTCGCCGGCGCCGAGCTTGAGCTTCAGCCGTGTGAAGTCCACCGCCCTGGTCGCACGCCGCGCCATGTCGTCCGGATCGCCGAGCCAGATCGTCCAGGACGTCGGCGGCCCCTCGCGCTCCAATCCCAGCAACCGCCACACCGGGAGGTCGACCAACTTTCCCTGCAGATCGTGGAGCGCGGCGTCGATCGCGGCGCGCGCCGCCCATTCGCGCGCCGGAAGTCGCTGTTCGATCGCGTCGAGCGCAAACGGATCGTCGCCGAGCTCGGCTCCGTGCTCGTCGATGTACGCGAGGGCCGACTCGGCACTCTCTTCGTAGCGCTCGATCGGCGCGGCTTCACCGAATCCCGAGACCTTGCCGTGTCGGACCTCGACGAACACGACATCGGCTGTGTCGCTCGACTCGCGCGAGATGACGAATGTCTCTGCGAGCTCCAGCGTCGCGCTTCGGGCGATCACCTCCATCGGGGCTAGACTAGTCATCCTCGCGCCTGTAGCTCAGGGGATAGAGCGTGCGCCTCCGGAGCGCAAGGTCGCAGGT
>DAITAW010000047.1:8929-18976 GCA_036824055.1 Gaiellaceae bacterium | reverse complement strand
CGGCGAGGGTGCCGGTGTAGTCCTCGATCGGCGAAATGTCGTCGATCGTCTCGCGGAGACCTTCGTCCAGGAACCATTGAAACGAGGCCTTCTGGATATCGATCAGGTTCGGAAGGTCGAGGACGTGCTTGAGGCGCGAGAAACTGGTGCGCGCGCTAGGCGCAGCGACCTTGGTCGTCAAGAGATGAAGCCTCCCTTAAAAATGTCGAACGAGAACTGGAACGGCGGAACGGCGGGCGTGGACAGCGGAATAGCGGCGCAACCCGCCAGGGTACCCGACCACCTCGCCTCTGCGCAAGGGTAACCCTGCGGAATCCGCCGAATGCTGGAGGGCAGTGTAGCGCGGCCCGCCTGGAAACGCCAGAGGCGCCGGTCAGGCGCCTCTGGCGGCGAGTTCGACGAGCTTGTTCTGGAGCCTAGGGGCTTGAGGTCGTCGTCGTCGTGGCGGGATGGGGCGAGCCGCCGATACGGAGCTGCCGCAAGACGAGCGTCTGCGGGCCCGTCGTGCCAGTTGTCGCGCATGACCAGGCCTGAACGCTCACCTTGCCGGCCGGCACGATCAGGTTGGCGGTGGTGTTCAGAAGCTGCTTCGCGCTCGGGCCGGCCGCCTGAGTCACGGTGAGAGCGATCGATCCGACCGCGACGGTGCCTTTCAGGTTGACCGGATGGCACTTCGCCTTCGACCCGTGGTCGCCGGACTTGCCGGGACTCGTGGACGTGGACGTGCTCGTGCTCGGCCCGTGGCCGGGGTTCGGCGATGCCAGCGCGAACGACGCAGCAAGGCCGGCGGCGAATACCACCAGCAGGGGGATGAGGCGCTTCATGAGATCTCCTCGGGAGGGTGCGTTACGTCAAGAGGATGGATCGGCAGTCGCGTTCCTGCGCTGTGCCCCTTAGACACCCTCGAAAGGGGGAAAGGCCGCCTGAGGCGGCCTTTCCCCTAACCGATCTGCTTCGCCGACCGGCGCCGGCAACTCCTACTTGACCTCGACGGTCGCTCCCGCTTCTTCGAGCTGGGCCTTGATCGAGTCGGCCTCGTCCTGAGGCACGCCCTCCTTGACCTCCTTCGGAGCCGAGTCGACGAGGTCCTTGGCCTCCTTGAGGCCGAGACCGGTGATCGCGCGAACGACCTTGATCACCTGGATCTTCTGGCCTCCGGCGGCCGTGAGGACGACGTCGAACGCCGACTTCTCCTCGGCGGCCGCCCCATCGCCGCCGGCTCCGGCGGCGCCCGGCGCGGCAACTGCGACCGGGGCGGCGGCGGTGATGCCCCACTCGTCTTCGATCTTCTTCTTCAGCTCGACGAGCTCGAGCACGGTCATCTTGCCGAGCTCGTCGAATACCTTGTCGGTCGCGCTAGCGGCCATTACTGCTCCTCCTCTGCGGTCTCAGTGTCATTTTCAGTCGGTTCGGTTTCTGCTTGTGGCTCTGAGCCACTTGCCTCGTCGGCGACCTCAGGCTCCGCTTCGGCAGCGGGCTCCTCGGCAAGCTGGGCACTTTGCGGCTCTGAGCCACTTGCCTGTGTTCCCGACGTGTCGCCCTGCGCCTCGAGTTGCTCGATGCGAGCATCGATGAGGCCGTACAGGTCTTGCAACGGTGCCGTGAACAGGGCGACGATCCCTGTGAGCGGCGCGATGACCGTCGCCAGCACCTGACTGCGTAGCACGTCGAGCGGCGGCACCTTCGCGAGCGATTCGATCTCGGCGGCCTCGATCGGCCGGCCCTCGAGCATCCCGCCGCGAATCACCAGCACTCGGGTTTCGCGGGCTGCGTCAACCAGAGCTTTCGCCACGGCGACAGGATCCCCGTCGGATTCGAGGAACGCGATCGCGGTCGGCCCCTCTAGCAGCGCGAGGAGCGTCTCCGATCCGGCCGCCTCCGCCGCACGCCTCGTGAGCGTGTTCTTGACGACGGCGAAACGAGCCCCATGCTCGATCAGCTTCGAGCGGAGCTCGTCGATCTGCGGCATGGTCAGCCCGCGATAGTCCGCGACGAGCAGCGTCTCCGTCGTCCGGAGCCGTTCCGTCAGCTCGGCGACCACTCGCTCTTTGTCCTCTTTCTTCACCAACTCACCTCCTCGAAACGAATCGAGCCCGCACGCAGGCGGGCTCGCTGAAGGAGGGAAAACCTCTTCACCGATCCACCTCGGGAAGGCCTCCGCGCTTTCGCGCTGCTTCCTGTCTCCGGCGACGGGCTAGTTGACTAAGCGGAAACTGCTTCTTGCTGTGACTCCTCCAACTCTTCGACGATGCCCCGGGTCTTCGCGGTGTCGACCCGGATGCCGGGGCTCATGGTAGTTGCAAGCGTGATCTGCCGGATGTAGCGGCCCTTCGCAGCGGCCGGCTTCGCCTTGACGATCTCGTCGAGGAGCGCCGCGTAGTTCTCGACGAGCTGGCGGTGGTCGAAGCTCTTCTTGCCGATCGCAACGTGGACGCACGCGCCGCGGTCGGTCCTGTACTCGAGCTTGCCGGCCTTGGCGTCGCGGACGGCCTTGCCGACGTCCATCGTCACCGTTCCGGTCTTCGGGTTCGGCATCAGGCCGCGCGGCCCGAGGATGCGTCCGAGCTTGCCGACGTTCCCCATCTGGTCCGGGGTGGCGATGGCGACGTCGAAGTCGGTGAACCCTTCCTCGACCCGCTTGGCCAGATCGGCCGAGCCGACGACGTCGGCGCCGGCCTCCTGCGCCTCCTTGGCCTTCTCGCCTTCGGCGAAGACGGCCACGGTCGCCTCCTTGCCGGTTCCGTGCGGGAGCATGAGCGTGCCGCGGAGCTGCTCGTCCGCGTGGCGGACGTTCAGCCCGAGCCGGAAGTGCACCTCGACCGTCTCGTCGAACTTCGCGGTCTGCATCTCCTTGAGCAGCCGGACTGCCTCGGCAGGCGAGTAGTCCTGCTCGCGGTCGAAGAGCGACTTTGCGTTCCGGTAGTTCTTGCCGTGGGCCATTAGAGGATGTCCGTCTCCACGCCCATGGACTGTGCGGTGCCGGCGATGATGCGCATCGCCTGATCGACCGTTCGCGCGTTCAGGTCTGGCATCTTGGTCTCGGCGATCGCGCGCACCTGATCGCGAGTCAGGCGGCCGATCTTCTCGCGGTTCGGCTCGCCGGAGCCCTTCTCGACCCGCAGCGCCTCCTTGATCAGGACGGCGGCCGGCGGCGTCTTGGTGATGAAGGCGAAGGAACGGTCCTCGTAGACCGTGATCTCCACCGGAGTGATACGGCCGTTCTCCTGCTGGGTCTGCGCGTTGAACGCCTTGCAGAACTCCATGATGTTGACGCCGTGCTGGCCGAGCGCAGGGCCGACCGGCGGCGCAGGGTTCGCCTGCCCGCCCGGGATCTGCAGCTTGATGACTGTGAGAACCTTCTTGGCCATCAGTCGAGCTTCTTCACCTGGTCGAAGGTGAGCTCCACGGGGACCTGCCGCTCGAAGATGTCGACGAGAACCTTGAGCTTCTGCTGGTCGGCGTTGACGTCGACGACCTCGCCGTCGAAGTCGGAGAGCGGGCCGGACGTGACCTTGACGGACTCGCCGAGCGAGAACTCGACCTGCGCGCGCGGGCGCTCACCGTCGCCGCGGCCGGTGTGCAGGATCCGGTCGACCTCCTGCTGGGCGAGCGGCACGGGCTTGGCGCCGGCGCCGACGAAGCCGGTCACTCCTGGAGTGTTCTTGACCACCGTCCAGGCCTCATCGGTCATGTCCATGTTGACGAGGACGTAGCCCGGCAGCACGCGCTTCTCGGTTTGAACCTTCTGGCCTTCCTTCGTCTCGATGACCTGCTCGGTCGGGACGACGACCCGGCGGAACTTCGGCGCCTGGTTCATGGACATGATCCGGTGCTCGAGATTGGTCTTGACCTTGTTCTCGTGCCCGGAGTACGTGTTGATGACATACCACTTGAACATGGCTACAAAAGGACGTTCTGGACTAGGCGTTTGAAGACGAGGTCGGCGGCGTAGAGGAAGACGCCGACGATCACGCAGGCGATCAGCACAACGACGACCCCTTGGATCAGCTGGTTCTGAGTCGGCCACTCGACCTTTTTCAGCTCGGCCCAGGACTCCCCGACGAACCCCCTCACGCCGCCGGCGCGCGAAACCCGCGGCTCGCGCGCCGGCTCGGGACGGGCGGACGCGCGCGCGGTCGGTCGCCGCGGTGGTGCGGGCGGCCCGCCCGGAAGGGCTGCTTCGCTCCCCGGGCTCATCTGCTCTCGGCGGGCGCGCCGCTGCGCACGGGTCTGGCGCGCCATCTAGCGCGTCTCCCGGTGCGCCGTGTGGCCGCCGCACCAGCGGCAGTACTTGCGGACCTCGAGCCGGTCGGGCGTGTTCCGCTTCGACTTGGTGCTCATGTAGTTCCGCCGCTTGCACTCGTTGCAGGCGAGCGTGATTTTGTCTCGAACTCCAGTGGCCATTTCAGTCTCGGATTAGAAGGAAGCGCACGCCGAGACAAGCCTCGACCCGCGCGAACCGAGAAGTGTAGCGAAGGTCCGATCGAAGTCCGGCCCCGCCCCGCCTGGCGCCCTAGGCCCCTCGAACACTCAGAATCGGCAACCGACATCCGGGTGAGAGGCCGTGCGGGCTCTGCCCGTGCGGCCGTTCATCCCGAAACGGCCGACGCCCCGCTCCCGAAGCGTCGAGCCGCTGTAGGTAGCGGCGGCAGGACTCGAACCTGCGACACGCGGATTATGATTCCGCTGCTCTAACCAACTGAGCTACGCCGCCTCGTTGGGCCGATTTTAGCGGCTGTCGGCTGCGAGACCGGTCTATTTGACGAGCGAGAGCATCTTGAACATCGGCAGGTACATGGCGATGACGATGACGCCGACCATCAGTCCGACCAGGATCATCATCAGCGGCTCGACGATGGACGTCAGCGACTGGATCGCGGCGTCGACCTCGTCCTCGTAGAAGTCCGCGATCTTGCCGAGCATCTTCTCGAGCTCTCCGGTCTCCTCGCCGATCTTCACCATCTGGCTGACCATCGGGGGAAAGATCGGGTTCTCCACGAGGGGCTGGGCGATCGGCACACCGGCGGAGACCTTGGCCCGGACGTCGCCTAGCGCTTCCTCGATCACCCAGTTGCCGGCGGTCTGGCCGGTGATCTCGAGCGCCTGGATGATGTCCACGCCCGCGGAGACGAGCGTCGAAAGGGTGCGTGAGAAGCGGGCCATCGTCACCTTCAGGACGACCTGGCCGATCTTCATCGGGATCCTGAGCTTGATGCGGTCCCATTTCTGCCGGCCCGCGTCGGTCTTCTTGTACTTCTTCAGCCCGAAGAACAGAAGAGTCAGCCCAGGGAAGATGATGTAGTAGTAGTTCCGGAGTACATCCGACGCAGACACGACGTACTGCGTCAGCGTCGGGAGCTGGCCGCCGAGCGAGGCGAAGATCTTCACGAAGACCGGCACGAGGAACATGAGCAGGCCCGAGAGAACGAGGGTCGCGAACACCAGGACCATCGTCGGATAGAGCATCGCGCCCTTGACCCGACGCTTGATCTGCGTCGACTTCTCGATCTGGTAGGCGACGCGGTCCAGCACCTCGTCCAGGATTCCTGCCGCCTCGCCGGCCTCGACCATCGAAACGAACAGGCGATCGAAGATCTTCGGATGGCGGTGCATCGCCTGAGACAGGAGCAGGCCGCCCTCGACGTCTGCGCGCAGCTCTTTCACGACCGTGGCGAAGTACACGTCGTCGGTCTGCTGCTCGAGGATCACGAGCGCGGCGACGACGTTCAGGCCGGCCTCGATCATGGTCGCGAACTGCCGCGAGAAGATCTGGAGGGTCTTCGGCTTGACCTTCTTGAAGACGTTCCGCGCGCCCTCGTCGCCCGAGGCCGGCAGCTCCTTGAGGGCGTTGGCGAGCAGGCCACGGACGCGTAGCTGCTCCCGCGCCCCGGCAAGATCGGGCGCATGGACCTCTCCGGTCAGCTCGAGGCCGGAGGCATTGATCGCGGAATATGAGAATGCAGCCACAGTCGTCCCTCTGAAGGGCTATCGGCAGGGGGGTTCAGCCGCTAAAGAGGGATGCCGATAGCTGAGTCGTGCATCTGCGCGCGCGCGACGAGAGCGGCTTCGGCATGCTCGAGCTCCTCATGGCCATGGTGATGCTGAACGTGGGCATCCTGGCCATCATCGGCGCGTTCTCATCCGGCAACACCTCGCTCGCCCGAGCCAACCGGATCTCGACCGCCGGCGCCCTGGCGAACAGGCAGATGGAGGCCTACCGCGGCCTCAAGTACGAGAACATCGTTTTCATCACCTCCGAATGGAACTCGGCCATCGCGGACTCGGTCTACACCGGCGACACGGTCTACCAGACGAACATGGCGAACCCGGTGGCGCCGAAGGCGCTCGTTCCGACGGTCACCACATGCCCGGCAAACGTCCCGGCCACCGCCTGCGATCCCAGCTACACGACCACGGGCGCGGACCACCGGTCCTATCGGGTCGACACGTATCTCTACTTCGACGCGCCCAGCTCCGGGAACCAGCTCCGGACGATCGTCGTGGTCATCCGTGACCCGAACGATCTGACCCGCACGTTCGCCCGAATCAGCTCGACGTTCGATCAGTCGACCGGTTCCTGAGAGATCGACTCAGGGAGTCGCCGGCGGGAGCGTGACCGTCGTCGAGGTCGTGCTCGTGCCGCTGCCTGTTCCCTTGCTGGTGCCGGTGCTCGTACCCGTCGGCACCGCCGTCCCGAGGGGTCTCAGCACCAGCGTGTAGCGGGTGCCGTCAGCAGTGTTCATCAGCGTCACGGGCTTGTTCTCCCGCAACGTGACCGTCTGCGCTCCGGTTGCGTAGGAGCCACCGGCGATCGAGATCTTCGCGGTGTGAGCCGTGACCGACACGAGGTGGAAGACGGGAACGACCGACGGATTGGTCGACGTCGGCTGGGGGAAGTCGGTTTTCGTGGCGACGGTGTAGAGCGTTCCGTTCACCGAGATGACTGCGCTGCCCGGAGCCGGGGCGTTGCCGGACACGGTCGGGCTGCTCGGCCCGGTGGCGCCCCCACTGGAGGAGCCGCCAGAGGATGCAGGCGAAGTAGAGGAGCTCGTCGAGTCGCTGAGCTGTTGCGCGAACGGATCCTTGCTCGCGAAGCGGCTGAAGGACGCGAGCTGACCATCCTGGACCGTGGTCGCGGGCGCTGCGGCGAGCGAGCCTGACGGGCCCGTGGTGGGGGCGGGCTGCTGAGCGCCGCTCAGAGTCGGAGCTGCAAGCGTCGGCGTGCCGGCAGGAGTGGTCGTGGTCGTCTGTGCCACCGGGGCGGCGGGGGTCTTCATCATCTTCATGACTCTGGGCACTTCGAACGCCATCACTCCGAGGAATGCCACACCGAGAACGGCGGCGATGATCTTCTGCTTCTTCTGCTTTGCCTTGAGCGGATCGATGGTCTTCTTCGCCATTTAAGGAGCTCCTGTCGCAGACGCGCCGCCCGTGGCCGTCGCGGTCGTTGTCGAGTTTGTCGCGGTCGTCGTGGTCGTCGTGGTCGGCGTCGTCGGGATCGGGATCGTGGCCGGCACGCCCGTTCCGTACACGAACGCATCGATGACGAGGGTTGCCTGGATCTGCGGGAACTTGAGCGTGCTCTCGTTGAAAGTGAGGGTGTCCACCGAGAAGAGACGGCCTGTTGCATCGAGGCGTCCGGCGTGCACCGTCACAAGTGAGCGGAGTCGATAGAGGAAGTCCGACAGGTCGTAGAAGTTGCCCTGGAACGTGACGGAGATCGGCAGCACCGTGTAGCTCCCGATCGGAGCGATCGGCAGTGGCGAAATGGAGTCGAAGCGGATGCCGGTGTCGCGTGCGAGCTGGCTCAGCTCAAGCAGGAGGTCAGGCATGTCCACCCGGTCCGGCATCGCCTTCGCAAGCCGGTAGACGTCGGCGACCTCGATCTTCGGCGCCGCGCGCGCTGCAGCGACCTGCTGATGGTAGGCGTCGATCTTGGCCTGCACGTCGGCCGCCTGCGCCTTCATGGCAGTGACCTTGTTGGCCTGCGGGTGCACGAGGAAGAACCAGCCCGCGAGGCCGAACACGAGCACCGCGCCGACCATGATTCCGATCAACGCTCCGGGAGAGAGTGACTTGAAGCGTTTCATGATCGTGGTCATGTCGATCTTCATGAGCCCGGGGCTCCGGCGACCTTGATGTCGGCTGCAATGGAGAACTCCACGACGTCCTGGCCGCCGACCGTCGCGAGCGTCGAGCTCTGAAGCTGCACGTTCGTCAGATCCGGGACGACCTGCAGCCGCGAGAGCAGTCGCGCGACGCCGTCGTGCGAATACGTGCGGCCCTGGATCGTGAACTCGGAGGGGGCGCCTGCGCCGGCGGTCGACGAGGCGTTCGTGAGCGGCGAGATCGGGGATTTCGCAGTCAGCGTTGTCAGCCAGACATCGTTGGGCAGCACGAGCGAGAATTCACGGAAAACCCGGTCCCAGGCGACCCGGCTCGTCAACGCGGTGCTCAGCGCGCTCACGCGGGCGCTCTGCTCGCCGGCGAGCTGCTGTTGGGCTGGAGAGGGGCCTGCTGGAGGCGGTGGCAGCGCCTGGTAGATGCGGTTCAAATCGTCGAGCTTCCGCTGCTCTGCAGCGACCTTGCCGCTACCCATCATGAACATCGCGCCGACGATCGCGGCGACGAGAACTCCGGAGCACGCGCCCACGAGGACCGGCAGGCTCTCCTTCTTGATCGTGCGCTGGCCTTGATCTCGCGGCAGCAGGTTGACGGCGCGCATGCGCTAATCCTCGATCCCGAGCCCGATTGCGACTGCCAGCGAGCCGATCTGCTCGGGCGCGCCGACCTTCTTCGAAACTTTCATCCGCGCGAGCGGATCGCCGACGCGAACGTGCACGCCGATCAAGCGTTCGAGCTCGCCGGCGAGCCCGGGAAGATGGGCGGTGCCTCCGGTCAGCACGATCTCGCCGATGCCAAGGGAGCCGGGCTGGTTCTGGTAGTACTGGAGCGAGGAGACGAGCTCGCGCGCGAAGGTCTGGATCGCTCTGCGCATCGCCTCTCGTGCCGCCTTCGCTTGCTCGGCCGTGATCCCGTCGGGGACCATCTCGTCCATCAGGGAGAGCGCGCGCTTCGTCCCCTCGACCTCGGAGGGCGCCGCATCGACGGACCGTGCAATCGCGACATTGAGCGCGGAGCCGCCCCATTCGAGGACGCGCGTGAACTCGCAGACGCGGCCATCCGAGACGGCGAAGGTCGAGCGCTCGTGACCGATCGCAACGACGACGAGAGCGGCGGTCGCGTCGGTGCCGACTCCGTCTTGTGGCGCCTGCAGCGCGCGCAACAGCGCGAACGCCTCGAGATCGATGCCGGCGAGGGTGATGCCGGCCTTCTTGCAGGCGTCGACGTAACGGTCGATCAGCTCGCGGTACGCAACGACGAGCAGGACGCGCTTGGTCGGCTGGCCGTCCTCGCCGACGCCTTCGCCGAGCACCTGGTAATCGAGCACGGCTTCGTCGATCGGAATCGGAAGGGTCTCCTGCGCGCGGAAGCGGATGGCGTTGGCCAGCTGCTTCTCGTCGCCGATCCCTGCGATCTCGAAAGTACGGACACCGATTCTGTTGTTGGCGATGCCGAGCCGCACACCCTTCTTGGGCAAGCCGTGCTTGGCGAAGAAATCCTTGAGTGCCTCGGCGAGTGCATCGGGATCGCGCAGCTCTCCGCCGACGACGATGCCCGCAGCGAGCGGCTCGCGCGCGACCTGTAGCAACTCAGCCGAGCCGTTGTTAGCGACACGCGCGGCGGCCAACTGCGACGCGCCGATCTTCAAGCCGACGATGCGACCCTTGCTGCTGCCGCGTTCGGCCTTCACCTTCGGCGCCTTCTGCTTCCGCTCTTTCGGCTGCTTGGGCTCCTTGGTCTTCGGAGGGCGCTCGGCCTTCACTTTCGGAGACTTTTCCTTGCGCTCCTTGACCGCCTTGTCGGTCTTGTCGCGCTTCTTGCCGAGCTCCTTTTTCCAGAACGGCACCTTCGCGGTGTCGGAGGGCAGCGACGGCAGGTCGGCCGCAGGGACGATCTCGGTCGGAGCTTCGTCGAACTCGTCGC
>DAITAW010000047.1:0-8829 GCA_036824055.1 Gaiellaceae bacterium | reverse complement strand
GCTTCTTCTTGCCACCGAGCGAGAGCTCCTTCTTCCAGAACGGAACCTTCGGCGCATCGGTGGGCGGCGACGGCAGGTCGGCCCCAGCGACCGGTGCGTGAACGCCTAGAGAGGGAGTCGGCGCGGGGACGATCTCGGTCGGAGCTTCGTCGGAGTCGTCGCGCTTCTTCTTGCCACCGAGCGAGAGCTCCTTCTTCCAGAACGGAACCTTCGGCGCGTCAGCAACTGCGGGAGTACTGGGCGCGGTGACGATCTCGATCGGAGCTTCGGCAACAGGTGCCGGCGGCAGAGACGGCGGTGCGTTCCAGGGTTCGGCCTCGACAGCGCTCGCGAGAGTCTCGGCGACCACAGGCTCCTCGACGACTTGCTCTTCGACTGCGACGGCCTCTTCCGCAACGACAGGCTCGGCCGTGACGGGCTTTTCTTCGGCAACGAGAGGATCGTCGGTTGGCTTCTCGACGATGGGCTCGGCCTCCGGTTTGCGGTTGAACGAAACTTCCTTCTTCCAGACCCTCTCTTCGGCTACCGCCTCGAGGGCAGGACCAGAGATGTCCTCGCGCGCGCGAACAGGCTCGTCGGCGACTTGCTCTTCGTCGGTGACTTGCTCTTCGTCGGTGACGAGCTCCTCCGCAGCCGCTTGCTCGGCAGCCTCCGGTCTGCGGCTAAACGACACTTCCTTCTTCCAGACCTTTGCCTCGTCTGCGGGCTCGGGCTCAGAATCAGAGAGATCCTCAGGCGGGGCAGTTGCCTCGACGTCGACAGGCTCTGTCTCTACCGGCTGCTCGAGGGAGGAAGTCTCCCGGTCGAAGCTCATCTTCGGGCCGAAGCTCACTTCCCTTTTCCAGACGGGCTCCTCCGCGACGTCCGGCTCCTTCGCGGAAAGCTGTTCGCTGACCGTCTCCTCGGCGGCAGGCCCGGTAGTGACGGGCGGGTCTGCGGGGTTGTCGTCGGTTGCCGCCGAATCGTCGGTGTCCTTCCCTTCCTTCGGCTTGCGGCCCAAGGACAACTCCTTCTTCCAGAGCGACTGATCGTCCATCACTAGCTCCCGGCGACGCGCAGCCCCGCGGCGAGCGGCTGCTCGTCGACCGGTTGGCTGAGGTCGGCTGGACGTTCGACGGGGAAACCGGCGCGCTCGAGTACACCGATGAGCTGCGCAGGCCGGCTGGACCGCGTGAGACCGACCTCGAACTCGACGACGCCACGCGTGATCAGATCCGCCAGCGACTGCTCCATCGTCTGCATGCCACGGCTCGTGTTCGTCTGCATCACCGAGTAGATCTGCTCGACCTTGCCCTGGCGGATGAGGTTGCGCACAGCGTCGTCCGGCAGCAGCACCTCGAGCGCCGGGACGCGTCCCATTCCGTCGGCGGTGGGCAGCAGGGCCTGCGTGACGACGCCCTGCAGCGAGCTCGCGATCTGAATGCGGATCTGTTCCTGCTGCTCGGCCGGGAAGACGTCGATGATGCGGTCGATCGTCGACGGCGCGCTCTGGGTGTGCAGCGTTCCGAAGACGAGGTGGCCGGTCTCGGCAGCAGTCAGCGCCGTCGAGATCGTTTCGAGGTCGCGCATCTCGCCGACGAGGATCACGTCCGGGTCCTGGCGGAGCGCAGCACGGAGAGCTTCGGCGAAGCTCGTTGCGTCGGGACCGATCTCGCGCTGGTTGACGATGCAGCGCTTGTGGCGGTGGAGAAACTCGATTGGGTCCTCGATCGTGAGGATGTGCTCCGAACGGTTGCGGTTGATCTCGTCGATGATCGCTGCGAGCGTCGTCGACTTACCGGAGCCCGTCGGACCGGTGACGAGAACGAGGCCGCGCGGCTTCTGGGCAAGTTGGTGCAGGGTCGACGGGATGCCGAGCTCCTCCAGCGTCTTGATCTCGGCCGGGATCAGGCGGAAGGCCGCGCCGATCGACTCGCGCTGGAAGTAGACGTTCACTCGGAAACGGGCCAGGCCGGGAATCGAATGCGAGAAATCCAGCTGGCGCTTGATCTCCAGGTTCTTCTGCTGCTCGCTGGAAAGGATGCGGTAAAGGAGGTCCTGCGTCTCCTCCGGGGTCAGCGGGTTGTACTCGCTCACGCGCTCGACTTCTCCACGCACGCGAATGACTGGAGGCGTCCCGACGGTCACATGGAGGTCTGACGCATCGCGCGCCACCATGTGCTCGAGGAGCTCATCGATTGAATTGACCGGCCGCATAACTCGAACGAGTCATCGGCAGGCCATGGCGCCGCCTTTACCGCTCTAACGGGCCCCGGTTGTCAGAGCGGACGATCACCCCTTCGAGGGTTACCCACCGTGGGTGAGTTGGCCGATGCCTAGCGGGCCACTCCGTTCGTTCGTTTCCCATGGAAGGAGCACCTGCATGACCAGCAAAATCCGGCAGCGGCTTGCCGGTGAGGAAAGCGGTTTCACCCTCATCGAGCTTCTCGTTGTCATCATTATTCTCGGCATCCTGCTGGCGATCGCGATCCCCTCGTACCTGAGCTTCCGCGATCGTGCCAACAACTCGGCTGCCAAGGCCAACGTTCGCGCAGCCATTCCGGCTGTCGAGGCGTACAACGCCGACAACACGGGCACCGCCAACTCCGCTGGTTATGCGGGCATGACGGTCTCCCTGCTGCAGGCCTACGACTCAGCGATCGTCCCCACGAAGCTGAACATCAAGACGGCCACCTCCGTGACCTACTGCGTCGACTCCACTGTCGGCGGCAAGGTCTGGAACAAGGCCGGCCCCGGCGCCGACATCGTCTCCGGAGCCTGTCCGTAAAAGCGGAACTATCGAGATCGGGCGCGGGCACATGCTCGCGCCCGGTTTCTTCCGTCCCGGAAAAGGAGCACAGACCATGCATTCAAAGCTCATGAAGCGGCTGCACGGTGAGGAAAGCGGTTTCACCCTCATCGAGCTTCTCGTTGTCATCATCATCCTGGGCATCCTGCTCGCGATCGCGATTCCCTCGTACCTGAGCTTCCGCGATCGTGCGAACAACTCGGCTGCCAAGGCCAACGTTCGCGCAGCCATTCCGGCTGTCGAGGCGTACAACGCCGACAACACGGGCACCGCCAACTCCGCTGGTTATGCGGGCATGACGGTCTCCCTGCTGCAGGCCTACGACTCAGCGATCGTCCCCACGAAGCTGAACATCCAGACGGCCACCTCTGTGACCTACTGCGTCGACTCGACCGTCGGCGGCAAGACCTGGAACAAGGCCGGCCCCGGCGCCGACATCGTCTCCGGAGCCTGTCCGTAACCAGACCTGAAGTGAGGTTCGAATTGAGTGGCCGAAGGGCGCGGGAGACCGCGCCCTTCGTCTTTCAAGTCACCCCTTTTTGCTGCCGATAGAGATTCCGTGACCTTCGCCCTTTCGCCCCCTGTCAAATACGCCGCTCTACTGGCGCTCGTCGCCGCCCTCCTCGGCGGCGTCGGCCTGACCGTTCTGAGCCACGGGCAGAGCTCGGCCTCGCCGCCACACGTGATCAAGCACCATCCGTTCGGCCTTGGCTTGAAGAAGCAAACGACGGTCGCGAAGAAACACGGGACGAAGGCCGAGACCAAGACTTCGAAGCCTCAGGCTCGATCCGCTGTTCCGGCAACCCCGAGGGCGCCTGAGATCCGCTCGGCGGTCATGGCTGCGCTCGCCGCAGGACTTCCGGGCCCGCTCGCCACTGCCCTGGGTCGCAATCAGACGGTCGTGGTGTCGTTGTACGACCCCTACTCCCAGGTCGACGGCATCGCCTTCGCGGAGGCGCGGGCAGGCGCGAAGGACGCCGGCGTCGGCTTCGTCCCCTTGAACGTCCTCAGCCAGTCCCAGGTCGGAAAGCTCACCCAGATGCTCGGGATGCTTCCCGATCCCGGGCTGCTCATCTACGTCCGCCCGGGGACGCTGGTCGCCAGGATCAGCGGCTTTGCCGACAAGGAGACCGTCGCGCAGGCCGCCCAGAACGCCGCCCGCGGAACGTGACCGACCCGGCCCCCGAGGCTGCCGGGGCGCGCGAGCTCTTCGTGCGGCACGCCCGCCGCGATGGACGTTCCGTGGCGGTTCTCCGCGCGGTCGATTACGGCGACTCCTGCGTCATCGAGGCCGAGGTCTATCCGGCCGGCGGCCGTAGTGCAGAACCTTCGAGGCCCGGCCCGTACACCTTCGCCGACGTCCACCAGGCGACGGCGTTCATGACCGAAGCGGTGGAGGCCCTCATGGTCCTCGGCTGCGACGTACATGCGCAATAACTTCGGAAAATCCGGCCGCTGCGCGGCATTGATGATTTTCCGCCGAGGGTCCTAACGTAGAGCCGTCCTAGCGGAGTCGGGCAAAGCCCGCCTCCGCGGCGAAAAGCTGTCTACGGGGTGCAGCCCGTGGTGACGGGCTCGCTTTGGACGAGTTTGCCGTCGACTTGCTGCGCCACGACTGACGAAGCGCCCCAGGTGCAGGCAACCGAGCGCTTGGCCGGCGCTGCGCCTGCGGCGACGGTCAGGACGACCAGCAAGCAGGCGGCGATGATCACGAGACCCCGTCTCATGTGGCCTCAACGCCATATGAGTTGAAACGGATACGGCCCCTTGGCTCTCCTACCTCAACGCCGAGACTCATCGGCGGGCTCGAATCTTCCAGCGCTTGCCGCGAGGACGGGCTTTGCCCGTTCTCGCCACCCCCGCTTGCCGGCAGTTCTACAGCCGCAAGATCATCATGGCCCGCGCAGCGGGCCGGATCTTGCGGCTTGACTGCGCTCGGTTCTCCCACCTCAACCCCGAGACGGGTGGACGGCCTCGGATCTTCCCCGCTTAGATGGAGACTCGGGCGAGCTCTTCGATCGACGTCAGGCCGGCCGCCACCTTGGCCAGGCCGTCGTCCCACAGGGTTCCCATGCCTTCGCCGATCGCGGCGCGCTCGATGTCCTCACGGCTCGCCTTGGTGACGGCCAGGCTCTCGAGCTGCTCGCTCATGGTCAGCAGCTGGTAGACGCCGATCCGGCCCTTGTAGCCGGACTGGTTGCACCTGGGGCAGCCCTTCTTGCGGTAGAAGACCATGCCGTCGCTCGCCGCGGCGACCTCGCGGGAGACCCGCGCCTTCATCAGTTCGTCGACCGAAGGTTGGTACATCTCGCAGCAGTGCGAGCAGAGCTTGCGCGCAAGCCGCTGGGCGAGCACTGCCGAGACCGCGGCGCCGATCAAGAACGGCTCCACACTCATCTCGCCGAGACGAGTCAGAGCCTGAGGGGCGTCGTTCGTATGCAGCGTCGAGAGGACGAGGTGGCCTGTGAGCGCAGCCTCGATCGAAATCTTGGCGGTCTCGCCGTCGCGAATCTCGCCGACCATCACCACGTCGGGGTCGGAACGCAGGATCGACCGGAGTGCGGTCGCGAACGTGAGGCCGGCCTTCGCGTTGATCTGCACCTGATTGACGCCCGCCAGGCGGTACTCGACCGGGTCCTCCACCGTGATGATGTTGATCTCGGGCCGGTTGATCTGGGTCAGCGCGGCATAGAGCGTCGTCGACTTACCTGACCCGGTGGGTCCTGTGACGAGCAGAGCGCCTGTGGGCTTGCGGATCAGCGTTTCGAGCGTGGCGCGCATCTCGTCGGACATGCCCAGCTCCTCGAGGGTCGGCGCCTTCTTGGACTTGTCCAGCAGACGCATGACGATCGACTCGCCCTCGACCGTCGGAAGCGTGGCAACACGAACGTCCAGGGTGCGGCCAGCCGCTGCCGCATTGAGTGAAATTCGTCCGTCCTGCGGCTTGCGCCTCTCGGCGATGTCCAGCTTCGCCAACACCTTCAGGCGGGTGAGGACGCCCGGCATCATCCGCTTCGGGATGCGCTGAACCTCGTGCAGGACGCCGTCGACACGGAACCGGACGAGCAGCGCGTCCTCCTGGGGCTCGAAGTGGACGTCGGACGCCCCGTCTTCGGCGGCCTGGAAGATCACGGAGTTGACCAGGCGAACGAGCGGCGCATCGGAGATGCCGTCGTCGACCTCGAGGTCGTCGGTCTCCTCCTCTTCCTCCTCCAGCAGCTCGAGCTCGCCTTCGGCGGCGGCAGCGCGAGCGCCAAATGCCTCAGAGGCACGGGAAAGGCGGCGGATCTCGACGAAGATGTCGTCACGGGCCGCGACGCCGATCTCGAGTGAGTGGCGCGTGGCTAGGCGAAGCTCGTCGATCCCCTGGATGTTGCCGGGGTCGGCAACCGCGATCTTGAGCGTTCCATCCTCGAGTGCGTACGGGATGGCGACCAGCCGCTCGAGGACGTGGAGGGCGATCTCTCCGCTCGCCTCGTCCTGGACGCCGGTCAAAGCCAGGTCGACGAGCGGCACCTGATAGCGGGCCGAGAGCGTCCGCGCCAGCCCTTCGCTGGAGGCAACGTTCTGCTCCACGAGAGCGTGTGCAAGGGACCCCATTCCCGCAGCGCTCCGAACCTGGGCCAGCTTGTCCGCCGGGACGAGGCCGGTGGCGGCGATCAGGTCCGCGACGAGCTCGGCGAGCGCATTGATCGGCGGCGGCGGACCTCCGATGCCCGCACCACCGGGCGACGTTGCAGGTCCGGGCTCTGTTCCCGGAGTGCGCAGATTCGGTGGGCGTTCGATGTCCATGTATCCCTCGTTCGAGGTATCGGCAGGAGCCTCCCGTCCCTTGATCCCGGCTCCCTCAACCTCACCCGTCCAGGGGCCGATATCGCCCTTGATGAGGGACTTCCTGCGTTCGCCGCTTGCCCGATTGTGGGTACCCGTACTGGCTCCGGCGGCCGCACTCGCCTACCTCGATCGGGGAACGGACTCCGGCGACCTCTCCTACTTCGTTCACAAGGGCGAACAGCTGCTCTCAGGTGGCTGGGCGAACACGTTCGCAGACGCGCAGCTGCAGTCAGGCCCCGTGCAGCTGGCGCTCTTCGGCGCCGTGCACAACCTGGCGGCACTGGCGTTCCTCATCCAACTGGGCATCGCCGCACTGCTTCTCTTCGTGCTCGGCCGGCTGGGGCTTTCCGACCGGGCGCGGCTCGCAATCGGGCTGGTGGCAATCGCCTCGGGGCTGACCCACATCGCTTTCGTCTACGGCCACCCGGCGGAGGCGATCGTCCCGCTCCTATGGGTGCTCGCTGGGCTCTGGGCGCGCGAGGATCGAGTCCTCAGAGCGGGCGCAATCATCGGCTTCTCCGCGGGCTTCGAGCTGTGGGGCGTGCTCGGCGTCGTGGTCTTGCTCCTTGCTCCGAGGTTGACGCGCGCGCTCGCCGGCGCCTGCGTTCAGGGCGTGGTCGTGGCCGCGATGCTTGCGCCGTTCGCGCTGGCGGGGACGTTCCGGATGTTCGACCACGAATGGCACGTCACATCGGGGACGCTCGTCGGCCTCGTCGTCGCTCCCGGCACGCATTTCGGCTGGCCGCTCAGGCTCGCGCAAGCCTCACTTGCCGTTGCTGCGGGCGCAACCCTCACTTTGGCGCTGCGTCGCAGCGTGCATGCGGTCTGGGTCGTGCCCCTTGCAGTCGTGCTCGTGCGCCTCGGGCTCGATCCTGTCTCGTTCGGTTGGTACTGGCTCGAGGTAGAGGCACTTGCCATCGTCGGAGCAGGACTCATCCTCAAAGAGCTACCGACCCGGCTGCCCACGAGTCGTCTCGGACGAGCCCTGGGGCCGCAGCACTAATGCAGCGTCGAGAAGTACGCGTGCAGGATCTCGTGGCCCCAGAACAGGGCGACGACGGAACCGATCGCGAGGAACGGGCCGAACGGGATTCCCATCTTGCGCGCCTTTGCTCCGTGTCGGATCAGTAGGACGATGCTGGGCACCATCGCTGCGAGCATCCCGACCATGAGGGCAACCGGCACCGTGCGGCCGAGGGCCGCGCCCATCAGCAGGGCGAGCTTCACGTCGCCCATGCCCATTCCGGCCGGGTAGGCCAGTGCCGCTGCGAACAGGAAGCCCGAAGCCGCTAGAGCGGCGATGGCCCATTCCGGGCTGAGATCGCGTGCCGTGTTCGCGGCGAGCACGACCACTGTTGCGGGCAGGACGATGCGGTTGGGAATGATCCGATGCTCGAGATCGATCGCAGAGACGGCTACGAGCACCGCACAGAAGAGCGCAGCCACTGCGGCCTGGGCTGTCAATCCGAAAGCGAGCACGCAGCCCGCGAGCAGCAGTCCCGTGACGAGCTCGACCGCCGGATAGACGAGGGGAATGCCGGCGTGGCACTGACGACAACGACCGCGCAGAAGGACGTAGGAAACCAGCGGGATGTTGTCGTACCAGGCGATCTCCTGCCCGCACGACATGCACGCCGACGGCGGCCGCACGATCGACCGGCGCAAAGGAACGCGCGCGGCGACGACGTTCAGGAAACTCCCAAGGGCAAGGCCTGGAGCGAATGCGACGGCTGCAAGAGCGAAGGCCACGTGCTCATCATCGGCAGCCTCAGTCCCTGAGTTGAGGGAGAGGCGACTGGCAGCCTCGACCGGAGAGGAGTCGCTAGCCGCCGGTCATCTGGGGCGTCTGGGCGAGCGCGTACACGGTCGGATTGCCTGGCATCCCGACCGGGACGAACGTGAAGCCGCTGAACGTGGAGTTCGAGGACTGCCCGAGGATGACGGTCGACCCGTCGAGCGGGCCGTCGACGATCGAGGTCGTCCCGATGTCGACGACGTTCGTCGCGTAGACGGCACCTTCGAAATACGAGCTCACGAACTGGACACCGTCTCCGGGAGAGACCTGGTTGTCGGCCACGAGGGAGCCGTTGCCGTTGGAGACGAAGCCGAGCAGGTCCTGCGTCGAATCCCAGTTGCCGACCGTGCAGCTCGGGCCGGCGCTATACCCGCAGAGGCTCGTGTTCTTGATCAGCACCGAGCCCGAGGTG
>DAITAW010000046.1:6151-19173 GCA_036824055.1 Gaiellaceae bacterium | reverse complement strand
TCGTCGACAACGTCGTGATCTCGGCGGCTTTCGGCCCCTGGCACAAGCTCATCGACGGCCCGCCGCGCCTTGCTCACGAGCGCTTCTACTGGTCCCGTGAGTCGAACAAGCTCGGGGTGGGACTCGGCGTCTAGGGGAGTCCTCCGTCAGCAGGCTGTGCGAGAGCGCGTACAGAACGAGCTCGGCGCGCATGGCCGTAACTTCTGCATGGACCGATCCTCGACTGGTCTCGGGACACGGCAGGGGCATGAAACGGGATCGGCGCGCCTCCATCCGGTAGAACATCCGGATCAGCGGCGCTTTTTAATAGTGGGCCCGGTAGGACTCGAACCTACGACCAACGGATTATGAGTCCGCTGCTCTAACCAACTGAGCTACGGGCCCCGCTGCGGCCACACCGTACCGCCATACCGAACGGCATCCGGACTCGAGGCGCAGATCCTGCAGGGCTTTGGACGGGCTGCCGGGAGGGAAGGAAGGCTCATCCCGTGGAGGCCCGGAGAACCCTGCAAAACGGTTCCCACTTGCGTAGCCCGCCGGAATCCTCAGAATAGGGGCGGTGAGGGTCTACCAGCGCGAGACCGAGCTCCGAACAGCAGGCGGGCTGGCCGTCCGGGACATCACCGATGAGGTCAACGAGGCGGTCGAGGCGAGCGGCATCACCGAGGGGATCGCGTGCATCTACTCCCCGCACACGACGTGCTGTGTGCGTGTCAACGAGTTCGAGACAGGTTTCATCGAGGACTTTTCGGAGTTGCTCCGCCGGCTCGTACCGAGCGAGACGTACTACGCGCACGACGACTGGGACAAGCGCACCGAGAACATCTGTCCCGAGGACATGGACTTCGGCAACGGGCACTCTCACTGTATGGCGATGCTGCTCGGCACGGCAGGCGAATCGGTGCCTGTGCGCGACGGCGAGCTCTGCCTCGGCACCTGGCAACGCGTTCTCTTCATCGAGCTCGACCGCGAGCGCGACCGGCGCTGGCTCGTTCAAGTAGTCGGCAACTAGACGCGGTCGTCATTGGAGCGGGGCCGAACGGCCTTGCTGCCGCGATCACACTCGCTCAGGCCGGGCGCTCCGTTCGCGTCATCGAGGCACAGGAGACTATCGGCGGCGGGACGCGCACTGCTGAGCTGACGCTTCCCGGCTTTCGCCACGACGTCTGCTCCGCGATCCACCCGGTTTTCCTCGCCTCCCCTTTCTTCCGCTCGCTCGAGCTCGAGGTCGACCTGATCGAGCCGCCCGTCGCGGTCGCACATCCGCTGGACGACGGGACGGCCGCGCTCGTACGGCGTTCGCTCGAAGGCACGGCAACGCAACTCGGAAGGGACCGCCAGGCATACATCAATCTCCTCGAGCCTCTGGTCGCTCGCTGGGCCGAGCTCGAGAGCGAACTGTTCGGGCCGATCGTCCACCTTCCGCGTCACCCGCTCGCGCTTGCGCGCTTCGGTCTTGCTGCGCTTCGCTCTGCAAGGAGCCTCGCCGACGAGCGGTTCGAGACGGAGGCGGGACGCGCGCTCTTCGCCGGGTCGGCAGCACATTCGTTCCTGCCGCTCGAACAACGAGCCGGTGCGTCGTTCGGTCTCGTCCTGCTCTTGCTCGCGCATGTCTCGGGCTGGCCTTTCCCGCGCGGTGGCTCACAGGCGATCGCGGATGCACTTGCCGCGCGTCTGCTCTCCCTGGGAGGAGAAATCGAGACCGGGAATCACGTGTCGTCGTTCCGCGAACTGCCGAGCAGCAAGCTCGTGCTCTGCGACGTGACCCCGAGACAGCTTGTTTCGCTCGCCGGCGATCTGCTTCCACGCCGCTATCGCCGCGGGTTGGAGCGCTGGCGCTACGGTCCGGGTGCGTTCAAGCTCGACTATGCACTCGACGGGCCGATCCCGTGGCGTGCGCCCGAAGTCGCAGAGGCGGGAACGGTCCACATCGGTGGCACACTCGACGAGATCGCCGACTCGGAGCGCGCGGCGTGGGAAGGGCGGCACGCAGAACGCCCCTTCGTCCTGCTCGCGCAGCAGAGCGTGTTCGACGAAACGCGCGCGCCCGCAGGCAAACACACCGCGTGGGCGTACTGCCATGTTCCCAACGGATCGACGTTCGACATGCGCGAGCGGATCGAGACCCAGATCGAGCGCTTCGCGCCCGGCTTCCGTGAGCTCATTCTCGCCTGCACGCCGCGCAACACGACCGACCTCGAACGCGAAAACGCGAACCTCGTCGGCGGCGACATCGCCGGCGGCGCAAATACTCTTGGCCAGCTGCTTGCACGGCCGGCTGCGCGACTCGTTCCCTACTCGACACCCCTACCCTGGCTTTACATCTGTTCCGGGTCGACACCGCCCGGCGCAGGGGTGCACGGCATGTGCGGCCACCTCGCAGCGCGAGCGGCGCTCGGACGCGGCTGAGCTAACGAGCGGCGGTCAGTCGGCGCTCTCGACCTGGAGCTCATACTTGCGCACGCGCTCGAAGCCGGCGACGCCGAGTGCGCCGCTGTCGACGAGCCGGCACATCCAGCCGTGTCCGCTGACGGGATCGAACTCCTCCTCGTAGGTTCCGACCGACACGAAGATGCGCCCGCCCCGGAAGTCCCACTCCTCGATCTCGTCGTGGGCGCCCTCGGTGTCGTTGCGGAATGCCTCGAGATCGTCCCGGAGGCGCTGCTTCACGGTGTCCAGCCAGCCTTCTTGCGGGTCCAGATCCAGGTTGACGCCGCACTGTTCGAACAGGTCGTCCTCGATCTCCTCGAAGATGAGTGCGTCGACGTAACGCAAAGACTCGGGCCAGTCGGGCTCTTCTCCCGGCTCGAGTGCGACCAGTTCCACGTCGAGACCCTGTTCGGCCGCTCGCGCGATCGTCGCCTCGGCGCCCGCAGGCAGACCCTCGTCGCGCTCTCGTTCCAGCGCGTGCTCAAGCTGGTGGTCCGGAAGGTCCCCCTCGGCCTCGGCATAATCGCGCTCGGCGATCAGGTCGAGGAAGGGCTCGCCGTCGTCGTCGCGACGGAGCTGCTCCTCGACCACCTGCCAGCTGATCGGCTGGCCGGCTTCGAGCGTCGTGAGGGCGTGCCCGATTCTTGGCGACCCTGGCCGGAACCTGCGGAAGGCACCCAGCTCTTCGCGTTCATCCGGATGTCTCAGGCGGAGCCGGTAGCGCGCCGGCTTCGCAATCCTGCGTGGGAGCCCGGTCTCCTCTTCCGTTTCGTCGATGCTCTCCACCAGCCAGAACCGGCCACGGAGCTGGACCACCTCCCCGGGCGCGAGCGGTTCGTCCGACGCATACTCCTGGACGCGCTCCTTCCCGGTCGGCGTGCGCAGTACGAGTTCGTATGTGAGCGACATGCGTATCCTCATTCTGCGCCACCGGACGTCTGCTCGACAAGAGATGCTTGCGTCATCGCCAAGCGAGCCCTCGATCTGATTGTCGGAGCGGCGCTCCTCGCGCTGCTTTCTCCGCTGATCGCGATCCTGCTGGCCGCGATGGCGGTCGACATGGTCCTTTCGCGGCGTGACCGCGGCGGGTTCCTCTATCGCGAGCCCAGGATCTCGCGTGGCCACGTATTCGGTCTGCTCAAGTTCCGCACGCTCAGACGCGACGTGCTGACCCAGATGCGGGACGCCGGAGGGCACGCCAGGCTCTACGAGGCCGATCCGGACAATCTCACCTGGGTGGGAAGGCGGCTGCTCAAGCCCTGGTACCTCGATGAGGTGCCGCAGCTCCTGAACGTCCTCCGCGGGGACATCAGTCTCGTCGGCCCACGGCCGTGGCCGCCCGAGATGGTGCAGCGGCAGGTCGCCGAGGGCCGGGACTATCGGAACCGCGTCCCGGCGGGCCTCACCGGCCCGGCACAGGTGACGAAGGGCGAAGGCATCCCGTACGAGGACCTCGATTCCCGGTACGTCGAGGCGTGCGGCTCGCTCTCGAGCTGGGCTCTTGTGCGTTACGACCTGCAAATCCTGGGCCAAACCCTGGCCGTGATGGCCCGTGGAGAAGGACTGAACTTTTGAGCCGTCCGTGCCGATAGGGGAAGGGTGGAAAGTGCGGCACTTCAGTTTCCGTGGCGTCAACTCGGTGAGCTTCTGGTCGCCGAAGAGCTGCTGACCGAAGACGAGCTCGAGCAGGCCCTCGCCGAGCAGGCTACGACCGGTCGCCTCCTCGGCCAGATCATCGTCAGCAACGGCTACCTCTCTGCGTTTTCGCTCGCACGCGTCCTTTCCGATCAGCACGGCGTTCACCTCTCTCCCAGGGAAGGGGCGCCGGCGCCGCTCGCTGCTGTGCCCTCTGAGCCGCAGCAGGCGTGGCGGCCCCTCGGGAACCTGCTCGTCGACATGGAGTTTCTGACGGAGTCGCAGCTCGAACGTGCGCTTGCCGCGCAGCGTGAAGAGGGCGGCCGGCTCGGCGAGATCCTGGTCTCGCGTGGCCTTCTTTCCGGCGGTGAGCTTGCGCAGGCACTTGCCGAGCAGCACGGCGTCGAGCTGGGAGCGCAGGACGCAGCAGAGCTCCAGACGCTCCTGCGGCCGGTCACGGCCGACGAGCCTGTCTACAAACTTTTCGAAGTGATCTTCGAGCCGGGCTACCAGCGGCGCACGGAGCTCTTCGAGAGCGCGAACTTCCTCGAGACCGCCGATTACGCATTCGAGTTCGTCGACGAACACGACCCGGCTGCACTGGAGATCCACCGCACGCACGGCGCAGCTCAGGAAACTGTCTGGAACTACAGCGCGAGCCGCGCGGCCGCGGTCAACGAGGAGCGCAAGGATCTTGTCCAGACGTTCGGCTTCGACCCCACCATCTGGGGCAAGAAGCGGTAGGACTCACTCGGGCGTGACGTACGCGCCCGTGATGCCACCGTCCACCACGAAGGTCGCGGCATTCACGTAGGACGATTCGTCGCTCGCGAGGAAGAGCGCGGCGTTCACGATCTCTCGAGGCTTCGCCAGGCGGCCCATCGGGATGTGCACGAGCCGGCGTTCGGCTGCGGCTGGGTCGTCGCCCCAGATCGAGAGCAGCAGCGGAGTCTCAACCGGCCCGGGACAGAGCGCATTGACGCGGATCCCTTGCCTCGCGAACTGCACGCCGAGCTCGCGGGTCAGCGCCAGCACAGCCCCCTTGGAAGCCGTGTACGAGATCTGTGACGTGGCGGCGCCGAGCAGCGCCACGAACGAGGCGACGTTGATCACGGAGCCTCCGCCGCGCTCCAGCAGGTGTGGGATGCCGTGCTTGCAGCAGAGGTAGACGCCACGGGTGTTCACCGCTTGCACTCGGTCCCAAGCATCCGGCTCGGTCTCGAGAATCGACGCGTCGTCCCCGGGCGAGATGCCGGCGTTGTTGTAGAGGACGTCGATGCCTCCGTAGCGCTCTTTCGCCGCGTCGTACATCGCGTGGACGCTCTCCGGATTTGCGACGTCTACTTGAACCGGGAACGCATCACGTGCTTCGGCGGCGGTTTGCTCGGCGGCCTCGGCGTTCACGTCGGCCGCGCACACTTTTGCGCCCTCCTCGCTGAACACCAGCGCGGCTTCACGGCCCATTCCGCCTCCGGCGCCGGTGATGACCGCGACCTTCCCGTCGAGACGGCCCATCAGCCGGTCGCGAGGTAGACGTTCTTGATCTCGGAGTAGCCGTCCAGTGCGTGCATCCCGAGCTCGCGGCCGAATCCGGACTGCTTGAAGCCGCCGAACGGCGTCGAGGGACGAACCGAGCTGTTGGAGTTGATCGAGAGCACGCCGGTGTCGAGAGCGCGGGCGACACGCAGGGCTCGCGCGCCGTTCTCCGTCCAGATCGAGCCGGAGAGACCGTAGGGCGTGTCGTTGGCGATCTCGACCGCCTCTTCCTCGTCCGCGAACGGAATCAGCGCGGCGACCGGGCCGAACACCTCCTCGCGGGCGACGCGGTCTCGATTCGAGGCTTCGACGAGCGTGCACGGATACCAGTAGCCGCGGCCGTTCGGCGTGTCGCCGCGGAAGAGCGGTTCGCCGTCGACGAACGACGCGACCGTCTCGCGGTGCTCGGCGGAGATCAGCGGACCCATTTCCGTCGCCTCGTCTTGTGGATCACCGACTTTGACCTTTCGCGTCGCTTTGATCAGTAAGTCCAGAAATCGGTCGTACACCGATTTCTGGACAAGGATGCGGGAGCGCGCGCAGCAGTCCTGGCCGGCGTTGTCGAAGACGGCGTAGGGCGCTGCGCCTGCTGCCTTTTCGAGGTCGGCGTCCGCGAAGACGACGTTGGCCGACTTGCCGCCGAGCTCGAGCGTGACGCGCTTGATCGTCTCCGCCGCGCCTTGCATGACGCCTCGGCCGACCTCCGTCGAGCCGGTGAAGCCGATCTTCGCCACGTCTGGGTGCTCTACAAGCCGCTGCCCGACGATGCGACCGGGCCCGACGACGACGTTGACGACTCCGGCGGGAATCCCTGCTTCGAGGATCAGCTCGGCAAGTCGAAGCGCGGAGAGCGGCGTGAGCTCGGCCGGCTTGAGGACGATCGTGTTCCCGCAGGCCAGCGCCGGCCCGAGCTTCCAGCTGGAGATGTTGAGCGGGAAGTTCCACGGGACGATGAGCCCGACGACACCAAGCGGCTCGCGGAAGGTCATGTCGACTCCACCGGCGACGGGGATCGTCTGTCCGTAGTGCTTGTCGACCGCGCCCGCGTAGAAGTGGAAGACCTGCGCGACCATCGCGACCTCGGCGCGCGCGCCGGCGATCGGCTTACCGACGTTTTGCGATTCGATCCGTGCAAGCTCCTCTGCGTTGTCCTCGACGAGCGTCGCGAGTCGGCGCAGGAGCCGTGCCCGGTCAGTGGGCGCGACGGCACGCCATTCCTTGAAAGCCGCCTTGGCTCGGGCGACCGCCGCGTCGGTCTCCTCGACGCCAGCGGGCTCGAGCTCCGCGATCGTCTCCTCAGTGGCGGGGTTGGTCACGATCAGAGTCATCTGGCCCATTTGACCACGGCGGGGTCGGTGGCGTCACGTTGTCCCACGGCAAGGTGTCCGACACCTGGCCGTGGCCTGCGGCGACAAAGTCCCGAAAAGCGACCCGCGCCCGAGCCGGCGTCGTCCCGAAGAGTCCGAGCAGATCCCCCAGGGCGAGAAAGTCCGACGGGTGCTCGCGTCACACTTTCGTCACGGTGTCCGACACCGGGACGTGGATGTAGTGGGCACGTCGACTTCGTCGGGTTCGACTAGTCGCCGCGCGCAGCGCGATACTGCGCCGCTTCGCGGACCAGTTCCTCGAAGAGCCGCGCGTCGTCGCCTGCTTCCGGATGCCAGAGGACGCCCACCGCGAAACGACGGCCGGGATCCTCGACTGCCTCGACCGTGCCGTCCTCCGCATGCGCGGCCACCCGAAGACCCTCCCCGATCCGCCCGATGCCCTGGTGATGATGCGACTTCACCGATGCATGCTCGCCGAGGAGAGACCCGAGCCTCGTTCCTTCCTCCACCGTCACGTCGTGATCCGCGAACGTGCCCGGCGTGTGCTTGTGCTTCTCGTCGCCGACGACGTCAGGGAGATGCTGCACGAGGTCACCGCCGCGCGCGACGTTCAGCACCTGGCTCCCACGACAGATCGCGAGCACCGGCATGTCGCGCTGCAGCGCAGCCTCCAGGAGCGCGAGCTCGGCACGGTCTCGCTCCTCGTGGATCCCGAAAGTCTCGTCGTGCGCCTCCTGGTCGTAGAGGCCCGGATCGAGATCGGAACCGCCCGAGAACAACAGCCCGTCCAACGCCTCCAGTGTCTCCTCCACTCCGTCTTCGCTCGGCGGGACGAGCAGCGCACGACCGCCCGCACGCTCGACCGCACGCACATAGTCGACGGGAATGAGCGCGGCTTCGAGCTCCCAGTAGCTCCACTTCGCGGGAGTGACGTACGTCGTGATCCCGATGAGCGGCCTAGCCACGCTCGAACAGCCGCTCCCGCTCGTAACACGTCACGACCTCGTCGAATAACCGCTGCTCGGTGCGCGCGTAATTCAAGTAATGGTCGACGACGTCGTCGCCCAGCGCCGCCCGCGCAATCGTCCCGCGCTCGAGCGCTTCGATCGCCTCGCGCAAAGTCGACGGAAAACGCTCCGCATCGGACTCGTAGGCGTTGCCCTCCAACGGAGGCGGCAGTTCGAGCCCTGCCTCGATGCCGTGCAGACCGGCCGCGATGAGCGCGCCGAAAGCCAGATACGGATTGACGTCGCCGCCGGGAATGCGTGTCTCGATCCGCTGCGCGGCGCCGTCGCCGACGATCCGGAAACCGCAGGTACGGTTGTCGTGACCCCAGGCCAGCGTCGTGGGGGCCCAGGAGCCGGCCGCGTAGCGCTTGTATGAGTTGATCGTCGGGGCGAGAAAGATCGCCATCTCCTTTGCGCCCGCGATCCAACCCGCAAGAAACCGCTTGAAAACCTCGGGGCCGCCGGCGAACGCGTTCTCGCCGTCGCGCCACAGACTCGTGTGGATGTGACAGGAGCTCCCGATCCATGAGTGGTCGGGTTTTGCCATGAACGTGATCGAGCAGCCGTTCAGGTGCGCGATCTCCTTGGCGCCGTTCTTGTAGACCGAATGGTTGTCCGCCATCGTGACAGCGTCGGCGAAACGGAAGTTGACCTCCTGCTGCCCAGGCCAGGCCTCCCCTTTCGAGCTCTCGACAGTGATCCCCGCGGCGTACATGCCGTTGCGGATCTGACGGAGGAGCGGCTCGTCGTAGGTCGTCGCGAGCACGTGGTAGTCGAGGATGTACGGCACGGACGGAGTGAGGTCGCGGTAGTGCTTCGCGTGTGCCTCCTCGAAGCTCTCCTTCAGCAAATAGAATTCGAGCTCCGACCCGATCATCGGCTCGTAACCGGCCGCGCGTGCCCGCTCGACTTGCTCCTTCAGCACCTGCCGCGGCGAGGGCCTGACGGGCGAACCGTCGTTCCACGTCACGTCGCAGAGAACGAGCGCCGTCCCCTCGAGCCAGGGAATGCGACGCAACGTGTCGAGGTCGGGGCGCATGGCGAAGTCGCCGTACCCCTGCTCCCAGCTCGCGATCGAGTAGCCGGGGACCGGATCCATCTCCATGTCCAGCGCCAGCAGGTAGTTGCAGCCCTCGACACCGTGGTCTGCGATGTGCTCGTCGAGGAAGTACTGCGCATGGACGCGCTTGCCGAGCAGGCGGCCCTGCATGTCGGTGAAGGCGACGACGACGGTGTCGATCGACCCGCCTTCGACATCGCGTTTCAGGTCGTTGAGCGTCAGCATCGGCGAAGAACGGAAGGAGCCGGCTCGACCCGGCTCCCTCCCACTCCAATCGATCCTACGCCGCGGGTGTGGTCACAGGCGGACCGGTCCGCTCGCCGACCCTCTGCTCGATCCGTGCGAGCTCTTCCTCGGAACCCTGCACGATCGGGCCCTTGAACCACTTGTTTGCCGACACGAACCACCAGCCGCCCACGAGGAGCATCGTCCCGATGACGGCAATCGGCGCGTAGTTCACGCTCAACCACGTGAACCCGGTTTTGAACGGGATTCCCGTCGGGGTGATCGGCATGATGAACAGCACCGAGATGAAGGCAACCCAGATGACAGCCGTCCAGCCGATCAGCTTGTACCAGCGGCCGAGATTCCACTCGCCCGGCTCCCACGCGTCGCCCAGCCGAAGCCGAAGAAAGATCGGCAGCGCGTAGGCGATGTAGAGCCCGATCGTCGCGATCGACGTCACCGCCGCGTACGCGATGTACCCGGCGCCGACGCCGATGCCCTTCGAGAAGAACGCCGGGAACGCGCAGAGAAACGCCAGCACCGCGATGGCGATGACCGCCATGTACGGCACCCGCGCCGTGTTCAGCCGCCGCCAGATCCGGTGACCCGGGGTCGCACCGTCCCGTGAGAACGCGTACAAGCATCCGCGAGGCAGAGGTGATCGAGGACATCCCGCAGTAGAGCTGCGCACCGACGATGACAAACAGCAAGAACTCCGCCGCCCTCAACCCGAGTCCATCGAGGAAGACCTGCTTCACGGCGAAGAGGCCCGCCCCCGTCGTGGACTGGAAGCTCTGGATCGCGAACGTGACGCCGAGAGCCAGGATGTAGCCGAAGACCGCCGAGACGACGATCGACATGACCACACCTCGCGCTGCAGCTCGTCCCGCATCTTGCGTCTCCTCGCTCATGTGTGCAGACGCGTCGTAGCCGGTGAACGTGTACTGCGCCTGCAGGAGCCCGAGCAACAGCACGAACCAGAGCCACTGATGCGAGAAGCCGCTGTTGTTGATCGTCTTCGAGAAGACCGTCCCCACCGACTGGTGATGGTCGGGCTTGAATGCCAGGAAGCCGACGATGATCAGCACGGAGAAGACGTGCCACCACACCGAGATGTCGTTCAGCAAGGCGACCAGCCTGACGCTGAAGATGTTCATCAACGCGTGCAGCCCGAGGATGCAGGCGTACACGTAGATGACCTCGTGCGGCGAGGAGTGGAACGTTCCCGGCCAAAGCAGGTTCAGCAATGCGTCGGTGAAGATCGCGGCGCCGTAGTCGATGCCGGCGGTGATCGCGATCTGGCCGATCAGGTTGAACCAGCCAGTGAACCAGCCCCAGGCCGGCCCTCCCATCTTCGAAGCCCAGTAGTACAGACCGCCCGCGGTCGGATACTTCGACGCGATCTCGGCCATCCCGAGCCCGACGATGACCACGAAGACCGAGACGATCGGCCAGCCCCACGCCTCCTCGACCGGTCCCCCGTAGTTGATGCCCGTCGAGTAGAGCGTGAGCGTCCCCGACAGGATCGAGATGATCGTGAACGAGATCGCGAAGTTCGAGAAGCCGCTCATCCCTCGCCGCAGCTCCTGGGCGTAGCCGAGGGCGTGGAGCATGCGCCTGTCCTTCTCGTGCGCCGAATAATCGGCCACAGTTCCGCCTCCTAGTTGGAGTCGGCGGATTCTCTCGTGCCGGACGCCCCCGATCAATAGGGAGGCGCTAGTGGTTGCGGAAATCGACGATCAGCCGGGCGGGCGACTGAGCCGTCTGGATACGAAAGGCAACTTTGTCCGAGAGCCCGATCGCCCAGCTGAGCACTGCCTCGAAGTCGCCTGTCCGCACCAGCTCCTGGACGACCGCTGTGCCCGCAGCCGAGCCGTCGATTCGCCTCGGGCCCTTGTAGACCATCACGCCCTCGCCGGTGTTCAGGTCGAAGCCGGAGGCAGGCTCCATGCGAACGACCACGACCGCATTGCCCTGCACGCTCACCGGCTTCCCGGATCCGTCTTCCTTCAGCGGCGGCTGCACGTACTCGACGCGATAGCCGGGCAGCCCGTTCTGGAACTGGAAGACGACACGGTCGTAGCCCTCGTGCCGGCCGACGGCGATGCGGTTCAGGAGCGCGGTCTCGCTGCCCGTTGCGGCTGCGACCACGGGCGTCGTTGCCGCGCCCGCGAGCGGATCGACACTCGTCGCGGTTGTCGTCGTGGTCGGTGTCGAGGACGACACGGAGTAGCCGCCCGGCGGAGCGGACGATTTGTGGGATCCGCCACACCCGGAAGCAGCCAGCAATGCAGCAGCGGTGAGGCCGGTGAAAAGCAGCCTGCTGATGCGCGCAGCCTAATGGCCGGTCGTATGAGCGTCAGGTGAGAGCTCAGGGGTCCGTCTTCTCATCCGACTCTCATGGCGGATTGGCACACTGAGTCGAATGCGTGTCTTGATCGTCGAGGACGAGCTGAAGATGGCCAGCCTCCTGCGCCGCGGCATGGTCGAGGAGGGACATGCGGCCGACGTCGCCACGACAGGCGAGGACGCGATCTGGATGGCGCAATCCCATGCCTACGAGGCGATCGTGCTCGACGTCATGCTTCCGGGCCTGAGCGGGTTCGAGACCTGCCGCCAGCTTCGGAATGCGGGAGTCTGGGCGCCCGTGCTCATGCTGACTGCGCGTGACGGTGTCGAGGACCGCGTCGCCGGCCTCGACGTCGGCGCCGACGACTATCTGACCAAGCCCTTCTCTTTCGCCGAGCTTCTGGCTCGACTGCGCGCGCTCGTCAGGCGCGGCGGCGGAGAGCGGCCGACGGAGCTGGCCGTCGGGACCCTCCGCCTCGATCCAGCCGCGCGACGAGCGTGGCGCGATCAGACCGAGATCAGCCTCTCCCCCAAGGAGTTCGCCCTGCTCGAGGCGTTCATGCGTCGCCCGGGACACGTCCTGTCCCGGCTCCAGCTCCTCGAGCACGCGTGGGACTTCGCCTATGAGAATCGCTCGAACGTCGTCGACGTCTACGTGCGCTATCTGCGCGAGAAGGTGGACCGGCCGTTCGGAACCGAATCCATCCAGACCGTCCGCGGCCTCGGCTACCGGCTACAGAAGGATGACACCGAGTGAACCGCCTGCCGATCAGGCTGAGGCTGACACTCGTCTTCGCGCTCGCGATGGCCGTCGTGCTCCTGCTTGCGGGCTGGCTCGTCTACTTCCGCGTGTCGCACAACCTCGACCGGGCTCTCGACCTCCAGCTCCGCACGCGCGCGCAAGACGTCTCCGCGCTCGTGAGCCGGGCGGACGCGCTCGAATCGACCCAGGGCGCGCTCGTCGAACATGGTGAGTCGTTTGCCGAGCTCTTGAGCGCGAAGGGCTCTGTCCTCGATTCGACGACCTTCACCGGAGGCAAGCGGCTGCTGCCTCCTTCGGATCTCACCCGTGCGCTGCGCGGCCCCGTCTTCCTCAACCGGACGACTGCTCCTGGGCTCGACGAACCGGCGCGGATGCTCGCAGTGCCGGTGCAGCGTGGGCACACCCGGCTGATCCTGATCGTCGGCGCGACCCGGGAGAACAAGGCAGAGACGCTCCGCGGCCTCCGCAACGGGTTCCTGATCGGCGGCCCCCTCGCGCTGATTCTTGCCTCACTCCTGGGCTACGGGCTCGCCGGTGCTTCGCTACGCCCGATCGAGGCGATGCGGAGACGCGCGGCGGACATTTCGGCATCGTCACTCGACGATCGGCTCCCGGTCCCGCCCAGCGGAGACGAAGTGTCACGCCTCGGAGAAACCCTGAATCAGATGCTGTCGCGCATCGGCGACGGC
>DAITAW010000046.1:0-6141 GCA_036824055.1 Gaiellaceae bacterium | reverse complement strand
CGCGCGAGCGGCGCTTCGTCGCCGATGCCAGCCATGAGCTGAGAACACCACTCGCACTGCTGAAGACGGAGCTCGAGCTTGCGCTCAGGCGGTCGCGGTCGACCGAAGAGCTCGAGGCGGCGATTCGTGGCGCAGCCGAGGACACGGAGCGGCTGTCTCGGATCGCCGACGACCTGCTGTTGCTGGCCCGCGCAGAGCAGGGCCGCGTGCCGCTGCGGCGCGAACCGGTCGACGTCGCCGACATCCTCGAGACGGTCGCAGGACGCTTCAAATCTCGTGCGCAGTCGGAGCGCCGAGAGCTGTCGGTGACCGGGGACGACGATCCGCTCGTCGTCTCAGCCGACCGTTCGCTTCTCGAGCAGGCGCTCGCGAACATGGTCGACAATGCTTTCACTCACGGCGCAGGCCACGTGACCCTCGCGGCCGAACAGCGCAACGGCTCTGCAGAGCTGCATGTGTTCGACGAGGGCACGGGTTTCCCGCCCGATTTCCTCCACCATGCATTCGAACGCTTCAGCCGCGGGCAGAAGACGACGGCGGACGGCAGCGGTCTCGGGCTGGCGATCGTCGAGACGATCGCCGAGGCCCACGATGGAAGCGCAGGCGCTGCGAACGCGCCCGGCGGTGGTACCGACGTCTGGCTCTCCCTGACCGCCGAGCATTAGCGATCGTCGCCGGACGCGGCGATTACCGGGTCGGCGGCGGGCTCTTCGTCAGTCGAGTCCGACGTGTTCAGCACCGGCGCCTCGACCGGCTCACCGTCGTATGAGTAAGTGCCGGCGGCCTTCGCGGCGGCAGCCGCTGCCTTTTTCTCTTCCTTCAGCTCGCGCTTTTCCTTCACCTTGCGCTCGCGTGTCAACTTGGCCATCGTCGTCTGTCGCTTGGAGCCCAATGCAGCCCTTCCTCTCTGTCGCTGGGTGCAGAATAGCTTGCTGAAGCCGCCGGACGCCGACGTACGGGCCGAACGCTGACCGGCTGCTCAGGCGGTCGGCGAGGGTGCGAGAGTGCGTGGTCGACCGCGACGGTGAGACGCGTCGAGTCCGACGCGGGCAACACATGCGTGTGACTTCGGCAGACACCCGGGAGTGTCGCGGTTTGTGAGTCGCGGTCGAACACGTCCAGCTGGTAGCCGCACAGAAGCGAGAAGCGCCGTCTGGAAACATTGAAACACGGCGGGCTCGAGCATCCCCCGTTTCGGAGGACAGGAAGGTTCAAAGCGGGTAGGCCGCTCGGCCCACCCGCACCAGCGGTCCGTAACCGATCACACAAGTGCGGCTCCTCCGTGGGCTCGCTCTCATCCCCGAAACGAGAGGTCCACTCAAATGCGGAAGCTCCTGCTCGTCGCCAGCACCTTTGCCGCCCTCGCGGGCCTGACGGCGCTCCCGGCCGGCTCGGCGACCCCCACCAACTTCACGCTGGACGCGGGTATCCTGTCCATCAGCACACCGACCGCCAGCGTCTCGCTCGGATCACAGGTTTCCTCGGTCACGTCGAGCACCATGTCCGGCCCACTCGGTGTCGTAACGGTCTCCGACCAGCGCGGCGGCGCGACGACCTGGACGGTTTCGGTGATTTCGACTGCGTTTACTCCCCCGGCCGGCCCCGCCGACCCGGCGAGCAACGTCAGCTACGCGGCGGGCACGATCACGTTGTCCGCAGGCGTGGTTGCGACTGGGGTTGCTGCATCGAACCTCACAGGAGTCACGACGGTCGTGACCGGCACGAGCACCGGCATCAGCTCCGCGAGTTGGAACCCGACCATCTCGGTGCTCATCCCGGGGAACTTCGCTCCGGGCGTGTACGGCGCCACGATCACCCACTCGGTCGCTTAGGCGGAGGCGAACTGAATCGTGCACGGCCGCCTGATCGTCCTTTCGCTGCTAGCCGGGATCATCATCCCGGCCTCCAGCGCGCTCGCCACGGTGTCACAGAACACCCCAGGCCCGGGCGGCATCGGGATTCGGATCGTCGATGTCCCGCCGGATGCGGCGCGCAAGGATCCGCTCGCTCTGTCGTACATCGTCAACCGACTTGCGCCCGGCAAAAGCATCCAGCGCCGGATCGAAGTCAGCAACGGCACCAGCTCAACGGCTTCTGTCGCGATCTACTCGGCCGCTGCCGGCCTGCATCAGGGCGACTTCGTATTCGGCCCCAGTCACAGTAAGAACGACCTCTCCAGCTGGACGTCGGTGAGCCGAGACGTCGTTCGCTTGCAAGCTGGTGCGAGGGCATTCGAAACGGTGACCATCCGCGTTCCGAATAACGCTTCGTCCGGCGAGCGGTACGCCGTCGTCTGGGCCGAGGTCTCGACGTCCGGATCGGGCGGCGTGAAGCTCGCAAACCGCGTCGGCATCCGCATGTACGTGTCGATTGGGCCCGGCGGCGCGCCTCCGTCGAACTTCGTCATCGGCAAGCTCAGCGCGAAACGGTCGGCGTCCGGGCAACCGCTCGTCGTCGCGAGAATCCACAACAGTGGCCCGCGCACGATCGCCATCAGCGGCAACCTGACGCTTTCCAACGGCCCCGGCGGAGTTCGCGCCGGGCCGTTTCCGGTCACGCTGGCACTTCCTCTCGCACCCGGCAGCTCCAAGTCGGTGACGGTGCGGTTCGACAAACAACTCCCGCGGGGCCCCTGGAGAGCGCAGATGCGCCTCAAGGGCAGATCGATCGTGCGGGTGGCGGTAGCCACGATCACGTTCCCCCGTCGCGGCTAGATCTGCCCGGTAAGCCGGGGAGCGCGAGGGCGGCACGCCTCGGCGTGTGTCATCCGCTCCTCATACGAAGGCGGCCCCGGAAAACATCCAGCGGTCAGCGACAACGTGCTCATGGCTCGTTTCCTGATCATCGAACCCCACGCGGACATTCGGCGGCTCTACGCGGCTGTGGTCCGAGGGTTGGGTCACGAGCCGGTCTTCTTCGACGGCGTCTCTCCGGGAGAGCCCGACGTCATCCTCGTCGAGCCGTCCGATCCCGACTCCTTTGAGCTGGCCCTGCAGTTCCATCACGACTACCCCGACGCTCCGATCATCTGCGCCAGCATCTATGAGCGGAGCCTCTTGGAGACGCGAGCCCTGCAACCCGTCGCATATCTGCTCAAGCCGTTCGTGCTCGTCGAGCTGACGGGTGCGCTGGAGCTTGCACTCGCACGCAGGCGCAGGCTCAGCTGATGGGCATGCACGAAGGACTGGACCTCCGTCCGGCCGAGAGCCCCAAAGCTTCGACAACCGTCGTACGTCGGCCAAGATTGGGGAGAAGTTATCCTCGAACCGGTGGCCGAACCATTGCGGTGGGGACTGATCGGAACCGGCGGAATCGCCGAGACCTTCGCCGCTGACCTACCGTTCACCGACTCGGGTCGCGCAGTCGCAGTCGGCTCTCGCCATCTGGACTCAGCGAACCGATTCGCCGATGCGTTCGACATTCCCAATCGGCACGCAAGCTACGTGGAGTTGGTCGCCGACCCCGACGTCGATGTGGTCTACATCGCGACGCCGCACCCCATGCACCATGCCAACGCGCTCCTTGCGCTGCGTGCCGGCAAGCCGGTGCTCGTCGAAAAGGCATTCACCATGAACGCAGCCGAGGCACGAGATCTCGTAGCCACCGCGCGTGCGGAGGGGCTGTTCCTGATGGAGGCGATGTGGACGCGGTGTCTTCCCCACTTCGCAGAGATCCGCCGTCTGCTCGCCGAAGGTGCATTGGGCGAGATCGTCACGGTCACCGCCGACCATGGGCAGTGGTTTGCGCGCGACCCCGGATTTCGACTCTTCGCTCCTGAGCTTGGAGGAGGCGCGCTGCTGGATCTGGGCGTCTACCCGGTCTCCTTCGCGTCGATGGTGCTGGGCACGCCGGACCGGATCGTGAGTCTCATCGACCCCGCCTTCACAGGTGTCGACGGCCAAACCTCGATGTTGTTCGGATACGCGAGCGGCGCACAGGCGATCTTGACGTGCACATCTTCGGCCAAGAGCCCAACACGCGGAGCGATCGTCGGCACCGAGGCGCGCATCGAGATAGAGGGCGACTTCTATGCGCCGACCTCCTTCACTCTCATCACGCGAGCGGGAGACCCGACCTACTTCGAAGCGCCGGACGAGGGCCGTGGTCTCTGGTACGAGGCCGAGGAGGTCGCCCGTTGCCTGCGCGAAGGCCTCCTCGAGAGCCCGCTGATGCCTTTGGACGAGACTGTCTCGATCATGGAGACGATGGACGCCGTACTCGCACAGTTCGCGGTGAGCTAACGATGTCGTCCGAAGACAGCGGGAACGAACGCGTGCTCCGGGGAAGGTGTGAATGCGGCACCGTCCGCTACACGGTTGCGGATGCGTTCCTGTACGCCGCGAACTGTCACTGCTCGCAGTGTCGCGCGGCCACCGGTTCTGCGTTCAAGGCGTTCGCCGGCATCGGGCGAGACAAGCTCGAGCTCACGGAGGGTCAGGACAGCCTTCTCATCTTCGGCGAGGAAGACCTGAACAACACGCGGTGCCGGGCGTGTGGTTCCTTGCTCTTCTCCGTGGTACGAGAGGGCGGCTACGTGCACATCGCGCTGGGATCGCTCGTCGACGTTCCCAGCATGCGGCCGACGGAGCACATCTTCGTCGGCTCGAAAGCACCGTGGTTCGAGATCACCGACGACCTGCCCCAGTTCGAGGAGTACGCAACCTAACCGGACACGAGGCTGCATGTGCCTCAGACTTTTCGCGCCGGGGCTTCCCGAGCCGTGGCATCATGGGTCGGTACAGGATCTAATATCGACTGGGGGAGATTCATGCGTCTTCGATTCATCCTTTTGGTTGCCGCCAGCCTCACGGTGGTTTTCTCGTTCAGCGGCTCGGCCGGGGCGATCATCGGCGGCACACCTGACACCACACACACGTACGTGGGTATGGCGGACAACGGTGTCTTCGTCTGCACCGCGACGCTGATCAGTCCGCGGATCATGGTCACCGCAGCCCATTGCTTCTCCGACAGCACATCACTGTTCGGGACCGACACGGGCGGCCATCCGCGGGTCGAGGTGACCTTCGACCAGCAAGGGTTCTTCACGCAGCCCGCGCCCACGTTCTGGATGGGCACGTACTACTCCAATCCTGCCTGGTGCATCAGCTGCAACAAAGGCCTGCCCGGCTTCGACACCAACGACGAGGCGATCATCGTCCTCGACACGGCCCAGAACCGTGGTCTTGGGGTCCTGCCGCCGCTCGCATTCGACGAGACGCTTGGCACGGGCACTTTGCTCGACCTCAGCGGCTACGGCGTCCAGCACTTCGGGAAGCCGGATCCGTGCAATCCAAACTGCAAGAGGCAGCCCGATGCCTTCTTCACGCGGATGAAGACGACTGCGAACCTGCTGAGCGTCGGCAAAGGACAGCAGGGTGAGTTCGTCAAGATCTCGGGCAACACAGCGCAGAACCAAGGGGGTCAGTGCTTCGGCGATTCGGGTGGTCCTTTGTTCCTCGCCGGGACGAACACGATGATCGCCGAGACGACGTTCGGCACAAACGGACAGTGCGCAGGTGTCGGCTACGACACTCGTCTAGACACGGCCTCCGCACAGAACTTCATTTTCGGCACCGCAAGCTCGCTCGGACTAAGCATCCCTTGAGCAAGCGTTGGGAGGGCGGTCGAGTCCGAGACTCGACCGCCTCTCAGCCCTCCGGCTAGGCCCAGGGGAGGCGATCCCAGTACCCGTTCTTGCGCTCATGCGCGAGGGCGCGGAGGCACGTCTACCGCATGCGGATGCCGTCGCGCAGCGCCTCGCTGAGCTGCGCTGACGAGCATCAAAGCGACGAAGTCAACGGCAAGGAGACGCGGCGCAGCGGCGGCGAACGCCGCCGCGGAGTGCGCAGGTAAGAGCCCGCCGATGGAGGCGGCGGGAATCGAACCCGCGGAGGATTTCAATCGAATGGCCTGGCTTCGCCCGAGAGGTGCTCCAAAGCCAGGTGGCCCGACAGGGCCGATGCGAGACGCCGAACTGGTCGCCGGACGTACTCGCTGCTGTAGCCCAGGTGCTGGACAGGCGACAGGATCACGCTCGAGGTCGTGACCGCTACGCGGCGGAGTTGCCCTGTGCAGGCAGGGCACAACGCCGCAACTCGCGTCGCCAGCACGAGCTGGAGAGGAACGCGGAAGATGACCCCC
>DAITAW010000160.1:0-4605 GCA_036824055.1 Gaiellaceae bacterium | reverse complement strand
AGAAAACGGCATAGCGGGCGGGTTCCGGCCGCCGCTGATCCAGCATCTGCTGAGCATCGCCACACTCGCACTTCCGTGCGTCGGTACTCGACCGCCGAGCGCTTTCGGGCAACTACGCAGTACGTGCCCACGCGGCTCAGCCAAACCACACCGGCGATCCGGTGAAGCGGGTGAGCGGATCCAGACCGGTCTAGCGTCCGGGTGCGGCTCGTAGCGGCCGCGCTGTCGAAACGTGCGTAGAGGCGTTCCCGCAGTCGGCCGCCATCAGTTCGTGGCACCCGCGGGTGGGCGCCGCAGCCATGTCTTTCCGGTCCCGACGGCTGCGAGCACCGCGGCGCAGACGAGGAGAACTCCGCCCGCCCGCACGACCTGAACCGCCCCGGCGAGCGAGCCGATCGCAAGCAGCTCGACGCCGACCGCGAATAGGGCTGCCTCGACCAACCAGACCGAGCGGGGGTAGAGCGCATCCTGTTTCGGTCGCGGCCCGGGCGGCCACCAAACCCAGAGCGACAAGGAAAGCAACTTGCCGAGGTGGCCAAGCGTCACACCGGCCGCCCAACCGAGCAACAGGAAGATCACGTACGCGACAACCGCGCGTCGTACCGAAACGACGCCGAGCAGCATCGCCGCTCCGAGCACGGCCGCCTGCCCCAGGAACAGCACTCCGGCGAGCAGATGCACGAGCGGCGCCTCGATCGGAATACGCCGTCCGCGCGCGACACCGACCATGATCCGAGCGAACGACGCCAACGTGACCGCGACGATCGTGCCACCTGCGAGCGCCACTGTGTTCGAGGAGACAGCTATTCCGGTAACCAGCGTCCAGACGCCGATCGCGAGCGCAAGTTCGGCCAGCGGCCAGCGGCGAACCGGCGCAGTCGGTGCCACGGCGAGCATTGGCCCGAGCGTCCGACCGACCGTCATGATCAGCATTGCCAGCCAGCCAAGCGCCGCGACGTGCAGATGCACGAGCAACCAACGGTCATGGGTGACACCGGCGACCGGAGCATCGCCGCGCGAGAACACGAGCGCGCCCAGCGCCAGGGCACTGACGACGTTCAAACAGGACAACGTCACACCCGTACGGCTGGCGACAAGCGCCCGCCCAGCCGGAGCGTTGCGCACGAGACCGAGCAGCTCGACCAACACGATTCCGAGCCCAGCTGTCAGCAGCATCGCTCCCGGCCAAAGCAAACCAGGTAGAGCCCAGGCGATCCCGGGGGCAACGAGAAACCCGCCAAGAAGAAGCAGTAGAGCGAACCGCAGCCTGCGCGGATGCGCGACATCGTTGCGCAGCATCACAGGCAGCAAGTGCAGCGACGCACCCGTGACCGCAAACGGCAGGAACCCGAGAGCAAGCAGGTGAACCGCCAGCACCGGGCGAAGTCCCACGGCATCGCGCGCCGCGAGATCCGGAGCTGCAACCAGCAACACAATCGACGCCGCCGCGAAGCCGAACAGCGCGACGGCGAAGAACGTCGCAAGCAGACCAAGCGCAATCGGCCCACCAACCGCCCGACCGCCGCCGATCAGCAGCAGCGACTTCGTCCCCAGCCGGCCACGCATCGACACCGACCCGAGGCTAGCCGCAATGACGAGCACGAAGATCGACACCGTCGATCTGCCCGCCAAGACGACACGCTTCGCCCTGCCCGGCGTCCTAACCCAAGAACCGTCAACGTGGGACAGGGGAGCAAGGCAGGCGGCGACAACGGTCGTACGCCGATCACCCCGATTGTCTACGACGTCTATTTCGCGGACGTGCCGACGCGGAGAACTTCTCACGAGTGCGCCAGACGCCGCCCGCAAGCTCCGTTGCGTCTCGGGCGTTGCTGAGCCGCTCGTCAGCCGCCGTCGCACGCACCCCGCCGTCAGGGAAGACCCGCCCCTCACCGCTGACCCTCCGGACTTTCTACCGATCCGCAGCAAGCCCGCATAGTGGATCCTTGTCCCATGGCCACGCCGAGAACGATCTTCGAGCCGTTCCGGATCCACTCCGTCGAACCGCTTCGGATCACGACCGCGGCAGAGCGAGACGTGGCGATCGAGGCAGCGGGCCTGAACCTCTTCAAAGTAGAGGCCCGGGACGTGCTGATCGACCTCTTGACGGATTCGGGCACGGGAGCGATGTCGCGGGATCAATGGGCCGCCGTGCAGCACGGCGACGAGAGCTACGCGGGCTCGCCGTCGTGGACAGTATTCCGCGACGCGGTGCAGGAGCTGTTCCCGTTCAAGCACGTGATCCCCACACACCAGGGCCGCGCCGCCGAACACATCCTGTTCTCCGTGCTCGGCGGGCCTGGCAAGGTGTTTCCGAACAACACGCACTTCGACACGACGCGCGCGAACATCGAGCACTCGGGCGCGGAGGCGGTCGATCTGGTGATCCCCGAGGGTCGCGACCCCGCGTCGCTGCATCCGTTCAAGGGCAACATGAACCTGAAAGCGCTCGACGCGCTGATCGCCGAGCGAGGCGCCGACGCGGTGCCGGCCGTCCTCGTGACGATCACGAACAACACCGGCGGCGGCCAGCCGGTCTCGCTCGAGAACCTCCGTGGCGTTCGAGCGATCTGCGACCGCTACAAGGTGCCACTCGTCCTCGATGCCTGCCGCTTCGCCGAGAACGCCTGGTTCATCCATGAACGCGAGCCCGGCTACGGCGAGACTGCGGTCGCCGACATCGTCCGTGAGATGGCTTCGCTTGCCGACGGGATGACGATGAGCGCGAAGAAGGACCCCCTCGCGAACATCGGCGGCTGGCTGGCGTTGAACGACGATGAGCTGGCAGACAGCTGCCGCAACCTCGAGATCCTCACCGAAGGATTCCCGACCTACGGCGGCCTCGCCGGACGCGACCTCGAGGCAATCGCCCAGGGGCTCAAGGAAGCGGTCGATCACGACTACCTCCGCTACCGCATCCGTTCGACGGCCTACCTCACTCAGGGGCTGCAACGCGCCGGTCTCCCGGTCCTGCAACCGGCTGGCGGGCACGCCGTCTACCTCGACGCTCGAGCCTTGCTGCCGCACATCCCGCCGCTCGAGTATCCGGGACAGGCGCTCGCCGTGGCTCTCTATCGCGCCGGCGGGATCCGCGGCTGCGAGATCGGCACCGTCATGTTCGGGAGGCAGCCCGACGGGAGCGAGGTGCCCGCGGCAATGGATCTCGTGCGACTCGCGGTGCCACGCCGCACCTACACGCAGAGTCACATCGATTACGTCATCGAGATCGGAGCCCAGGTCGCCGAGCGTGCCAACGGCCTGCGTGGGCTCCGAATCACGTGGGAGCCGAAGTCGCTGCGTCATTTCACGGCGCAGTTCGAGCAGCTGCCGGCGACGGGCCGCTGAGTGACGCTTCCCACGCGGATAGAGGTGGTGGTCGTGGGCGGCGGCGTGATGGGGACGAGCATCGCCTTCCATCTCGCAGAAGCCGGCTGTGACGTCCTGCTCGTCGAGCGGGACGCGTTGGCGTCCGGCTCCACGAGCCGCGCTGCAGGAGGCGTGCGCGCACAGTTCTCCGACGAGCTCAACATCGCGCTCGCGCTGCGCAGCCTCGAGGCGTTCGACCGCTTCGGCCGACGCCCCGGCGCGGAGATCGACCTGCACAAGGTCGGATATCTCTTCCTGCTCGATCGCGAGGAGGACGTCCGTGTCTTCGAGCGGAGCGTTGCGCTGCAGAACGAGCGCGGTGTGCCGAGCCGCCTCGTTGACCCGGCCGAGGCGAAGCGGCTCTCTCCGCTCGCCGGCGTCGACGGAGTGATTGCCGCAACGTTCTGCCCGATCGACGGCCACGCGACCCCGGAGGCCGTCGTTCAGGGGTACGCCGCGGGAGCCCGCGCGCACGGCGCCGTGATCGCGACCGGCTGCGACCTGACCGCGATCGAGGTCGAGGATGGCGAGATCCGCGCCGTGCAGACAAGCGCCGGGCGCGTCGAGTGCTCCACGGTGGTCTGCGCCGCGGGCGTCTGGTCGCCCGCGGTCGGCGCGATGGTCGGGCTCGCTCTCCCCGTGGTTCCGTACCTGCGCGAGGTCGCCTTCACGGAGTCGCTACCGGATGCCGGAAAGCCACCGTTGACGATCGACTTCACGACGAGCTTCTACTTCCACGGGGAGGGCGAGGGGCTGTTGTTCGGGATGGCCGATCCCGCCCAGCCGCCAGGCTTCGATGCGCCACGCGACCCGGAGTGGCTCGAGAAGGTCTTCGGTGTCGCGGAGCGACGCGCGCCGGCGCTCTGTAACGCCGGGATCGCCGGCGGCTGGTCGGGCTTCTACGAGGCGACGCCCGATCACAACGCACTGATCGGCGAGTGGCACGGCATCTCGCGCTTCTTCTATGCGACCGGATTCTCCGGCCACGGCTTCCTGCAGGGCCCCGCGGTCGGCGAGATCGTGCGCGACCTGGTGCTCGAACGCACGCCGTTCGTCGATGTCGCGCCGCTCGCGGTCGAGCGATTCGCGACGGCCAGCCCGCGACCGGAGCACAACATCATCTGATCAGTCCGCGGCAGTTCGATGCTCAGGCCGCATGCATGAGTCTCGCAGGCGTGAACAGGTCGAGAAGCGGATGCTCGTCGCCGAGAATCGCCTTCGCGACGAGGTCGCCGCACA
>DAITAW010000045.1:0-19292 GCA_036824055.1 Gaiellaceae bacterium | reverse complement strand
AGCAAGTACCGATCCCGACCAACAAGAGGAGACGCCGCATGTGGCGATCCTTACAACCCTTGCGCTGAAAAGCAAACCCCGCTCGAACGTGCGGCCCGCCAAGCTGCGATCGCTCCCACCGCTGCACCCACTCCGCCGACGGCCGGCGCACGATCTACGTCCGAAAGGCGCAGAGCCCCCAGATCGTCGAGGACATAGTCCTCCATGCTCGACCGGTAACCCCTCAGCGTCGACGGCTTGTACCGCGCCCCGCCTTTCTGGACGACGGTCGGCGGGTCAGCCGTCGCACCCGCGTACCACGCATCCCACGCGGCCCGCAGGGTCAGCCTGGTCGGTGCAGTGAGCTTCTTCCTGCGGATGTCCACGACCGCCTCGTTGCGCCACTTCTTCGCCGCAGCGAGAGCGCCCTTACCCACAAACGTCCGGCGGAGCTTCCGCCGAGCTCGCCGGTCGTACGCGAACGCCTCGTAGGCGGGCTTGCAGTTACAGCCGTCGCCGGTCACGGCAGCGCAGTTCCTAGCGTGCCGGAGCCGGATCCCGGTCGGCATATCCTTCGATTGCATCGAAGGTACCTCCTTCGGTGCCACGGGGCGGGGCCGTCATCCTCGGCGCTCGCCCTCTGTTTTTAGGTTGATACCGATTTTAGCGTGGACTGGCGCGCACGCTGGCGCGCGCCTCCCCAAACCCGCCTCCTTACGCGGAAGTCCGACGCGCTCCAAAACCGTAGGCCGGGGGTTCGAGTCCCTCCGCCCCTGCATCACTGAGCAAGCGAGATGCTGTCTGCGGTTAAGCACACCGCAGGAGCGCCGCTCGCCCGGCATCCAGTCGATGGCGAGATGGGGACGTCGGTCAGAGGGGCTTCCCTGTCTCGTCTTTTCCTTCGCGGTAGGCTGCGCCGCCGGTGCGCGTCTCATTTCTCGTCCCCGCGTACAACGAAGCGGCGACCATCGTCGAACTACTCGACCGCGTCTCGAGCCTCGACCTGGAGAAACAGATCGTCGTGGTGGACGACGGCTCGACTGACGGCACCGGCGAGCTCGTCGAGCAGTGGCGGAGCGGTCGTGACGACGTCGCCTTCGTCCGCCAGGAAAACCGGGGCAAAGGGGCGGCTGTGCGTGCAGCGATTCCGCATGCTGACGGTGACATCTGCGTCATCCAGGACGCCGACCTCGAGTACGACCCGACTGACGTTCCCGCGCTGATCGAGCCGATCCTGCGCGGCAGCGCGGACGTCGTGTTCGGCTCACGCCTGTCGGGCGGCAAGCCTCAGCGCGTGTACCTGTTCTGGCATCTCGTCGGGAACCGGTTTCTGTCCCTGCTGACGAACGTCCTCTACAACACGACGCTCTCCGATATGGAGACGGGCTACAAGGCGTTCCGCACCGAGATCCTGCGCTCGCTCGATCTCCACCAGGACGGCTTCGGCATCGAACCGGAGATCACGGCGAAGATCTGCAAGCGGAAGTTGCGCGTGTACGAGCTTCCGATTGCGTACTACGGCCGCACCTACGCAGAGGGGAAGAAGATCACATGGAAGGACGGCTTCAAGGCGATTCGCGTCCTTTTGAGCGTCCGCCTGTTCGGCTGAGCTTCGTCGCAGCCGCCGTCGTCGCCGCGGCCCTCGCCGCGTCGGCGTTACTGAGCGGGAACGATGTGCGACGCCATCTCTCCCAGTCGGTGGCGCGTGACTCGAAGCTGACGCCGTCCGAGCGACGCCATGCTGCCGGCGATCGGCTCGGCTTCGATCTTGCCCCGTTCGACGCGTTTCGAGCGCAACTGCGGCCGCGCGAGCAGTACGCGGTCGATGTGCCGTCCGGCGCCCGCGGACCGTTCATCACTCGTGGCGCCGTCGTTCGGGCCTATGCGGCCTTCTACTTTCTGCCCGCGATCCAGGTGCCGCAGGCGGACCACGTCTTTCACTATCGGTTCCGATGAGGATGGCCGCGCTGCTCGGCGCGAATGCGCTGATGCTCGTGGCCGGCCTCGGCCTGCTGCCACTCCTCGGCATTGCGCGGTCGTGGCGACTGCTCCTCCGCCGGTGTGGGCTCGCGTACCTGTGCGGCCTCTTGCTCGTCGGGATCGTCTCAGCGCACCTCGCGCTCTTGCGCGTGAGCTTCGGCTGGATCGGGCTCGGAATCCTGGCCGCCCTCTCGCTCGGATCCTGCGCATGGCGCCTCAACGGAACCGAACGCCCGGCCTGGCGCCGGCCGAGCTGGCTCGATGCAGCCGGCCTAGTCGCCCTCATCGTCTTGACGGTCGACTACGGCCGCGCATTCCGGGTGGCGCCGCTGAATCGTTACGACGCGTGGGCGATCTGGGCGCTCAAAGCTCATGCGCTCTACGCCTACGGGTGGGCCGACCCCGTCGTGTTCGCCGGCACGTCCTACCGGTTTGCCAATCTCGACTACCCATTGCTTCTGCCCTCACTCGAGGCGGTCGACTTTCGCACGATGGGCGCGTTCGACACGCGCCTCCTGCACGTGCAGTTCCTTCTCTTCCTCGTCGCCGCATTGCTCGCCCAGTTCGCCCTGCTGCGCGACCGCGTCCCGTCACTCGTCCTCTGGCTCTCGCTCTTCGCCCTCGCGCTTGTGCCCGCGGTGTTCGACCAGCTGCTCACGGCCTACGCAGACGTGCCACTCGCGCTCGTCTTCGGCATCGGTGTTGCTGCAGCAGGCCGCTGGCTGATCACGAACGAGCGCTGGGCACTGGCCCTGGCGACTTTCTGCTTCGCCGGGGCACTGCTGACGAAGAACGAGGGCTCCCTCTTCGTCATCGCGGTCTTTCTCGGCTTGCTCGCTGTGGCCCACGCACGCTGGCGGCTGCTCGCCGTGGCGGCCGCAGTGGACGTCCTGCTCTTGCTTCCCTGGCGCATCTACGTGCACAGCCATCACTTGAGCGACATCAACTACAGCCTCGGGGACAGCTTCGATTTCGCGCATGTGCACTCGAGGCTTGGAGTCGGACCGATCGCCTTCAGGACGCTCGGCGGCCAGATGCTCGATCCGCAGCAGTGGGGTCTTCTCGTACCGATCTTCGCGTTGCTGCTCGCCGCCGCTCTGTTGACCGGCCTGCGAGCACTACCGCTCTTCGCCCTCGTCTGGACCATGCTTGCGTGGCTCGGTCTGAGCTGGATCTACGTCATTTCGCACCTCGAATACAGCTCCTACCTGGATTCCTCGAAGGAGCGAGTCGTCGCCTCGATCGTCGTAGGCAGCGCTGCCCTCTTGCCGCTACTCGCAGCTGAATCCTGCGCGCGCCTCAGCGAGCGCGGCCGAGACCGAGCTCGGACCGGCGACGGATGGATTCCTTGACGTCCTGAAGGAACCTCGTGCAGTCGGCTTCGTGCTCGTCGGAGACGAACTGTCCCGGCGGATGCTGCTTGTCCGGTTTTGGATCGACTTGCGTCTTGCCGGGATCCACGCGGGGCAACCGTCCTCCTCACCGTCGTCAAGTTGGGCTTCGAGCGCACGCCGGATCCGAGGGCTAGGTCCACAGCGAATCATCGTGCGTCTCCACGACCGAGTGTAGAGCGTCCGCCGCGCGGCCGCGGCCGCTTCCCCGCAAAGAGGGTACGAATCAGACGAGCGCGAGCTGCTGATGGCTCGTCAGTCCCGAAACGCCCACTCCAACGAGCCGAAGCGCGCCGGGGCGATCGACGAGCGCACGGTCGAGGAGCGAGCACGCAAGCTCTCCGATCTTCACGGCGTCATCGATGCCGACACGCAAGGACGTCGAGCGGGTGCGGATCGAGAAGTCGGTGTAACGCAGCTTCGTCGAGACGGTGCGCCCTGCTCGTCCGGTCTCGCGCAGATTCTCCGCAAGACGGTCTGCCATCCTGCGCAACTCCGCGTGCAGCTGCTCGCGGTCGGTCAGGTCGCGCTCGAACGTGTTCTCGACACTGATGGAGATGCGCTGCGTCTGGCGCTCGAGCCCACGCGGGTCGATTCCCCGGGCACGATCGTGCAGGACACGCCCGACGCTGCCAGGAAGCACGCCGCGGAGCTCGACGTCGCCGAGAGCGGCCAGCGAGCCGATCGTCGTGACCCCCGCGGCGATCAGACGCTCCTCCGCTTTCGGGCCGACCCCCGGGAGCCGGCGCACGTCGAACGGCGCCAGGAAGCTCGACTCCTGGCCCGCCGGGACGACCGTCAAACCTCCGGGTTTGCGGTGGTCGCTGGCGATCTTGGCGACCACCTTGGAGGTGGAGACGCCGAGTGCGCACGTGAGGCTGGTCGCGGCCCGGACCGAGGTCTGAACCGCCTCGGCGACCTTGCGAGCCTCGAGAAACGTCTGTGCGACCTCGCCGACGTCGAGGTAACCCTCGTCGAGCCCGGTCCTCTCGACGGTCGGAACGACTCCGCGCACCGTCTCCCACACGTGCTGCGAGTACTCCCGGTAAAGGGAATGACGGGGACGAACGAACACGGTCTGCGGGCAACGCCTGAGCGCCTCGGCGCAGTTCATGGCCGAGTGAATGCCGAACTTGCGCGCAACGTAGTTCGCAGTCGCAACGACACCCCGTCCGTGCGGATCGCCGCCGACGACGAGGGGCTTGGTCTTGAGGCCGGGATCCTCGAGCTCCTCGACCGCGGCGTAGAAGGCGTCGAGGTCGAGGTGGCCGATGATCATGGCCAGGAGCCTAGACCCTGGACCTTCCGGCACTCGCTGTCCCCACGGGAGGTCCGGTGTGAAGTTCGGCCGTCGTCGGAGGGCGCTCCAGACCAAGCCGGGCAGTGCGGTCGTTCGCGGTGCGTAGCGGCGCTACGTGCCGCGGGCGAACGTGCTGATCCGGCGCCGTGTCTGGTGCGTCATCCGGCCCGGCCGAATTTCGCATCGGGCCTCTTGTATAGGCTCAAACAGATGGCCGTCCTCACCTCGCAGGTCGAGCGCGAGTCCGAAGAGTTCAGTCGCAGGCGCCTGCGCATGGAGGGCCTGGTCGCCGAGTTGCGCGAACGCACTGCCGAGATCGCCCGCGGTGGAGGGGAAGCGGCGACCGAGCGTCACCGGTCGCGGGGGAAGCTCACTGCACGCGAGCGGATCGACCGCCTGGTCGACCCCGGCGCCGCCTTCCTCGAGCTGAATGCGCTTGCCGCCTGGGATCTCTACGACGGCCAGGCACCCGCGGCGGGAATCGTCACCGGGATCGGAATCGTCGAGGGCCGCGAGTGCGTGATCGTCGCCAACGATGCGACCGTCAAGGGCGGCTCGTACTTTCCTCTCACCGTCAAGAAGCACCTGCGGGCCCAGGAGGTCGCGGCACAGAACAGCCTCCCGTGCCTCTACCTCGTCGACTCGGGCGGCGCCTTCCTGCCGCTGCAGGACGAGGTCTTCCCGGACCGCGACCACTTCGGCCGGATCTTCTTCAACCAGGCGCAGCTGTCGGCGCGAGCAATCCCACAGATTGCCGTCGTGATGGGATCGTGCACCGCAGGCGGCGCGTACGTGCCGGCAATGTCGGACGAGACGATCATCGTGCGCGGCACCGGCACGATCTTCATCGGGGGTCCGCCGCTCGTGAAGGCGGCGACCGGGCAGGACGTGACCGCGGAGGAGCTGGGCGGCGCCGATGTGCACACGAGACAGTCGGGCGTCGCCGACTACTACGCCATGTCGGACGAACATGCCCTCGCGCTGGCCCGCCAGATCGTGCGCAACCTCCAGGGCCGCAAGCCCGAGCCTCCCTGGATCCCCGCCGAGCCGGAGCAGCCGGCAGCCGATCCCTCCGAGCTCTACGGACTGATCCCGGAGGACTTCCGCCAGCAAACGGACGCACGCGAGCTGATCGCCCGCATCGTCGACGGCTCGCGCTTCGACGAGTTCAAGGCGCTCTACGGCGAGACGCTCGTAACGGGCTTCGCGCACATCGAGGGCTATCCGGTCGCGATCCTGGCGAACAACGGCGTCCTCTTCGCCGAGTCGTCGCAAAAAGGCGCGCACTTCATCGAGCTCGCGACGAAGCGGCGCATCCCACTCGTGTTCCTGCAGAACATCACCGGCTTCATGGTCGGGCAGGAATACGAAGCCGGGGGCATCGCCCGCGACGGCGCGAAGCTGGTCATGGCAGTGGCGAATGCGCAGGTGCCGAAGTTCACTGTGATCGTCGGCGGTTCGTTCGGCGCGGGAAACTACGCGATGTGCGGCCGCGCCTACGAGCCGCGCCAGCTGTGGATGTGGCCGAACGCGCGCATCTCGGTGATGGGCGGCGAGCAGGCCGCCACCGTTCTGTCGATGGTCGGAGACACCGATCCGGACGAGATCCGGGCGAAGTACGAGCGCGAAGGGAGCCCCTACTACTCGACGGCACGCCTCTGGGACGACGGCATCATCGACCCGCTGGACACGCGGCGCGTCCTTGCACTCGGGCTCTCCTCGTCCCTCAACGCACCAATTCCCGAGACGACGTTCGGCGTCTTTCGGATGTGATGCGGCTGTTCAACAGAAAGTCGAAGCAGCGCCTGCGCGAGCTCGGGGAATCCGAGGCATATCACCACTCGTACGGCGAGCCGCCTCGCGACGTGAAGCTCGTGAAGCTGCCGCCGCGGCGGCCGCGCTACCGGCAGGTGCTGGCCGATGGCGAACGGCTCCGACAGGCGTTCGCGCAGCGCCTCGACAAACGAGACAAGGAGGAATAGTGGCTGCGTATGACGTCGCCGATGTCGGCGAACTGGAGGCCGAGGGCCCCGGCGGAATGGTCAGGAAGGTTCGCCGCGCACTCGACGCGAAAGCGTTCGGCTTCAACTACTTCATCTTCCCGCCGAACCAGGAGGGACGAGAGCACGACCATGGCGAGTCGAACCACGAAGAGGTCTACTTCGTCGTCAAGGGGAGCGGCACGATGCGCATCGACGGGCAGGAGGTCGAGCTCCAGCCCGGCCGCTTCGTTCGCGTCGACCCGGCCGCCACACGGCTTCCCATCTCCGGCGCCGACGGTCTCGAGTTCGTCACGATCGGCGCACCTCTCGACCGTCTGTACGAGCCTCCGTCGTGGGGCTAGGAGGCGCAATGCACACGATCGAACTGTCCGAGCAGGAGCTCACGCTCTTGCATTCCGCACTGCACGCGTATCTCGACGACTTCGGCCACGAAGAAGCCGATGTCCTGCGCAGGCTCAAGGCCCTGATCGCGAAGTTGCCGCAGCCGGCGTGATCCTGCGCTTCGTCCTCTGGAATCTCGCCGATTCGAAGACGACGATCCAGGAGCTGCGCCGGTATCTCCGCGACGAGTCCGCGGACGCGTTCGGCGACGTGGCGGGCTTGCGTTTCAAAGCCTGGATCTCGGATGAAGTGACGGAACGCTGGGGCGCCGTGTACCTGTGGGAGTCCGCCGAGGCCGCCGAGCAGGAGCTGCCGACCCGGGTGCGCGAGTTGATCGGGAAGGATCCGGACGTCGGCGAGACGTTCGACATCGAAGCGACGATCGAGGGCAGCTACGTCAACCAGCAGCTGTCGCGGCTGGGGCTCGCCTTCGAGTAGCGGGCCGAAGCGGCCTAGAGAACAAGCGTCTCAGGAAACGCCGCCTCGCCACTGAAACGCTCGAGGCGGTAAAGCGAGAGGTCGAGCGACGACTCGCCGCGCAGCAACTCCTCCGCCACGGCTCGACCGACCGCCGGCGACTGCATGAAGCCGTGCCCGGAGAAGCCGCAGGCCGCATAGAGCCCGTCGCCGAGCGGACCGATGATCGGATGGGCGTCGGGGGTCATGTCGTACAGACCGGCCCATGCGCGCGCGATGGTCGTGCCCGTCGCCGGCGGATAGCGGTGAGCGAGCCGCTCCAGCCTGTCGGAGAACACTGACTCGTCCACCGTCGCCTCGAAGCCCCAGCGTGGTTCGGCGTCGTTCATGGCGATGCGCAGGCAATCATCGCGGCGGCGGAAATGAAATCCGGACTCCGCCTCGATCACCATCGGCAGATCGCCGGGCAGACCGTCGAGCGGCTCTGTCTCGAGCAGCTGCCGCGCCAGCGGCCGGATCGGCAGCTCCACGCCGAACTCGCCGGAATATGCGCCTGCCGCGATGACGAGCACATCTCGCTCGAGCTCGCGCGCATCCGTGTGCTCGAGCACCTCGACGCCGAGCCCGGCTGCACGGCGAACGATCTCACGCGTGAGCGCCGGGGGATCGGCGACGCCGTCGGTGGCGCAGAACACGGCACCGAGCACGTCGTCCGCTGCCAGTCCGGGCACGAACCATGGATCCACCCGCTCGACCGGCACGCCGAGCCCTGCCTGCAACTCTCGTCGCCGCTCGAGCTCGGCGAGGCCGTCTTCCGTCGTCGCGAGAAAGAGATAGCCGACCTGCTGGAACCACGACGCCCCGAGCTCCTCGAAGAAGCCGATCGATTCCTGCGCGAGTCTCACCTCGGCCACCGACGAGAACTGCTGACGCACGCCGCCCATCGCCTTTCCGGTGGAACCGGACGCGATCTCTGCGCGCTCGGCGAGCACGACGTCGCGCGCACCGAGAAGCGCGAGGTGGTAGGCGATGCAGGCTCCTACGGAACCGGCACCGGCGACGACGATTCGAGCCATAGCTCGAGCTCCTTCCGCTCCTCGTCCGTCAGCAGTCGCAGCGGCCGGCGGACGTCCGGCCCGACCGGCACGCCGCGTCTTGCCAGCACGACCTTCGCCGCGGCCTGGAACGGGAACCGTTCGAGCGCAGCGCGCACAGGTCCGAGGTCGGTGCTGCCAGGCTCGCGCACGGCCGCGGCCACGAGCTCGGGAAAGGTCGAGGCGAGCGCCGACACGGCACCGATGGCTCCGGCGGCAAGTCCCTGGGCCAGTAGTGACTCCGGGCCGACGAAAACGTCCAGACCTTCGATCAGGTAAGGAGCAAAGCGCTCCCAGGGTGTGTCGGAGACCTTGAGCCCGCGAAAGTTCGGCGCCGCTTCGAGCAGTCGCCGCAAGACGGCAACGGGAACTGGATAGCCACTCCTGGCGGCGAACTCGTAGACGTAGAACGGTGTCGGCGCGCACGCGCGCGCAGCTGCGTCGAAGTGGGACAACAACTCGGCCTCGTCGAGCATGAAGTACGGCGGTGCCATCACGGCGACGCCGTCAGCGCCGATGTCGGCGGCATGAGCAGCCAGCTGAACCGTGTCCCACGTCGACTGCGCGCCGCAATGCACGGCCACGAGCAGCCGTCCAGCCGCCGCCTCCACGAAGAGCTGAGCCGCCCGGAGGCGCTGCTCCAGCGGGAGAAGGAAACCCTCGCCGGTCGTCCCGAGAGCGAGCACGCCGTCCACCCCACCCGCGGCGAGGAACTCCACGTACGGCGCGATCGCTTCCTCGTCGAGGGACTCGCCGGCATCCCTGAGCGGCGTCAGCGCGGCCGCCAGTGCTCCTCGCAGCATGGACCAACTCTAAGCTGAAGCCGTGGCCGGGCTGAAGATCGAACGTGACCGACACATCCTTCGGGTCACGCTCGCGCGTCCCGAGCGCCGAAACGCGTTCGACGCCGCGCTGATCGCCGAGCTGACCGAAGCATTCGCAGACGTCGGCGACGCCCGCGCCGTCGTGCTCGCCGGCGAAGGCCAGAGCTTCTGCGCGGGCGCGGACGTCGAGTGGCAGCGGTCCGCGGTCGATCTCTCCCACGCGGAGAACGTCGAGGACGCGCTCCGCCTCTACCGGATGTGCGAGACGATCGACAACTGTCCGGCACCGGTCGTCGCGCGCGTGCACGGCTACGCACTCGGCGGCGGCTCTGGCCTCGTCGCGTGCGCAGACGTCGCGATCGCCGCGCCGGATGCGGTGTTCGGCTTTTCCGAGGTGAAGCTCGGGATCATTCCCGCCGTCATCTCGCCGTTCGTCCTGCCGAAGATCGGCGCCCATGCGCGGCGCTACTTCCTCACGGGCGAAGGGTTCGACGCCGACACCGCCCTGCGGATCGGGCTCGTCGAGGAAGTCGCAGCCGATCTCGACACCGCTGTGGATCGCGTGGTCTCGGAACTCATCACATCAGGGCCCGAGGCGGTGCGTGCCGCGAAGGGTCTGATTCGCGAACGGCCTGCAGGCGAGGAGACGGCGCAGATCGCCGCGCGGCTGCGGGCCGGCGACGAGGGACAGGACGGTCTGCGCGCTTTCCTCGACAAGCGCGAGCCCAACTGGCGCTAGCGCTGTCGGCGCCGAGCCTCGCAGTGCGCAGTTAGCCTCGGCCTGTGCGCAGGCTGTTGGTACTGACCGGGGCGATCGTCCTCGTCGACACCATGTTCTTCGCAGCGTTGACACCGCTGCTTCCGCACTACGTCCACGAGTTCCACCTCGGCAAGGCCGGTGCCGGCGTGCTGCAAGCGATGTATCCCGCAGGTGCCCTCGTGGCCGGGATTCCCGGCGGGATGGCCGCCGCGCGCCTCGGCGTCAAGCCCACCGTGCTGATCGGGCTTTCGCTGCTCGCAGTCACCACGGTCGCCTTCGGGCTCGCCGATTCCGTCTGGACGCTGGACCTGGCGCGCGTCCTGCAAGGAGTCTCGAGCGCGTTCTCGTGGACCGGTGCACTCAGCTGGCTGGTCGCCGCCGCGCCGCCCGGCCGGCGCGGCCAGCTGATCGGATCAGCCTTCGGCGCCGCGATCGCGGGAGCGCTCTTCGGGCCCGTGCTCGGAGCGGTCGCGTCCTTCACCGGGACCGGGCCGGCATTCGGCGCGGTCGCAGGGCTCGCCCTCGTCCTTGCCGCCGCCGCCGCCGCGACGCCGGCACCGGCCTCGCAACGGCCCCAGCCTCTCTCGACGCTCGTCAACGCGATCCGGCGGAACAGGACGATCCAGACCGGCGTTTGGCTCTGCCTCCTCCCTGCTCTCTGCTTCGGCACCCTGTCGGTCCTCGCTCCGTTACGCCTCTCCGCCCTCGGCTGGGGCGCAGCCGCAGTCGGCGGCACCTACCTCGTCGCGGCGGGTTTTGAAGCCGCCTGGGCGCCGGTGCTGGGACGGCTTTCCGACCGGCACGGCCGCCTACCGCCCCTTCGCGGCGCGCTCGCCGCGTCAGCCGTCGTCGCACTGCTGCTGCCCTGGCCGCGGCAGGCTCTGCTCCTCGCGTTCCTCGTCGTGTGCGCGGGCTTTGCCTTCGGAAGCTTCTGGACGCCGGCCATGTCGCTGGTGACCGACGCCGCCGAGGCGACCGGGCTCGAGTACGGCTACGCGTTCGCGCTCGTCAACCTCGCGTGGGCGCCGGGTCAGGCGGGCGGCTCGGCGATCGGCGGCGCTGTCGCATCCGCGACCACCGACGCGGTCTCATACATCGGCCTCACGGTGCTTTGCCTCGTGACGCTTGCCGCACTGATGCGTTACAAGGAAACCGCCGTGCCGCTTGCCGCCGAGCGGTAAAGCGCCTCGATGGCGCGCGCCTGACCAATTGCGTCCTCCCGCCCCAGGAGAGGATCGGTAGTGCCCCGGATGGCGTCGCTGAGGTTCTCGAGCTCGAGCTGATACGAGTCGGCGGGCTCGACCACGATCCGCTCCACCCCATCGTCCCGGCGAAGCTCGATCACCGGCTCGACGCAATGCCATGGGTCGTCGAGGAAGAGCGAGCCGTCGCTCCCGATCGCCTCGAGCTCGTCACGCTCCGGCAGAGCCGTCCCGCAGTCGAATTGCGCGAAGACATCGCCCGGGAAGCGCATCGTGCTGGTGAAGACCCAGTCGGTGCCGGTCTCGCCGAGGAACTGCTCGCCGTACACGTGCTCGGGCTCACCGGCGAGCAAACGGGATCCGCTCACGCAGTAGCAGCCGACATCCATCAGACTGCCGCCCTCCACCTCCGGCCGCAGCCGGATGTTCTCCGCGTCGTACAGCGAAAAGCTGAAGCAGGAGCGGACGAGCCGAAGGTCGCCGATCGCGCCCTCGTCCACGAGCTGACGGAGCCGCTTGGTCTGAGGGTTGTGGCGATACATGAACGCCTCCATCAGGATTCGCTGCGCCTTCTCTGCGGCATCGAATGCCTCCTCGACATCGCCGACGTGCCTGCTCATCGGCTTTTCGCAGAGCACGTGCTTTCCCGCTTCGAGTGCGCGGATCGACCACTCGCAGTGCAGCGTGTTCGGCAGCGAGATGTACACGGCCTCGACTTCGGCGTCCTCGAGCAGCGCTTCGTACGACCCGTACGCGCGGTCGATCTCCCACTCGCGCGCGTACTCCTCCGCCCGCTTCAGATCTCGGCTCGCCACGGCGATGAGCTCGACCTTCTCCGAGGCGTGCGCGCCGGGAATGACCTTCCGGTTGATGTTGGCGGTCGAGAGGATCCCCCACTTGACTGGTGCGTCGAGCGTTGTCATACGTCCTCCAAGGGTCGAAGGGCCGGATAGAGCAATCGGAAGCGGTGGTAACCGCGCTCATACGCGGCACTCCACTGCGGATCCGGCTCGACCGGGTCGAGCAGGCGGACGCAAGTGGCGACAGCCTCGTGTACGTCGCGAAAGACTCCGGCGGCCACGCCGCCGAGTAGGGCCGCTCCATAGGCGGAGCCCTCGTCGGCCGCCGTGCGCTGGATGGGCAGGCCGAGGACCGAGGCAAGGATGCGCACCCAGAGCTCGCTCCGAGCTCCGCCACCGGAGACGTGGCCGGCACGCGGGTCGACCCCGAGCTCACGCAGCAGCTCGAACGAGTCACGCAGCCCGTAGGCGACACCCTCGAGGACGGCGCGGACGAGTGCCCCACGGTCGTGGCGGAGCGTGAGCCCGGCGAAGGCCGCCCGCGCGTGCGGGTCGGCGTGAGGCGTCCGCTCACCGGTGAGGTACGGGAGAAAGGTCAGTCCCTCCGTGCCGGGCGGCCATTGCCCGGCCGCGGCAGTCAGGTCGTCGTACCCGCTCCCGCTCCCGAGAGCGTCGCGCAGCCAGCGCAGCGAGCCGGCCGCGGACAACATCACTCCCATCGCGTGCCAGGCACCCGGAACGGCGTGACAGAACGCGTGCACGCGCGCCTGCGGATCCGCGGCGAAGGCCGGCAGTGCCGCGAACACCACGCCTGACGTGCCGAGCACCACCGAAACGGGTCCCGGGCGATCGACGCCGACGCCGAGTGCCGCGGCCGCCTGATCGCCGGCACCTGCGGCGACCGGAATGCCGGCTGCCGTCTCGCCTGAGACCTCCGGCGACTCGAGCGCTCGTGGCAGCCAGGCCGGGTCGAGCTCGAGAGCCTCGAGCATCTCCTGGCTCCAGCGCCGTTCCGCGACGTTGAGGAGAAGCGTGCCCGACGCGTCCGCGACGTCGATCGCATGCTCGCCCGTGAGGCGCAGGCGGACGTAGTCCTTCGGCAGCAACACGTGTGCAATCCGCGCGTACGTGGTCGGCTCGTGGCGGCGTAGCCAGAGCAGCTTCGGCGCGGTAAAGCCCGTGAGCGCACGGTTCCCCGTCAGCTGGATCAGTCGTGTGAGCCCGATCCGCTCCTCGATCTCGACGCACTCCGCTTCCGTGCGCTGGTCGTTCCACAGGATCGCGGGCCGCAGCACGAGATCTCGATCGTCGAGAACGACGAGACCGTGCATCTGCCCGGAAAGGCCGATCGCGGTCGGTTCGCCTCCGAGCCCGGCCAGCGCCCGCTCGGCTGCGCGCCACCAGTCTTCGGGATCCTGTTCGGCCCATCCTGGGTGCGGTGTCGAGAGGTCGTAGCTCTCCTCGGCCCGGGCAAGCACCTCACCTTCCGGCGAGAGCGCGAGCGCCTTGACGCCGGTCGTGCCGACGTCGAGACCGACGAGCTGCGTCACCCGCCGAGTGCCGCGTAGACGAGCTCGTACGCGGCGACGGCGTCCTTTTGCGTCTGCGCCGCTCTCAGCGCGGCGTCGTCGATCCGGGACGCGGCGGCGTCGATGAAGCGCCACTGCAGCACGCTGCGCCGTGCGGCCGCCACTGCATCCTCCGTATACGGGTACAGATCGAAGCCGAGCCGTTCGCCGTTCTCGCCGTAGCCGGCACGCCGGAGCTCGACGGCGAGCTCGAGCGTCTCCATGAACCGGATCGTGCCGACCATGTTGTCGTCGTCAAACGAGCCCCAACCGTCGTTCGCGTGTTGGTGCCCGAGCAGTCCTTCGTCGGCGAGCAGCGCAGCGTTCTCCGCGAGGCTCTCGCCGTTCATGATCAGGTGCTGCCAATCCATGTTGACCTGAACATTGTCGATTCCCTCCGTGCGCAGCTTGTGGATCACGTGCAGCGTCATGCCGACATTGCGCATGAGGATCTTCATCGCCGGCTCCGAGTTCTTGTGCTCGAGGAAGATCTTGATGCCGTGTTTCGCTGCCCGCTCGGCCGCCGCTCCGACACCCTCGATGAGCCACCGCCACGACTCGCCGTACGGGCTCTGAAACGGATAGTTGTAGCCCTCGATCCCGGGCCAGATGATGAAGGGCGTTCCGAGTTCACCGGCGAAGTCGACGGCGTCGAGCGTCCGCTTCACGGCCTCGGAGCGCGTCGCGTCGTCAGGCGAGACGAGCCCGCCGCGACCGAAGCGCGGGTCGAGGTGGAGGCCTGTAGCAACGGCGTAGATGTCGTGACCGTCGAGAGCGCCCCTCACCTCGTCGAGGTTGTCGGGCGACAGCTCCTGCGGGTAGTGGAACTCGTACCCGTCGATCAGATCCCCGAGACCCTCGACGGCACGGCGAACGCGCTCGACGGTCGTCTCGTTCACAAGCTCGGGCTTGTACCCGCCCGGGACGAACCTCGTAGCCATCGAACCAAAGGCCCAGATTCCAAGCGAGGTCTTCATGTCGAGCCCTCCTGAGACATTTGAGAATCCACTGTTTGGTGCGCAGCCTAGTATCACGGGCGTGTGCGGCAGACGAGTCGTGAACAGCTCGGCTACGAGCGGAAGTCCCGCCACACCGTGACCAACGCCGAGGCACGCAGTCGGGCGGCGGCCATGCTCGCCGAGGCCGGCATCCTGCTGACGCCGCACGAGCGCGAGAACATCGAGATCGCGGACTTCGGCCTGGGCCGGCTCGACGAGATCGGACTGCAGATCGTCGTGTACGTGAACACCGATCGCGTGTGCGCGAAGGAGCTCGTGCTGTTCCCGCGCCAGCGTTGTCCCGAGCACCGGCACCCGCCGGTTGAGGACGACCCGGGCAAGGAGGAGACGTTCCGCGTCCGCCGCGGCACCGTGCATCTGCAGGTCGAAGGCGCAGGCAACATCGTGCTGGGGCCGGGCGAGCAATACACGATCCCGCCGAACACGCTGCATTCGTTCGAGGCGGGTGACGAGGGCGCAATCGTCTCCGAGTTCTCGACGACGAACCGCGACGCCCTCGACGTCTTCACGGACCCCCGGATCGTGCGCTAACGAAGGCTACGCGGCGGCAACGGTGTTGCGCAGCACGCCGATGCGTTCGACCTCGCATTCGACGACATCGCCGATCTCGAGGGCGCGGGGCGGATCCATGAAGTAACCGCAGCCCCACGGCGTGCCGGTCAGCAGCAGGTCGCCCGGCTCGAGCGTGAAGTTGCGCGAACAGAACGCGAGCAGCTGGGCGACGCCGAAGAGCATCTCCGCAGTCGAGGAGTCCTGCATCAACTCGCCGTTCACCCGGGTGCGGAGCGCGAGCGCCTGAGGGTCCGGGATCTCGTCGGATGTCACGACGACGGGGCCGATCGGGCAGAACGTGTCGAAGCTCTTGCCGCGCGTCCACTGGCTCTCCGAGAACTGCACGTCGCGCGCGGAGACGTCGTTGCCGACCGTGTAGCCGAACACGTGGTCGAGCGCCGAGCCAGCCGCGACATGTCGCATCCGGCGCCCGACGACCACGCCGAGCTCGACCTCCCAGTCGACCTGCGTCGTCAGCTCGACGTCCACGACGATCGGATCGTTTGGCCCGGTGACGCTCGAGGGAAACTTCGCGAAGACGAGCGGCTGCTCCGGTTGCGACAGCTTCGACTCGCGGATGTGGTCGAGGTAGTTGAGCCCGATCGCGACGATCTTTCCCGGCCGGAGCGGCGCGGCGAGCTCACCCGTGACCGCATCGCCGACAGCGAGATCCCGCGGGTCGACGCCGGCCTGGACGAGCGAGAGCAGGTCGACGTCGAAGTCGACACGCCGATAGTCGCCGTCCACGTCGACCACGAGCTTCGGCCCGCCGTGCATCTGAACGGTCGCGAGTCGCATCGAGCGATCCTGCCACGTCCAGTACAGTCGACGAAGTGACTGAAGCGCCGGTCGACGCGCTCCGCCGACGGGCCCGCGCCGGGCTGCTCGAGGGCGCCGAGCGTGCGCCTGCCCGCGCGCACTTCCGGGCGATGGGCGTCGACCCGGCGCGGCTCGGCGGACCGATCATCGGCGTCGCGTCGACGTGGACCGGAACGATGCCCTGCAACCTCAACCAGCGCGAGCTTGCGGACCGCGTGAGCGAGGGCGTGTCCGCGGCGGGTGGCCTCGCGCTTGGCTTCAACACGATCGCGGTCTCCGACAACCAGTCGCAGGGCACCCCCGGTATGCGGGCGTCGCTGATCTCGCGTGAAGTGATCGCCGACTCGATCGAGCTGATGGTCCATGCGCATGATTTCGACGGGCTCGTGTGCGTTGTCGGTTGCGACAAGACGGTGCCTGCTGCGCTGATGGCGCTCGCGCGCGTGGACAAGCCCGCGGTGCTCCTTTACAGCGGCCCGATGCGAGCCGGTCGCTGGCGCGAACGCGAAGTGACGATCCAGGACGTGTGGGAGGCGGTGGGGGCCGAGGAACGCGGGCTCATGTCCCGCGAGGACCTCGACGAGCTCGAGCGCTTCGCTTGCCCAGGCGCGGGCACGTGCGCAGGACACTTCACTGCCAACACGATGGCCGTCGCCATCGACTGCCTGGGAATCGCGTGCGCCGGGGATGCGCTCGTGCCGGCGGACGAGCACGAGCTGAAGGGCGAGGCCGCTGTCCGCGCGGGCGCACTCGCCGTACGCCTCGTCGAACAAGACATGACGGCGCGCCGTTTCCTCGACCGGCGGGCGCTCCTGAACGCGATGGCCGGAATCGCCGCCACCGGCGGCTCGACGAACGGCGTGCTCCACCTGCTCGCGATTGCCCACGAAGCGGGAGTGCCGCTGGCGCTCGAGGAGTTGACAGGCGTTGCGAGCCGCACGCCCGTGATTGCGAGCCTCGCGCCGTCAGGCCGCTGGATGGCGGAGGATCTCCACCGCGCAGGCGGCTCGCGTGCCGTGATCCGCGAGCTCGTTCGCGGTGGGCACGTGGACGGCGAGGCACCGACCGTCGACGGCAGGACGCTCGCGGAAGCGACGATGGACGCGCCGCAACCGGACGGCGAAGTCGTCTACACACTCGAGGAACCGTTCAAACCGACGGGCGCACTGCATGCGCTGCGCGGCAACCTTGCGCCCGAGGGAAGCCTCGTCAAGGTTTCCGGGACGACTCGCCGCTCGCATCGCGGCCCTGCGCGGGTGTTCGAGAGCGAGGAGTCGTGCACCGACGGCGTCCGCGCGGGTCTGGTGGCGGAGGGCGACGTGCTCGTCGTGCGCTACGAGGGCCCTGCGGGCGGCCCGGGCATGCGCGAGATGCTGAGCGTCACGGCGTCCGTGATCGGAGCCGGCATCGGCGAGTCCGTCGCACTCGTCACCGACGGCCGCTTTTCCGGCGCGACCCGCGGGCTGATGGTCGGGCACGTCGCGCCGGAGGCCGCACGCGGTGGACCGCTTGCGGTTGTGCAAGACGGTGATGTGATCGCCATCGACGTGGACGAGGGCACGCTCGTGGTGGAGCTCGACGAACGTGAGCTGGCAGAGCGCCTCGTCCGCTGGCAGCCACCCGCGCCGCGCTATGACTTTGGTGTGTTCGCGCGCTACCGGGCGCTCGTGTCTTCCGCGTCCAACGGCGCCGTTCTCGTCCCGCCCGCATGAAACACGTGCGCGGGCGGCCCACTGACTCCCGGCTGGGTGACGTAGACGTTTCCGTCCGGCGCCGCCGTCGTCACGAAGAGCGAGCGCCCGTCGTCGCCGCCGAAGCAGCACGACGTGACGTTCTCCGCCGGCACTTCGAGCACGGCGTCGAGGCGGCCACCTTCGTCGTAGCGCCGGACGCAGCTCCCGCCGTAGAGGGCAACCCAGACGCCGCCCTCGTCGTCGACGGTGAGCCCGTCGGGAATGCCGTCACTCTTGTCGAACGAGACGAACGGCCGCCGCTCGTCGAGCCGCCCCGACGCGACCTCGAAGTCGAACACGTCGACGCGGTACACGGTCGAGTCGATGTAGTACATGCGGGTGTCGTCGCGCGTCCACCCGATGCCGTTCGAAAGCGTCACCCCGTCGAGCACTCGCTGGAGCCTGCCGTCGTAGCGGTAGAGCGCGCCGGCGCCCGGCGTCAGGTCGAGCCCCATCGTCCCGATCCAGAAGCGGCCGGCGGCATCGCAGGCGCCGTCGTTCGAGCGCAGTGCCGCTCCGTGCGGCAGCCAGGCGAGGGTACGCGCCGACTCGTCAACGAGATCGACCAGCGCAAGGCGATCGGCCAGCGCAACGAGCACCGCGCCGCCGCTCGTGGGCGAGGCTGCGCCCACCATCGCTCCGAGGCCGATTGCACGGTCCACCCCGCTCTCGAAAACGTGCAGTTCGCAGCCTTCGATGTCGACCCACAGCAGGCGTTGCGTTGCGGCATCCCAACGTGGTCCCTCCGCGAGCTTCGCGTTCGCGCGTACGGCGATCTCCACCGCCTAAGGTTCGCATGATCGTGACGCGCTTCGCCGGCAAGCGTGCCCTCGTCACGGGCGCCGGGTCCGGCATCGGCGCCGCCGTCGCGCGCCTGCTCGAGGCCGAGGGCGCGGAGGTCGTCGCCGCGGACATCACCGGAACCGACGTCCACCTCGACGTTCGCGACGAGGCGCAGGTTGCTGCTGTCGTGCATGACGTCGACGTGCTCGTCAACGTCGCAGGCATCGGCTCGACGACCAACGCGCCAGAGACGCCGCTCGACGTTTGGGAGGACGTCTTCGCCGTGAACGCGCGTGGGACGTTCCTCTGCTGCAAGCACGCGATCCCGACCATGATCGCGCGAGGAGGCGGGTCGATCGTCAACATCGCGTCCGTCGCGGCGATCGTGGGCCTCCGCAACCGGGCGGCGTACTGCGCTTCGAAGGGGGCGGTGGTCTCGTTGACGCGTGCGCTCGCCGTCGATCATGTGAATGACGGCATCCGCGTCAACGCCGTCTGCCCGGGAACCGTCGACTCGCCCTGGGTGCGGCGCCTCGTCGAGGAGTCCGGCGAGTCGCTCGACGAGCTGACCGCGCGGCAGCCGCTGGGCAGGTTGGGGACACCCGAGGAGATCGCGGAGGCGGTCGCCTACCTCGCCTCCGATGCCGCGAGCTTCGTGACGGGGAGCGTCTTCGTGATCGACGGCGG
>DAITAW010000044.1:0-19355 GCA_036824055.1 Gaiellaceae bacterium | reverse complement strand
CGACAACCAACCAGAACTCTCATAACAAGTGGACCGAAAAACGGGGTCCGGTCAATTGCTTCAAGCCCGGTCCGCGTTGGCGGAACGATCGAGTAAAGGGCCTCGACAGAGTCGTCAAGAAGAGTCGGCACGACTTTGACAAGTTCAAGCCGTGCCTGATCCTCAGCTTGAGCGAGCCCGTACACCAGCCATGTAACTTCCGAGTTCTCGATGTTGCAGAAGGGGGGGTCGGGAAAAGACTGGTAGAAGCTTTCGTCAACCGCAACGAAGACCTTTTTACCCCAACGCCGAACAACAGGGACCTTGAGCGCAAGCTGGGGAAGAAGTCGCTTAACGTGCGACGAGCGATAGTCCGGATGGCCGCGAACGTCCTCGATTTTCCTTTCGTTCATGTAGCTGCGAAAAGCAGGCACGTAGCTGGCTCCTGATACGTAAACGGCCTGGACTTCAATCAGGCAGAAATCTCTAAGCTCGCCATCCTCAACGTGCACCGCGACCCAGTCCACTTGTCCTACCGCAGCACCCGTGAGGACGTTGACCATCATCGGTAATTCAGAGATCACGAAGAACGAGGCGCCCTCTCCAAATGCGAGGCGCGCAGCGTCGTTAATTACAATGCCATCTTGGCGAAACCGAACGGGGCACGTAATAGCAGGCCCGCCACCGTTGACCGCAATTGAACAAACCCCAATAGGGTCTGCGCGAGACACTTTCGTGCAGAGCGTTCCAGGTGGCCTGAAAGGGCAGTCCCTCTCTGCGCGTGCGGTTTCAGCATCGGCAGACTCGCTTGACGCGAGGAATCCAAAAACTTCATGGAGACGGTAAGGCACTCCCGAATCCTGACATGTCCTAAGCTGCCGCGATCCGTGTGAGCGACTGAGCCGTGGCCTCGCTTACGGCGGCCAAGGCGCTGCGCCTGCGCAGACGAGTCGTTCCGCGCAGGCGCCTGACTTCGAGCGTTACTTAGTCGTCCCCGCCGAAACCTCGCCGCGCCATGCACCACTCTCGGCGCCGCGGCTCTCGATCAGGTCCTTGAACCGCTCGAGATCGCCGCGGACGCGACGCTGGTCGAGGCCGGCTGCTGAGCCCAGCTTTTCTGCTGCGCCTTCGGCCTGATAGCTCATCGACAGACGGATCCGCGTCTTCGACTCGCCGACCGGCTCGAACGAGACCGTGCCGCGGGTCTTCTTGCCGTCTTCGCTGATCCAGCTGATCTGCTTGTCGGGATGCTGCTCGAGGATCTTCGCGTCCCACTCGTTCGTCTTGCCGCCGACCTTGGCGATCCAGTGCAGGCGCGTGTCGTCGAGTTGCTCCACGTGCTCGACGCCTTCCATGAACAGCGGGAAGTCCTCGAACTGCGTCCACTGGTTGTACGCCGCCGAAACCGGGACGTTCACTTCGATCGACTCGTCGATCGTCCGCGGCGACGTGCTGCCGCTACCGACGATGCCGCCGACATTCGGGAGCCCGCCCTTGCGTGCCTTCATCGCAGCGACGGCGGCTCCCCCGACGCCCCCCACGACGAGGAGCGAGTTACGGAGCTTGTGGCTGCGCTTTTTCTCGACGCGGCCCCACGCGTTCTCGAGGTGCTTCGTCATCTTGCGCAGCTCGCTCTTCAACATCTGGTCGCCACCGAGCCGAGTCACCGCGGCGACCAAGCCGATGCGCTTCGAGGCACGACGCTTCGCGATTGTTCCGTGACCGATGGCCGAGAGCAGTTGCTTGCGGAACTTCTTGTCCTTTGCGAGCGACGACGCCAGTTCGGCTGCGCTCACCGCGCTGTCCTTGACAGCCTGAGTCTTTGTGCTTCCAAGCACGAGAGGTCCTTTCATTCGTTTAAGTACGTCCTACCGTAGCTGCGGCTGTCGAAACGCTCGTGGCCCGGAATTTGGCTCAAAATGGGGAAGATCCGGCTAGATTGGCTGGCATGCGTTTGAGCCGGAAATCGTGCCATGTCGCAGCGGCGGCTCTGGTCGCCGGTCTGTCGACCGCATTGACCGCAGATGCGCGCACGGCGGCTTCGCCCGGGAAGACGATCGCGAGTTACTGCAGCTCGAGCGGCGACGTCTGCTACGGAATCTTCAACCGCAGCGGCGAGGTCTACCTGCGGATCACGACTGCCGCGCGGTACTTCAAGCGCTACAACCTCTGCGTCCGCCTACTCCCGGCCGGGTCTGATGCGACGCACGCACAGCGCTGCGGCCTGTACCCGGTCTTCCGGCAGGGCGGATCGACCTGGGGATCTTCGATCAACTACACGCGTCAGTTCCCGATCAAGGATCCCGGTCGATATCGCGTGGCGTGGAAGCTCGGTTCGAGTGCGCTCGGGCCGCCGTTGTACTTCCGGCTACCGGCGCGGAGCTAGCTCGTTTCTCTCTGGACTAGAACCGGCCGCGGAAAAGCAGCAACAACAGCAGCAGGAGCAGAATCAGGAAGAGAAACTTGCTGATGAAGATCCCGCCGCCGATAGCCAGAATCAAGATGATGAGGAGCAGAATGACAAGCATGTCCGTCCGTCTTGCTCAATCCTCCGCTCGCTAAACCGCTCCGGGTGGTCTGGATCGTTCGCAAACTGCGGGTTTAACACGTCAGTTCGAACCCCGGAATTTGCGGAAGGGACCGGCGCAGGAGTCTCGACGGCTCGGCACCATTTCCTTCGTACTCCGTTCTCCGATCCAAGGAGGTTCTGTCATGGCGGAAACGGTTACTCCGTCTCTCGTCCACCAATTCGCGTCGATGAAATCGACCGAGTTCGGGGCGGCGATCGAGCCGAAGTGGAAGGTCGCGGACGCACTTATGAAGCAGGTCCGCAGCGCGGTCGAGAAGGAGCAGTTGACGCCGCTCGACGGAGCGCGCGTCATCTCGTCGATCGCGGCGACGCTCTTCGGCTACGACGAGTTCATCCTGCGAGAGATCTCGCCCGAGACGCTGCTCTCAGCACCGGCACGGCGCTAGCAGGACCGCACATAGAGCGGGAAGGGGAAGGGGCCGACGAGCCCCTTCCCCTCGTGCCACGGGGGTCACAGAGTCGGGGCCGGAAGGCTCGATCAGGCGGCGATGCGCGAGCGGTCCGAGCGTCGGGTCGAGGCGCCGCGTTCCGCGAGCGCAGGTGGGACTCTTCGACGAGTCCGCTTTGCGGATCGCAGCAGTCCCAGCGTGTCAAAGATCGTCTGCACCAAGGCCGCAAAGACCGCGACCAACCCGATCGCGAACACGGCGTAGACCGTGCCGACAAGTGCGTGCAGGACGATCGCGACGGGAATCGCGACGAGCATCGTCAGCGCCATCAGCATGTTGCGGAAGAACGACGCGGCCGCGAGCATCACGATGGCGACGAGAACGAGGAGGGTCACCGCCAAGCCCATGCTCAGGGCAGCTCCGGGCCGAGGGCGTTGTCGAAGGCGGCATCGAGCCCTGCCGGATCAGTCCAGGTCGGCAGCTCGAGCTTGGGTGGGCGGGTCTGGTCGCGACGCTGCTCGTGGTGCAAGCTCTCGTAGCAGACCGGGCACAAAGGCGACCAGCGCGAATCGAGCGAGTCGCCGCCGCATTCCCTGCACCGCGTCGGTCGATCCCAGGTCATTGCTTAATGGTCCCGCTTGGACCGGACGGAGCCGGCGACTTAGACTGAGTCATCGACGGCGATGACGAGAAGGTTGACCGGGGGCAGCACGCGGGCCCGGGCGCGGTCCCGGTCGTTCGCACCTTCCTGATCGCAGACGTCCGCGGCTACACACGCTTCACGCAGGAGCACGGTGACGAGGCCGCCGCAGCCCTCGCCTCGTCGTTCGCCGACATCGTCGGACGCGTCGTGGCCGAATACGACGGCGATCTGATCGAGCTCCGCGGGGACGAGGCGCTTGTCGTCTTCGCCTCTGCCCGTCAGGCTCTGCGCGCCGCAGTCGAGGTGCAGCGCGGTTGCCGCGAGCAGAGTCCCGAGCGACCCGGGCTCCCGCTTGGAGTCGGCATCGGCCTCGACTCGGGGGAGGCCGTGCCGCTGCCCGACGGGGGGTACCGCGGCGGCGCGCTCAACCTCGCCGCGCGGTTGTGCTCGATCGCGGCGCCGGGTCAGATCCTCGCCAGCGAAGGCGTCGTCCACCTCGCGCGCAAGGTCGAGGGTCTGCAGTACCGGCCGCGACGCGCAGAGCGCCTCAAAGGGATCGCCGATCGCGTCAGGTCGGTCGAAGTCGTGCCGGACGTGCAACTACCTCCCGTGCCGACCGTCACGGCACCTGCGAGGCGGAGCGCGCGAACGCGCTGGATCGTTGCGGGCTTGGCGTGCCTGTTGGCGTTGGCGGCAGCATTGATCGCCTTCTTCCTTGTCGGGTCCGGCGGCGCTTCAGGTAGCGCGATCGCGGCGAACGCCGCGGGCCTCGTCGATCCGCACGGGCATGTGGTCGCGCAGGTTCCGGTCTCCGGACGTCCGGCAGGCGCCGCTTCCGGAGCCGGCGCACTCTGGGTGACCGACTCGGTGAACGCGAGTCTGCTCCGGATCGATCCGGTGAAGCGAACGGTCGTCGACCGGATCGGCGTGGGGTCCAATCCGAGCGGCGTCACGGTCAGCCCAGGTGCGGTCTGGGTCGCGAACAGTGACGACGGCACCGTCTCTCGCGTCGATCCGAGGAACGACAACGTCGTCGACAGGATTCGAGTCGGCAACGGCCCGACCTCGCTCGCCTACGGCGCCGGCTCCGTCTGGGTCCTGAACACGATCGACGCAACCGTTTCCAGGCTCGCGCCCGACACCGGTCGCGCGACGGCCGAGATCCCACTCGGCCAGAACCCGACACGTCTTGCGTTCGGGCTCGGCTATCTGTGGGTGACGAGTGAGGAGTCCGGGGTTCTCCTGCGGATCGATCCCGCGAGCAACTCCGTCGTCCAGGCCGTGTCCGTCGGAAACGGACCTGTTGGCGTCGCCGTCGGGGACAACGCCGTCTGGGTTGCGAACACGCCGGATCGAACGATCTCGCGTGTCGATCCAACCTCGGGCTCGGTCACGAAGATCAACCTCGCGGGCCGACCGAGAGAGGTCGCCTACGCCGACGGCTCGCTGTGGGCGACGAACACGCTCGACGGGACGCTCAGCCAAATCGACGCCCACTCGCAGCACGTCGTGCGAACGATCCGGACGATCGAAGATCCTGCGGCGCTCGCCGCGGACGGCCGAAACATCTGGGCGCTTGCGCTGACGTCCTCAGCTGCCCACGTCGGAGGCACACTGCGCATCGCCGGCGGCGGAGCCGCAGACTCGTCCTTCGATACGCCTGACCCGGGCGCGACCTACCGGCTGGGATCCTGGCAAATGGCAGCTGTCGTCTATGACGGCCTCGTGACCTACAGGCGGACCGGCGGCCCCAGCGGGGAGACCGTCGTTCCCGATCTCGCCACAGCACTGCCGGTCGTCCAGGACGGCGGCGCGACCTACGTGTTCAAGCTTCGCAAGGGGATTCGTTACTCGAACGCGGCGCCTGTGAAGCCAAGCGACCTCCGCTACGCGCTCGAGCGTCAGTACCGCGCACACACCGGCGCCACGGGTCTCATGAACATTCGTGGCAGCGGGCGGTGCACGAAGCGTGTGTGTGATCTCTCGAGCGGCGTCGTCGCCGATGACGGCTCCAGCACGATCACCATCCACCTCGAAGCGCCGGACCCGGATTTCCTCTTCAAGCTCGCGCTTCCATTCGGCTCCTTCCTCCCGCGCGGCTCGCCGCAGATCGGAGTGACTGACACTCCGCTCCCGGGCACCGGGCCGTACCTCATCAAGCGCTACGTGCCGAGCCGACAACTGCTGCTCGTCCGCAATCCGTACTTCCACCAGTGGTCAGCAGAAGCGCAGCCGGCGGGTTACCCGGACCGGATCCAGTACAACTTCGGGCTCGCGCCGTCCCCGGCCACGTCTGCCGTCGAAACCGGACGTGACGATCTTGCGCTCGAGGGGACTCCCGCCAACCGGTTGCGCGAGATCGCAACGCGCTTCTCGAGCCTTGCACATCCGTTTGCACAGCCCGCGACCTACTACATGAGCCTCAACACGAGGATTGCGCCCTTCAGCGACGTGCGCGTGCGCCGCGCGTTGAATCTCGCGACCGATCGGGAAAAGCTCGTCGAGCTCTGGGGCGGCCAGCAGCTGGCGCGGCCGACCTGCCAGGTACTGCCGCCCGGGATTGCCGGCTATCGGCCCTACTGTCCCTATACCGCGAAGCCGAACGCTGCCGGACTCTGGCGCCGGCCGGATCTCGCGAAAGCGCGCCGCCTGATCGCCGCGGCCGGCGGTGCGCACGGGGCGGTCACGATCGCCGTCAACCGCGACGTCCCGGCCAGGGCAGCGATCGGCCGCTACTTCGCCGGTCTCGTTGCACAGCTCGGCTTCCAGCCGCGCCTTCGGCTCTATCCGGACATCCAGTCGGTGTACGTCGCCGCAGGGAATCCACGCACCCGCACGCAGATGGCCTTCTCGGGCTGGTTCTCCGATTTCCCGCGGGCGTCGGACTTCTTTTCCACCTTGCTGACCTGCGGGTCGTACCAGCCACACGGATTCAACCTGAACGCAGGCGGGTTCTGCCAGCCGGCGCTCGACCGGGAGATCGCGCACGCGCAGGCGCTCGCCTCGAGCGACGCCGCAGCTTCCGCGGCGCTGTGGTCGCGTGTGGACCAACAGGTCGTCGACGCGGCGCCGTGGGTCCCGTTCCTGAATGGAGCCGGGCTCGAGCTGACGTCGAAGCGGGTTGCCAACTACCAGCGGAACCCCCAGTTCGGAGTGCTGATCGATCAGCTCTGGGTGCGGTAGAAGCCGTTCCCAGAGTCGGCACGAATCTGGGACAGACGTGTCACGGGTTAGTTGCTTGGATGTTTTGCATGTCCGCCAGGGAGCTCACGTGACTCATGCCGAGGCGTCCGCGCTCGCAGCCGCGCTCGAGCTCGACGTCGACGATCTCGCCATCTGTCACGCGTGTCTGAGCTTCGTCTCGTTTGCGATCGAATCGGGCGACGAGAACAAGGTCGCGGGTTCGATCACGCGCATGGCACCGGACCTCTGGGCGGAAGGTCTCGCGCAGCCGGTCCGTCTTGCGCTTCGGACGTGCGCAGGAGAACGGAGTCGACATCGCTGAAGAAGCGATCGCGGCAGTGGGACAAGTCCGGGCCGCGTAGCCAGGTGGTTCGCGCGATTGTCCGCCGATTGGCGTCGGACCTTTCGACCCGCGCGAAAGGCGATCTGTTCCGTATGGGCTGGCAGCCTTGGCCTCCTCAGAAGGTCGTGCTGGGACTTCTCTGACGCGGCCCGAGGATGTGTTAGTCGAGGGTTCCTCTTCGGGCCAACCACTCCATCGGCTGCCCGGTCACGCGCGCGATCGCGTCGAAGTGGCGGTCGTAATGGAGGAGTGTCACACCGTTCACTTCGGCGACCGCTGCGATGAGCAGATCCATCGGTCGCGGGCCCCGGTGGTGTGCTTTCTCGGTCAGCGCTGCCTGGGTTGCCAGGGCAGCCGGGGCCGCACGCTCATCGAGCGGAAGTTTTGGAAGCCCTGCGAGTTGATTTCGTAGCGCTTGCGCGTCGCGTGCTGAACGCGCCGAGAAGAGGATCTCGAGCATGACCGGTGGCGATATTGCGACCTCCGCGCGCGCGACGAGCTCGGACCAGCGATCGAAGACTGCAGCACTCCTGTGCCAGGCGCTCGTGTCCGCTAGGTAGTGCGGCACCTACGGTTCGCGAAGCCGCCGCAGCTCTTCGGGACTTGGACCGATCCCGCCTTCGCGCCGGATTCGCTCGAGGAGACCCATGCGACGATCGTGGTTGATCACGTCTTCGAGCGCCGCGTCGACCGTGTCCGCAAGCGTTTCCGTGCCAAGGATCCGCCTGACACGTTGGACCTTCGCCCGGTCGATGACCAGAGAAGTCTTGTCTTTTTTGGATATCTGCTTTGCCATTCCATTGATATCCTACTTGGCGCGGCGGGGGAGCGTCCAGTGCCGCTTCTAGACTGTGCCTTCCCCGTGCCCGAAGCGTCCTTCGTTCATCTTCACGTCCACTCCGAGTACTCGATCCTTGACGGGGCGTGCCGGATACCTGCGCTCGCGGCTCGGGCGGCCGAGTTCGAGATGCCGGCCGTCGGGCTCACCGACCACGGCTCGCTCGCCGGCGCCGTCGAGCTCTACCGCGAGGCCGGTAAGGCCGGAGTCAAGCCGATTCTCGGCTGCGAGATCTACGTCTGCGACGACCGCAAGGCTCAGACCAAGGGGAACGCTCACCTCACGCTGCTCGCCGAGGACAACGCCGGCTACTCAAATCTGATCAAGCTCGCATCGGCGGGTTACCTCGAGGGTTACTACTACAAGCCGCGCGTCGACTGGGAGCTGCTCCAGTCCCACTCCAACGGTCTGATCGCGCTCTCCGGCTGCCTGTCCGGACGCGTCTGCAAGGCGCTCGAGGAGTCCCGGCCGGCAGACGCCGCGGCCGAGATGGACCGGCTCGTCCAGATCTTCGGCAAGGACTCGACCTACGTCGAGATGCAGAACGCGCACCTCGAGCCGCAGCAACGAATCAACCCGCTACTTGCGAAGATGGCCGAAGGAACCGGGCTCGGGCTCGTCGCGACCGGCGACGTCCACTACCTGAAGCACGAGGACGCGCGCGCACACGAGGCGCTGCTCTGCATCCAGTCCGGCGACTCGCTCAAGAACCCGCAGCACTGGAAGTTCGACACCGACCACTTCTACTTCAAGTCACCCGAGGAGATGGCGCTCGACTTCCCCGGCTACGAGCACGCGCTTCGCCGCACGCTCGAGGTCGCCGAGCGCTGCAACGTCGAGCTCGAGCTCGGCCGCGTCCTGCTGCCGAAGTTCCCGACGCCGAACGACCGCGACCCCTTCGACTACATCGTCGAGCTGACCGAGAAAGGCCTCGAGAAGCGCTACGGCCAGATCACGCCGGAGCTCACCGACCGGCTCAAGTTCGAGCTCAAGACGATCAAGGAGATGGGCTTCGTCGACTACTTCCTGATCGTCTGGGACTTCATAGCCTTTGCGAAGCGCAGCGGCATCAGCGTCGGGCCCGGACGCGGTTCCACCGCCGGTTCGCTCGTCGCCTATTGCCTCGAGATCACCGACGTCGACCCGATGAAGTACGACCTGCTCTTCGAGCGGTTCCTCAACCCGGGACGCAAGTCGCTGCCGGACGCCGACATCGACTTCGCCGTCGACGGCCGGGACCGCGTCATCAACTACGTCGCCGAGAAGTACGGACGCGATCGCGTCGCCCAGATCATCACCTTCTCGACGATGGCCGCGCGCGCAGCGGTGCGCGATGCCGGGCGCGTGCTCGAGATTCCGTACGGCATCGTCGACAAGATCGCCAAGGCCATTCCGGAAGGGCCAGGGCAGACGCTGGACGCCTGCCTCAAGCCGGGGCAGGAGCTGAAGACGCAGTACGACGCCGATCCGGTCGCGCGCGAGATCGTCGACCTGGCGCGTCCTTTGGAAGGCCTCGTTCGCGCCGACTCGATCCACGCCGCCGGTGTCGTCATCGGCGACAAGCCGCTGACGGAGTACGTCCCGCTGCAGCAGAAGGGCTCCGACCAGGAGGTGGTGACGCAATTCTCCGGCGGCGACGTCGAGGCACTCGGACTGCTGAAGATCGACTTCCTCGGCCTGCGAAACCTCGACGTGCTCGAGAAGGCGAAGGCGCTCGTCGGTAACGGGCTCGACTACTCGAAGCTGCCGCTCGACGACAAGAAGGTCTACGAGATGCTCTCCCGCGGCGAGGCGACGGGCGTCTTCCAGTTCGAATCGTCAGGCATGCGGGAGGCTCTGCGCTCGGTCAAGCCGACGCAGTTCGAGGATCTGATCGCGCTCGTCGCGCTCTATCGGCCCGGCCCGATGCAGTACATCCCGGTCTACGCGCGGCGCAAGAACGGCCTGGAACCGGTCTCGTACATCGACCCGCGGCTGAAGCCGATCACCGGCTCGACCTATGGCATCGCGCTCTACCAGGAGCAGTACATGGAGATCGCCAAGCAGCTCGCCGGCTTCTCGCTCTTCGAGGCTGAGGACCTGCGCAAGGCGATCGGCAAGAAGATCCACAAGCTGATGGCTTCTCTGAAGGACAAGTTCCTCGAAGGGTGCGCGGCGAACGGCGTCGCGGCGGGGGTCGGGCAGCAGCTGTGGAAGGACACCGAGGCGTCGCAGGACTATTCGTTCAACAAGTCTCACGCCGCCTGCTACGCGCTGATCGCCTACCGCACCGCGTACATGCGTGCGCACCACCCGCATGCGTACATGGCGTCGTTGATCTCCTCCGTGATGAGCACCAAGGATCGTGTGCCTTTCTACGTCAACGCGTGCGACGAGATGGGCATCGACGTGTTGCCGCCCGACGTGAACGAGTCGCAGCTCGACTTCGCGGTCGTCGAAGGGAAAATCCGGTTCGGGCTGTCGGCAGTGAAGAACGTGGGGGAGCCGGCGGCGCGCGCGATCATCCGCGCGCGGGAAGAGAGCGGCGGCTTCGCCTCGATCTGGGACTTCACGGAGCGGGTCGATCCGCAAGCGTCGAACAAGCGGGCGCTCGAGTCATTGGTGAAGTGCGGCGCGCTCGACTCGACCGGTGCGACGCGCAAGGGGATGCTCGACGCGCTCGAGGCGGCGCTCGCCCACGGCTCGCGGGCGCAGACCGACCGGCTCCTCGGCCAGAGCTCCCTCTTCGGCGAGGAGGAGAAGCTCGAGAACGTACCGATCTCAGGCGAGGAGTTCGAGAAGGGCGAGCTGCTGCGGCTGGAGAAGGAAGTCCTGGGCCTCTACGTCTCCGAGCATCCGCTGCACTCGGTGCGCGAGCAGCTGCGCCGCAAGACCGACTGCGCGCTGGCGGACGTTGAGCGCCGTCGCGACGGCGAGACGGTGACGGTGGGCGGGATCGTCTCGGCGCTGAAGCACCTGACGACGAAGAAGGGTGAGCCGATGGTCTTCATGCGGCTCGACGACGTCACGGGTGGGGCGGAGGTCGTCGTCTTCAACTCCGTGTTCGCGCACTCGCGCGAGCTCTGTGTGATGGACAGGATCCTGATCGTGAAGGGTCGCATCGACCACAAGCAGGAAGGCGAGACGAAGCTGCTGGCGATGGAGGTCGCGCCGTTCGAGGCCGTCGCCGAGCGGAAAGAGGTGACGATCAAGATCGACGCGCGGATCGCTCGTGCGGGCGTCGTCCGGGATCTTGCCCTTCTGGTCAAGGATTTCCCGGGCGACTCGCGCGTGAACCTTCTGCTCGAAATGTCCGAAGGGACGAAGCAATTCGTGCTCGGGCCGCAGTACAAGGTCAAGCCGGTGGCGGACTTCTTCGCGGAGGCGAAGGCGCTGCTCGGCGAAGCCGCCGTACTCTAAGAGCATGGACGACGAGCAGATCCTCGCCGCGTCGGTTGGCGAGCCGCCGCCGACGTACAAGGAGGTCGTGCTCGCCGAGTACGACCACGAGTGGTCGAACTGGTTCGAGCGGGCGGCGGAGCAGATCCGCGGCGCGCTCGGTGACGCCGTCTTGCGGCTCGACCACGTCGGCTCGACCTCGGTGCCCGGTCTCGCCGCCAAGCCGCTGATCGACATCAACCTCGTCGTCGACGATACGACCGACGAGGCGGCGTACGTCCCGCAGCTGGAGGCGCTGGGTTACGTCCTGCGTGTCCGGGAGCCTGACTGGTACGAGCACCGGCTCCTCAGAGGGTACGACCCGCCCGTGAATCTGCACGTCTTTCCGCCCAACTGCGAGGAGATCGTGCGGATGCTCGTCTTCCGCGACTGGCTGCGCACGAATGACGAGGATCGTGAGCTCTACGCGCAAACGAAGCGCGAGCTCGCCGCTAAGGAATGGAAGTACGTCCAGAACTACGCTGATGCGAAGTCGGAGGTCGTCCGGCAGATTCTCGACCGAGCTCAGGAAGGGCGGTGACCCGATCTGGCTATCACCTTCTGATGGTGGTACGACTTGCCGGTGAGTAGCGCAGCCGGACTCCCCACCGGAACCGTCACCTTCCTGTTCACGGACATCGAGGGATCGACACGGCTGCTCAAGCAACTCCGCGACGAGTACGCCGCGGTGCTGGCTGATCATGAGGCGATCATCCGAGCGGCGCTGGCCGAGCACGACGGCTGGGAGATCGACACGCAGGGCGATTCCTTCTTCGCCGCATTTCGACGGGCGAAGGATGCCGTCGGTGCAGCATTGACGGCTCAGCGCGCCCTTGCAGAGCACGCGTGGCCCGACGGGGTGCAGTTGCGAGTGCGGATGGGCATGCACACGGGCGAGCCGGTCGTCGGCGGCGAACGCTACGTCGGCCTAGGCGTCCATCGCGCCGCGCGCATCTCCGCGGCGGGACACGGTGGTCAGGTGCTCGTCTCACAGACGACTCGTGAACTTCTTCGCGACGACCCGCTTCCCGACGTGTCGCTCCGCGACCTCGGCGAACATCAGCTGAAGGACCTCGACGAGCCGGAGCGGATCTACCAGCTCGTCGCGCCGGGCCTCGCGACAGATTTTCCGGCGCTGAAAACGAGCGCGCACGTGCCATTCGAGGGGCGAGAAGGCGAGCTCGTCGCCGCGGCGCAGGACGCCGTCCAGGAGATGGCGGAACCGTGGCGGCGAAATAGGAGGCTGCTCGTCGGCGGAGCGGCTGCCGCAGCGGTGGTGCTGGCGGTGGTGCTGGCTGTGGTGCTCACACGAGGGAGCACTGCCGCGGCGTCGGACAAGGTCGCGCCGAACGACGTCGGGGTGGTGAACCCGGAGAGCGGCAAGATCTCCGCTCAGATCTCAGTCGGTCACGCGCCGAGCGGAGTGGCCGCGACTTCGGATGCCGTCTGGGTAACGAACGCCGACGAAAACTCGGTCTCGAGAATCGATCCGAAGACGAACGACGTACGCCAGACGATTGTCGTCGGCGGTGGTCCGTCCGGCATCGCGACGGGCGGCGGTGCGGTATGGGTCGCGAACGGGCTCGCCGGGACGGTCTCACGCATCGATCCCAGCACGAACCTGGTAGTGCAGACGATCGTGGTTGGCAACGGTCCTGCGGGCGTTGCCTACGGCGACGGCGCGGTCTGGGTTGCCAATGCTGCCGATGGCACCGTTTCGCGGCTCGACCCTCAGTCGGGCCGGGTCGTGCGCACGATTCCGGCGGCCAACGGCGTCAGCGGTATTGCGTTCGGCTCAGGCCAGGTCTGGGTCGTCGCGCCGGCCTCGGGCACGTTGCTGTCGCTCGATCCGAAGACCGGCACCGTTCTCGGGCGGATCGGCGTGGGTGTCGATCCCGTCGCTGTCGCAACGGGTGCAGGTGCGGTTTGGGTTGCCAATAGCTCCGACAACACGATCGCCAGGATTGATCCTCGTGCGCGCGCGTTGACCGACACGGCCAACGTCGGCCAAGCTCCCTCCGCGGTCGCCGTCGGGCAGGGTGGGGTCTGGGTTGCGAACAGCGGGAGCGGGACGCTCTCCAGGATCGATCCCGTGTCCATGCGCGTCGTCAAGACGGTACGGCTCTCGAACTCGCCGCGAGGTCTGGCCGTCACTCGCTCCGGCGTGTACGTCGCCGTCCGGTCGACTGGGCAGACCCACCGCGGTGGAACTCTTCGTTTGGTTTCAAGTCTGGGCGTGGACTTCTTCGATCCGGCCCTCGCCTACACGCAGTTCACGTGGTCGGTCCTGTCGATGACCAACGACGGGCTCGTCGGCTTCCGGCGGGTCGGAGGGATCCAGGGCATCCAACTCGTGCCAGACCTGGCGGCCTCGTTACCGGTCACCGTCGACGCGGGTACGACCTATACGTTCCGTCTTCGACCCGACATCCGCTACTCGAACGGCAGTCTCGTGCAACCCGCGGATTTCCGACGTGGCATCGAGCGCCTGTTCGAGGTCAAGCCGTCGTCGGCAGGAGCTACCTACTTCAACGGAATCGTCGGTGCCTCGGGTTGCAGAGGAGGCCCATGCGATCTCTCGCGCGGAATCGTCACCGACCGACTTGCCCGCACGGTCACCTTTCACCTCGCGTCGCCGGACGCGGACTTCCTTACGAAGCTTGCGTTGACCTTTGCGGACGCCGTGCCGGCATCCACGCCCGGCCACGACCTCGAGAAGCAACTCGTACCGTCTACGGGGCCCTACATGATTGCCTCGCACCTCAAAGGACAGCCGATCAGGCTGGTTCGCAACCCGCATTTTCGCGAGTGGTCGGCAGATGCGCAGCCTGACGGGTACCCCGATGTGATCCTGTGGCGTGACAGCGAAGTGGCACGGCCCGACAGCCGCCTACGCTCGGTTGAGCGGGGGAGTGTCGATGCGGCACTGAATCTTGTCCCGCCGCTTTCGAAAGAGCAGCTCGACACACTTGCGACGCGTTACCCGGGCCAACTGCGGATGAGCCCATCCGCGTCCACCAATTACTTCTTCCTGAACACACGCTTGCCGCCGTTCGATGACATACGGGTTCGGCGTGCGGTGAACCTCGCGTTCGACCGGCAGGGCCTCGTCGCGTTGATCGGGCGCGCCTTCGCGCCGACATGTCAGCTTCTACCGCCGAACTACCCCAGCTTTCGCAGAACATGTCCATACCTGCCGAACGGGGTCGCGGGTCTCGACAAAGCACGTCGCCTCGTCCGGGCTTCGGGAACGACCGGGCAGCCGGTGACCGTCTGGGTTCCCGGCCCAATCGTCGTTCAGGGTCGATTCATGGTGTCCGTGCTGAAGTCGCTCGGCTATCGCGCGCGTCTGCATACGGTCAGCAGCGTGGACAAGTACTTCACTGTCGCAGTGGACTCGCGGACCCGGGTGCAGACCGGCTACTACGGCTGGGGTTCAGATTTCCCCTCCGAGTCGAGCTTTATCGAGCCGGTAATCGGGTGTTCTGGGTACGTCCCCGCGTCGCCGTCCAGCACGACCAATCCAGGCGGCTTCTGCAGCTCCTCGCTTGATCGTCTGCTTCGCCACGCGTCCGCCGTCGAGGCACTCAATCCACCTGCGGCTCGAGCGCTGTGGCAGCGGGCGGAGCGATTGATTCTCGCTCAGGCGCCGATCGTTCCGACGTACAACAAGCAGAACGTCGATCTCCTTTCGAAGAGAGTGGGGAACTACCAGTACAACCCCCAGTGGGGAGCCCTCGTCGATCAGTTCTGGGTTCGGTAGCACCAGAAGGACGGCGGTACTACTGAAGGATGTTCACTGCGCGCGCCGCCACCAGGAGAATAGTGATCGCTGAGAGCCCCGACTCGGCCGCCATCAAAGTCTTGGCCAAGCGCGTCAGGGGCATCGCGTCGGTCGGGCTGAACGCCGTCGCGTTCGTCAGCGAGACGTAGAAGTAATCCATCAGGCGCGGCGCCCAACCTTCGCGCGCCAATTCCGGGTTCTCGTCCTGGGGGAACTGGAAGTCGGGCTGCCGCCGCGCCGGCGCGAGTGCACGGGTAACCGGGCCGCCTGAGTCGAGTTCCCAGTAGGCAAGACCGAATGCGATCACGTTCGCGAGCCACACGACGCCGCCGCTCATCAGCAGTTGCCGGCCGGTGATGTGGACCGCCTGGTGAGACACCAAAGAGATCACGAGCACTGCGACGCCCACGGCGTTCAAGAGCCAGACGAGACCGAGCAGCGCAACCGCGATCTCACGGCGGCGGTCATGTCGGACGAGGCGTTTGAGCCCGAACTGGAGTGTTGCTGAGAGGAGGAGGTACGGAGCCGCAACGATGAGCCACATCCACCAGAGCGGGCGTCCAAGCAGATCCCAGTGCGCGTGCATGCTCACTAGGGCCAACACGATGAGAATTCCCGCGGCTCCGAGCGCGAAGGGCGACGCGTCGTCGCGCGCCTCGCGCGCCGCCGCGTGCAGGCGATCGGGGTCCGCCATCGTCGACCAGAATGCAACCACCGTCGGACAGCGGCGGCGGATCCGGCGGCAGAGCGCCGCCGGATCCGCTCAGAGCTGCGTGACCTACGCGTTCTGCGCTACGGCGCTGGCGGCCCGCGCGGGTGCGCGCTTGCCGCGAGCGATGGCGATGCTGGCGTAGACGATCCAGGCGAACCAGAGAAGGCCGCTCATCTGACCGAGGTTGTTCAGCGAGACGGCGGTGCCGATCAGTGTCAGTGTGGCGACGCCGATCGCGCTCCACCCGAGCGCCCGCCGCGTCTGCGCGAGTGCAAGCGCCCCGGCGGCGACCAGGAAGAAGACGCTCAGGAACCAGGTGCCGACGTACACGGCCTCGTTCAGCGTCACGAGTGTTGTCGCGAGCTGGAGGCTCATGCCATGTCCCGCCCGGTACGCGATTGCGGACATGATGCTGAGCGACGCAACGATCGTCGTCGCGTACCCGGTGGCGGCCGCACGGCCGATTGCGCCGAAGAGCCCGCCGCCCAGCTTGGCACATGCCCAGATGGCGAAAGCGAGAAAGGCGCCGGCGCTGAGCATTTCGAGGTACGCGCCGATCCAGACGGCTGTGCCGGCAGGCTTGGCGATCGCGTGAGCGATCTGCGTCGGGGTGCTCGTGATCGTGAGGTTGTGGGTCTTTCCCCCCACCGTGGCGATGCCCGCGCCGACCAACGTGAGCACGACGAAGGCGATGCCGCAGCCCGCGAAGAGGCGGTCGTGCGTTGGTTCGTTCATCTTGGTGCTCCTTCCGTTTTGCTGACCCTTCGACGGTAGGGGGCAGCGGCCGCAGCGTCATCGGCCGGTGCGGCGATCCTTGCATCAGCCGGTGGGGTGATCTTTCGGGCCTCGCGGATCAGCCGACCGGCCGATGACATCCGAGCCGCCGCCCTTTACCTTCAGGGGGTGCAGACGCTCTCTTCTAGGCTCCGCGCCGTTCGGCTCGACCCCGTGACGGTTGATCGGGCGGCTGCCGTCGTCTTGACGATCGTCGGTCAGCTCGAGATCTGGCTCGGCACCAGCGCGGGTCATCATCAGCTCGGAGCAGCGTTGATCACGCCGGCCATGACGGGAGCGATCGCCGTTCGCCGCCGATACCCGCTGCTCGTCGGCGTTGTCGTGCCTGTCACCGAATCTGTGGAGTTCGCGTTCTGGGCCGGCCCGAATATCCTCGTTCAGGCGGTCGCGAACTTCTGTGCGCTCTATGCGCTGACGGTTTGGGCGCCGCCACGCCGCTTTGCGGTCGGCTTCACGCTTGTGCTGGGGGCGGTCCTCGGCTCGAGCCTCGGGCCAGGCGCACGCCTCAAGCAGGCGATCGGTTTCGGCGTCATCGAGGGCGTCGTGATGCTCCTCGTGCGACGTGTGATCGGCGACCGCGACCGCCGTACGCAGGTCGCCGAGCGCGAGCGCGACGTCGCCGCGCGCGAGGCGGTGGTCGAGGAGCGCGCTCGGATCGCCCGCGAACTCCATGACGTGATCGCGCACCACGTTTCGATGATCGTCCTTCAGGCCGGGGCCGAGCGGCGCGTGCTCGGTGATGAGAACGCGTCAACGCGCGAGGTGCTCGAGACGGTCGAACAGAGTGGGCGAAGCGCGCTCACCGAGATGCGCCGGTTGCTCGGGATGCTTCGCGGCGACGCGAACGAGCCGTTGTCTCCGCAGCCGGGGCTCGGTGATGTGCCCATGCTCGTCGGGCAGCTCCGAGATGCGGGTCTGCCCGTCGAGCTCTCGATCGACGGAGAGCGACGCGAGCTGCCGGTCGGGATCGAGCTGTCTGCGTACAGGATCGTTCAGGAGGCGTTGACGAACGCCCTCAAGTACGCGGGAGATGCGCACGCGACCGTGCGCGTTCGCTACGGAGCCGACTCGCTCGAGCTCGAGATCGTCGACGATGGCCTCGGAGACAGCAGGCGTGCCTCCGGTGGTGGACATGGTCTGGTCGGGATGCGCGAGCGGGTCGCTCTCTACGGCGGCCGGTTCGACGCGCGTCGCGATCCGGGCGGCGGCTTCGCCGTCAGAGTCGTACTGCCGATCAGATGACGTCCGTTCTGATCGCCGACGACCAGGCTCTGGTGCGGGTCGGACTGCGGAAGATCCTGGAGAACGAGCCGGAGACGACCGTTGTGGGTGAAGCCGTCGATGGGGAAGACGCCGTCGCGGCGGCGGGGCGGCTGCGGCCCGACGTCGTGCTGATGGACATTCGCATGCCCGTGCTCGACGGGATCGAGGCGACTCGTCGCATCGTCCGTGCACAACCCGAGACGCGCGTTTTGATCCTGACGACCTTCGGGCTCGACACCTACGTCTACGACGCCCTCCGGGCAGGCGCGAGCGGCTTCATGCTGAAGGACGCGCCGCCCGAGGAGATCACGGCCGCCGTCCGCATCGTCGCCAGCGGCGAGGCGCTGCTGGCGCCGACCATCACGCGCGCGGTGATCGAGGAGTTCGTCCGTCAACGGCCCGTCGCCGCGATCGCGCCGCCGCCTGTCTCGGAGTTGACGCCGCGTGAGCGGGAAGTCCTCGACCTCCTTGCGCGCGGGCTGTCCAATTCGGAGATCTGCGAGCGGCTCGTGATCAGCGAGGCGACGGCCAAGACCCACGTCGCTCGCATCCTCCAGAAGCTCGACCTGCGCGACCGCGTGCAAACGGTGATCTACGCGTACGAGAGCGGGCTCGTCACGCCGGGCTACGGTGACTGATCTCCGCCTCGCGGATGAAGGCGGCGAAGTTGATGCGGGCTTGCTCGATGCCGACGCCGAATTCGGTGAGGAGCCAGTCTGTGCTGAGGAAGGCGGGTGTGGGCTCTTTGCCGAGCAGGGCGCGGTAGCTGCTCCAGGGCCAGTCCTCGGCCCTCTTGACGACATGTGAGCGGACCGGGTTGAGCAGGATGTAGCGGGCCACTTCGGCGAGTTGCGAGTCGGTTTTGATCAGGACGGAGTGGAAGCGGCGGAAGAAGGCGTGGCCTTTGTGGCCGTGCCGCCAGTTGAACCACTGCGCGTAGCAGCTGTTGAGTTAATGGTTCTTACCCAGTCCAGACTTGGGCCCGGGGCACACTCGCTCGCCGGGGAGTGGTGACTGTCTGCTCGCACCGGCTCGACTGCGCTGGGTGGGTCGTCAGCCTAGTGGTTCTTCACCGGCGGGCTGTCCCCACTCTTCCGGCGGGAAGTCTGGGACCTCGAAGCCCGGGTCCAGGTTGGAAGGGAGCTCGCCCCCGAGCAGGGCGAGAAGGTTGGGGCCGAGAGTGAGCTCAACGACGTTCCCCGGCGGGTTCTCGCCCAAGACGTCCCGGATCGCTCGCTCGGCGTCGAAGAGGGGACAGACAGAGCAACGGGGCAAGACCCCGTAGCCGAAGTGGAATCGGCAGGCCCGGAACGACGTGAGCTGGAAAGAGGCGCACCAGGCCATCTCCTTGGCGTGGTAGGCGGAGTGACGTGACCCCTTGAAAGTGGTCCAGCCGTTGTGAGAGTCACGATCGCCTGA
>DAITAW010000159.1:0-4705 GCA_036824055.1 Gaiellaceae bacterium | reverse complement strand
TCCTTCGGCGCGAGTTGCGGAGCGCGATTGCCGGCGAGACCCAATACGCCTTCGGCCACATTCTCGTCCGCGACGTCGCCTATGGACAGATTCCACGCGCGTCGCGCGCCGACAAGCATCGTCTAGTCGCGGAATGGATCGAGTCGCTCGCGATCGACCGGTCCGACGACCGCGCCGAAATGCTGGCCAACCACTATCTGTCGGCGCTCGAGCTCGCATCTGCGGCAGGAATGCAGACAGAGGCCCTTGGAGAGCACGCACGGTCTGCGCTCAGGGAAGCCGCCGACAGAGCGTTCTCGCTCGGCTCCTACGCGCAGGCGTTGAGGCTCTACGAGAAGGCACTCGAGCTCTGGCCCGAAGAGGATCCCGCCCAGCCTCTGCTCGTTCTCCGCCGAGCACAAGCCATCTACGAAGGCGGTCTGGATGACGACCCTTCGGGGGTCGAGCCGTTGCCTGCGCGATTTCTCGCCGAAGGCGAGCTGGGGCATGCCGCCGAGGCGTCGATGTTTCTCTGTCGGATGACGTGGTCTCGGGGCGAGGGCTTGGAGTCTGTAGAGCACCGCGAGCGGGCGCTGGAGCTGGTGACCGCCCAAGAGCCTTCTCCCACCAAGGCATACGTGCTGACCGAGGGCTCGCGGCAGCTGATGCTCGCCTTCGAGTGGGATCGCGCCAGGGCAATCGGCCGCGAAGCGCTCGCGCTCACCGAAAGTCTGGGACTCGACAGGTTGCGCGCCTCGGTTCTGATCACAATGGGCGGCGCGGGGGGAACGACAAGTGAGATCGAGCAGGGACTCGAGCTCGCCAAGCAGGTGAACGACATTCAGCAGATGACCCGCGGGTACAACAACCTCGCCGAGGCGCTGATGGACGCCGGTCACGTGATGGAGGTCGGACCTCTGTATGAAGCGGCCCGGAGCAACGCCGAACGTTTCGGTCACAAGCTCGCGCTTCGCTGGCTTGACGCTCAGGAGGGTGCCTACCGCTATTACGTTGGCGATTGGGACGCGGCGACGCCTCTTCTCGACGCGTTTCTCGCGGAAGTGGAGAGCGGCTCGCCCCACTACATGGAAGCCGCGGCTCGGGCCGCGCGTGGGCAAATCCGATATGCCCGTGGCGATACGGCCGGCGCACTCGACGACGGTGAGCGAAGCGTCGCCTCAGGTCGTGCCGCACAAGATCCGCAGGCCCTGAGCCTGCTCATTTCTCACGCCAGGCTGTTGATCGCCGAGGGACGACGCGATGAGGCGCTCAGGTTGACCGACGAGTCGCTGCAAGCCGGATTTCTCCCCTACTACGTCGCTTACGACGCGGCGTGGGTCATGCACGAGCTCGGCGCTGAGTCAGTGAACGTCCCTCTGCCACAGACGAACGAGCCCTGGCGGTCCGTGGTGACCGCTCTCTTGCAGGGTGAGTTGGTCGATGTAGCCGACCGGTTGGGGGATCTCGGGCTTCGGCCCGACGAGGCCCACACCCGCCTGCGAGCCGCGAGAGAGTTGGTCGGCTCGGGTAGACGCGCTGAAGCCGACGAGCAGCTGAGACGAGCGTTGGCGTTCTATCGAACGGTGGGAGCTACCCGGTACGTCCGTGAAGGCGAGGCGCTGCTCGCCGCGTCAGCCTGAGCCGCAGCGCCTGAACGAGACCGTTCCGCCCGGCCAGTCGTGCACGCCGCCGTGCAGCACCGGACGCGCATCGACGCCGGCTGCGGTGAGGACGCTGGCCGCGATGCTCGCCCGCATGCCCGACTCGCAGATCGTCACGACGGGCTTCTCGGTGTTCACGCCTTCCGTCCCGAATCCACGCAACAGCCGGAAGGGGATGTGGAGCGAGCCCGGGATGTATCCCTCGTCCCGCTCGGACTTTTCCCGGACGTCGAGCACTTGCACGGCGCCCTGCTCGAGGAGCCGCTCCAGTTCGTCGAGCTCCACGGGTACGAGCGTTTCCGTCATGCTGCCCTCGGTGACGTAGCCGGTCAGCTCGAGGAACCCGACGGCGCGCAGCCCGCGCGCTGCCTCCTCCGCCTCGGCTTCGTCGTCGGCGTGGATGACGATTCGTTCGTCCGGATCGAGAACGAATCCGGCGCGGGTCGCGAACGACGAGCCCGAGACGGGAACGTTGAACGCGCGGTGGAAGTGTCCCGCAGCATGCGTCTCCGCCGGGCGAACGTCCAGGATGGTTGCTTGGCCTGGGTCCTCGAGGTGCTCGAGCTGCGCAGGGGCGTCGACGAACGGCCCCTTGTTGAGTGCGACGACGCGCGCGGTGGTCGGAGGGCGCGGAGTGGACAGAGAAGCCGTTGCATTGATGAAGGCCTGAGCGTCGCCGTATTCAAGCTTTGCGTTCGTGCGCTTCTCTTTGCCGATCGTCGAGGAGTGATCGGGGCTCATGGCCGCACCGCACAACGAGCCCGCGACGTGGCCGGGATAGACCTCGTACGCATCGGGGAGCTCTGTCAGCCGCTGCAGCGAGTGGAAGAGACCTTCGGCGCCTTCGTGCGCTTCGACCGCCAGGTCGGGTCGCGCCGCATCGCCGATGAAGAGCGAGTCGCCGGTGAGAACGAGCCGGTCGTCCACGACGAAGGCACAGTGCTCCGGCCGGTGGCCGGGCGTGTGGACCACGCGGACCGACACGGAACCCACGGGCAGCTCCTGCCCGTCCTCCAGCGGGTCGAAGGGAAATTCCGGCTCGGCGAGGGGATGCACCGAGGTGGGCACGCCGTGCTCGAGCGCGAACCGGCCGTGCCCGGAGACGTGATCGGCGTGCGTGTGGGTCTCGAGCACGCGAACGATGCGGACGCCCGCCTCGTCAGCCGCCGCGAGGTACTGCTCGATCGCGTACGCGGGGTCGACCAGGAAGGCCTCCCCCTTGCTGGGGTCGCCGATCAAGTAGGAGGCGCAGCCGAGATCGTCGTCGACGAACTGGCGGAACAGCACAGAGGGAAGCTAACACCGCGCCTCGCTAGGTTTCTTGAAGCGTTAGCTCGGCTTTGGAAGCGGGATTGCGGTCTGATCGGTCACCCTCAGACCACACCGAGGCTATACGAGGCTCCACGGCTTTCCTGTCCGAATGGGTTATGGGCTTCGTGGCGGCGCGGCGCTAGATTCGAGGCATGTCACGAAAGGCACAGGCCGCGCCGAGGAATCGTCGTGGGGGTGCCTCGGTGGCTTTCCTTGAGCGCGTGGAGGTGCTTTCCGCGGAGCCGGAGATCAGGCCTACCCCGCTGGGGGCATTGAGGCTGGTCGAGATGCCAACGGAGTTCCATTTCGTGCGCAACCATTTCGAGGTCCCAACCGTCGATCCGCAGACATGGACTCTTGAACTTGACGGCGCGGTCGACCATCCCTTGTGTTTCTCCCTCGCTGACTTGCGCCAGATGCCGGCCCACACTCAGTCCGTGACGCTCGAGTGCGCGGGCCACAGGCGAAGTGAGTTCAAACCGAGCACGAATGGCGTGCAATGGGGTGCGGGTGCCGTCTCCGAAGCGCGCTGGACAGGGGTTCGCCTCAGCGATCTCCTCGCGCGGGCTTTGCCGAGCGATCGAGCCTCCGAAATCGTCTTCGAGGGAGCAGATCGAGGACCGCACCGAAGCTTGAGCGGAGAAGTCTCCTTTGCACGCTCGATCCCGTTCGAGCGTGCTTTGACAGGAGACGTGCTACTCGCGTGGGAGATGAACGGCCGCCCGATCCCGCCAAAGCACGGAGCCCCGCTGCGCGTGGTCGTCCCGGGCTTCTATGCGGTCGCTTCTGTTAAGTGGGTTCGGAAGATCGAGGTTCTTGACCGCCCATTCACCGGCCCGTTTCAAGTCAATGATTATCGGATGCTGGATCTGGCCGGACCCGAGAACGGCAAATCCGTCCAGGAGTTGGGGGTCAGTGCGCTGATCCTGTCGCCAGAATCGGACGCAGTCGTCTCAGGTCACTCGATCCCCGTGTCGGGAGTCGCCTGGGGTGGACGTGGCGGGATCGACGCCGTTGAGTTTCGCCTCTCCGGGCACTCGTGGAAACGAGCGGTGATCGCCACACCGCGTCCGCCCTACGGACTCACTCGCTGGGCCGGCCTCCTCGTGGACGTGCCCCCGGGAGCCAAGAGGATCGAGGTCCGAGCGCGAGACAAGGCCGGTCGAGTCCAATCGAGACAGCCCGAGTGGAACGCACTTGGCTACGCGAACAACAGCTGGCACAGCATCGCAATGACCGTTACGGCTGGATAGCACCGGAATCCCTAGCTAGGTTTCTCGAAGCGTTGGCCCTCCGCATCGGCCTCCTCCTCGTCCTGCTCTGTGCCCTGGCTCTCCCCGAAACAGCCTGGGCCCATGCCAGGCTTCTCCGGACCGTCCCTCGAGACGGGAGCGTGCTCGGAAGCGCGCCGTCCAGGGTCCGCGTCATCCTCGACGACGACGTTCGTGCCGCATCAGGGATCAAGGCGATCCGGAACGGGGGCTCGTCCGTGCTCGACGGCAAGCCGCGCATAGTCGGAGGCCGCGTGCTGGTCATCCCGCTCCGAGCCGGGCTCGTCGACGGCAATTACACGATTCTGTGGCGCGTGCTCGCCGACGACGGCCACAAGCTCTCGGGGGTGCTCGCGTTCGGCGTGGGCACGGGCCGGGCGCCGCCGCAGGCCGCTCTCTCCGCGAACAATCGTCCTAGCGCGCAGGATGTCGTCTCCCGTCTCCTCTTCTTCGCCGGCCTGCTGACGGCGGGGGGCGCGGCGT
>DAITAW010000043.1:0-19684 GCA_036824055.1 Gaiellaceae bacterium | reverse complement strand
GAATCTCCACCCTTCCACGTTTATCCCGTGCCAGGGTTCAGCCTGGCTTGGGCGTGCTCGTTCTCGACGGGACTACCTGCGTAGGCCCAGTTCCTTGATCAATGCCCGGTATCCCTCCAGGTCGTGCTTCTGGAGATACGTCAGGAAGCGACGCCGCCGGCCGACGAGCTTCAGCAGTCCGCGGCGCGAGTAGTGATCCTTCGGGTGCGCCCGCAGGTGCTCCGTGAGGTCGTTGATGCGCTTCGTGAGCAGCGCGACCTGCACTTTGGTCGACCCCGTGTCGGTCTGGCTCGCCCCGTGTTGCTGGACGATCTCCTGTTTTACTTCCTTCGTAAGGCCCATCTCACCTCCGTCATCGTCAGTCCCAGCAATCCGCCGGAAGTAGGCGGAAAGCCGCGGCTGCGGTCGGCGGAAAGGGTAGCAACGATGCGGGTTACTTGAGCAGGAGCTTCCCGATGCGCCGTTGCGCGAGAAACAGGCCGCCGCACCCGAGAACGAGGAGATAGCTCACGTTCACGAGCTGGGCCCAGCCGACGGTCCCGAAGTTGAGCGCACGCAAGAGCGCGATCGCGTTGTACAGCGGGGAGAAGCGAACGACCCACTGGATCGCATGGGGATACGTCGTGATCGGAAAGAACGTCGCCGAGAACAGGAACATCGGGAGCTGGACGAGGGCGACCAGCTCGAAGTCCTGCCAGGTGCGCATGAACGTCGACGCGGCCACACCGAGACCTGCGAACGCGAAGCCGATGACGACCGCGCCCGGCAGCGCGAGCAGGCCCCAGGGAGATTCGATCAGGCCCAGGGCGCCGGCCACCGCCATGAACGAAAGCGCGTAGAGAAACCCGCGGAACAAGGCCCAGGCGGTCTCGCCCACCGCCACGTCCGCCGGACCGACCGGCGTGGACAGGACTGCGTCGTACGTCCTCGCGTACTTCAGCTTCCAGAACACGTTTGTCGAGTCGTTGACCGCGCCGTTCATCGCTGCCGAGGCGAGCAGCGCCGGTGCGATGAAGCTCGAATACTCGACGAGCCGACCACCCGGCCCCGGGACCTTGCCCACGAAGTGCCCCAGTCCGATACCCATCGAGAAGAGGTAGAAGAGCGGCTCGAAGACGCCCGAGAAGATGACCATCCACGAGTGGCGGTACACCATCAGATTCCGCTCGAAGAGCAGCCGCCCCCCGCTCCCGGCGAACGCAGCGGTCGTCACTTCAGCAACCTTTGCGCGTACGTGCGTTGCGCCCAGATGAAGCCGATCACGACGAAGAGCAGGAGATAGGCGGCGTGCCCCAGTGCCCGCACGACGTTCACCTCGCCGAGCATGAACATGCGGCAGAGCTCAACCCCATGCCAGAGCGGCGTCGCGTAGGCGAGCCACTCGAGCGGCAGCGGTAGACGAGACACCGGAAAGAACGTGCCCGAGAAGAGAAACATCGGGACGACGATGAAGCGGTTGACCGGCAAGAAGGCGGCGTCCGAATCCACGGTCGCCGCGTATGCCGCGAACGGCATCGTAAACGCCGCACCGAGCAGGACCGCCGCCGGCAGCGCGAGGATGCCGAGCGACGAGTTGACTCCACCGAACGCTGCGATCACGACGAGGTAGACCGCGCTGGTCGATGCGACGCGTGCGGTCATCCAGAGTTGATGGCCGATGACGATGTCTCGCGTCCCGAGTGGAGTCGCGAGCATGGCGAAGTACTGGCGCGTCCATCTGATCGACCCCATCACCGGCCACGACGACTCACCGGCGGCGATCGTCATGGCGGCCGCTGCGAGCAGCCCGGGAGCCACGAAGTCGATGTACGGGACGCCGAGGGAGGCACCACTGGACTTGTTCACGAGCGTCCCCAGTCCGATACCGAGGGCGCCGAGGTAGAAGACCGGATTGACCACGCTCGTGACCGCCGTGCTACGCCACACACGCCGGTACTGCATCAGCCAGTACTCGAAAACGCGAAGCGGTAGTGCCAGCGAGCTCACTCGTCGACCAGAGTCCGGCCGGTCAGGTGAAGGAACACGTCCTCGAGCGTAGAGCGGCGTACCAGCACGCTGTCCGGCTGGAGACCGAGCTCGTGGACGTGCGAGGCCGTCGCGTCGCCGTCGTCTGTGTAGAGCAGCAAGCGGTCGGGTAGCGCCTCGAGCCTGCGTACGAAGCCGTCCATCCGCGAGGAGAGCTCGGCCGCGACCTCTTCGGGGCGGTTCTCTCCGCGGAAACGGAGCTCGACCACCTCACGCGTGGAATAGCGACGAATGAGCTCCGGCGGCGAGCCTTCGGCCGCGATCTTGCCCTTGTCCATGACGACGAGCCGGTCGCAGAGCTGCTCGGCCTCGTCCATGTAATGCGTCGTGAGGATCAACGTGACGCCGCGCTGCTTCAGCCGGAAGAGCCGGTCCCAGACGGTATGCCGTGCCTGTGGGTCGAGCCCGGTTGTGGGCTCGTCCAGCAACATCACTTCCGGGTCGTTCACGAGCGAGCGCGCAATCGTGAGGCGCCGCTTCATGCCGCCCGACAGTGGCTCGACCCTGTCGTTCGCCCGTTCGTTCAGCTGGACGAAGTCGATCAGCTCGTCGGCGCGCCGGCCCAGGTCACCGCGAGGCAGGCCGAAGTAACGGCCGTAGATGATGATGTTCTCGCGTACCGTCAGCTCCATGTCGAGGGTGTCCTGCTGCGGCACGACGCCGAGGCGTGCGCGGATGTCCGCACCTTGCGTGACCGGGTTCAGCCCCAGGATGGTCAGCGTTCCGCCCGAAGGCGGCGAGACGCAGCCGATCATGCGCATGGTCGATGTTTTGCCCGCCCCGTTCGGCCCGAGGAAACCGAACGCCTCGCCGCGCTCCACGTCGAAGTCGACGCCGTCCACGGCTACGAGGTCACCGAATCGTTTGACGAGCCCGCGGGCGTGCACGAGCGGCGGCTGTGCGCCTGCATCCACCACACCAGGAACCTACCGGCGCCGCCCGGCGTCAGCGCTGTAGCTTCTGTCGCGATGCAGGCGGGTGTTGCGGCAGGCCATCCGGCGACGGTGGCCGCGGGAATCGAGATCCTGGAGGACGGCGGCAACGCTGCGGATGCCGCCGTCGCGTCAGCGCTCGCATCCTGCGTTGCCGAGACGGTGATGACGGGACTGCTCGGCGGTGGTCACGCGATGTACTTCGACGCTGCGAGCGGACGTGCCCGCAATCTCGACTGCTTCGTTGCGGTGCCTGGATTGGGCGAGGAGCCGCGTGAGGCGGAGCTGATCCACCTCGACGTCCCCTTCGGTGCAGAGCTCGTTCACTACGCGGTTGGACCGGCGTCGTGCGCAGTGCCTGGACTGCCGGCAGGGCTCGAAATGCTGTCTCGCGAGCACGGACGTCTGCCCTGGCCGCGGTTGGTCGAGCCTGCGCTTCGGCTCGCGCGCGACGGCGTCGACTTCCCGCCTGCTCATGCCGCGTGCCTGGCCATGCTCGCGCCGGTCATGACGATGAACGAGGGCGCACGGATCTACTCACCCGGTGGGACGTTGCTCCAGGGTGGCGACCGGCTCGAACAGCCCGGCCTCGCTGCGGCGCTGGAGGCACTGGCGGACGACGCCTTGTCGGTGTACCGCGGCGCGATCGCGACCGCGCTGCTCGCATTGTCCGGGGAGCGCGGGGGCCTGCTCACGCGCGCCGACCTCGACGCCTATGAAGCGCGTTGGGCCGACCCGGTCGAGCTCGGGTATGCGGCCGGCCGGCTTGTCACGCGGGGTGGTCTGTCGGCGGTTCCCGAGACGGTGCAACGACTGCCGCGTCTGCACGGCCTCGACGACACGGAGCGTGTCCTCGCGCTCGCCGCTGCCTTCGGGACGCCGGCCGATCTGCAGGGTGACACCACAAACGTTGCAGTGGTCGATCGAGACGGCAACGCGTGCGTGATCACGTCCAGCCTCGGCCTCGGCTCCGGCGACTTCATCCCGGGCTTGGACCTCCATCTCAACAGCATGCTCGGCGAAGCGGACCTGCTGCACGGGCGGCTCGAGCCCGGTTCGCGGATGGAGAGCATGATGGCGCCGCTGCTGGCGTTCGACGACGGCGGTCTCTTGCTGGCGGCGGGCGCGGCCGGAGGGACGCGACTGAGGACTGCGCTCCTCAGCGTCGTCGCCGGCATCCTCGACGAGGGCCTTGCCGCAGCCGAAGCTGTCGGACGCGCGCGCTTTCACGCCGCCCCGAACGTGGTCAACGCCGAACCGGGCGTCGACGAGGCTGCGCTGAGCGCGCTCGAAGCTCGTGGACGCGCGGTGAGGCGCTGGCCCGCGCAGCACCACTATTTCGGCGGAGTCAGCGTCGTCAGCCGTGCTGGTGCGGCAGGTGACCCGCGTCGAAATGGCGCGGCGGCCACGATTCGCTGAACGCGGCGATGCGGGCACCCACCCAGCCCACATAGCCACAGTCGGGACACCCCGGGTTCTCTCGAACGGTGCCGCCGCCCGACGGCTTCGCATAGACCGCCCCGCACTCGAGACACCGGACGCTCTCGAGCACCGCCAAGGTGGGCACTTTGCCTCCCGGCTCGGACTTCACGTGCAAGAAGACTCCGCTCTTTGCGGAAACTTGCGTACCGCTCGTTGCAGGAACCACTACTGCAGTGCCGACAAGGCGAATTCCACGTTCAAGACCATGACGGAGAGGATTGAAACGTCTGTTCCGGTCTACGGCGGCCGCTCTGCCGCGCGGGCTTTCTCGACGTCGCGCGTGATCTGGGCGACCAGCTCGGCCTCGCTCGCGAACGCGCGCTCTTCCCGCAGGCGCTGCCAGAGCTCGACGACGAGCCGCCGGCCGTAGAGATCGCCCTCGAAATCGAGCAGATACGGCTCGATCCGTCGCTCGTCGCCTCCGTAGTGCGGGTTGACGCCGATCGAGATCGCCGCGCGGTGGTCGAGTGCGGAGCCCGCGTAGATGCCGTACGCCGGGACGAGCAAGTCAGCTGGCACGGACAGATTCGCCGTCGGGTAACCGAGGGTACCGCCTCGTCGATCGCCGAGAACGACCGTTCCCTCTAGCTCGGGCGGCCGCCCAAGCAGCCGTGCTGCCCCGACGACATCCCCCTCGCGGAGAAAGCCGCGGATGATCGTCGAGGACACGCCGTCCAGCGTCGGGACGGATCGCACGTCGAAACCGAGCCGGGCGAGCAAAGCGGCATCACCCGCAGCCGCGCGCCCGAACCGGAAGTTCTCGCCGACGACGATCACGTTCGCGCCGATCCGTCGCAGCAGTGACTCGGCGAACTCGGTCGGTTCATGCGCTGCGAGCTCCGGCGTGAACTCGACAACGAGGACCTCGTCGACACCCGCCTCCTCCAGCAACTCGATGCGGCGCTCGAGAGTCGAGAGCAAGTCGACCCTGTTTCCCAGCACGAGCCGCGGGTGTGGCCAGAAGGTCACGACCGTGACCGGTCCTCCCACCGCTCGCGCCGTCTCCAGCACTCGACGGTGACCGCGGTGCACGCCATCGAAGCTTCCGATCGCCGCGACACATTCGCCGGCAGCGAGCTCGTCTACGCCGTGGGCGACCCTCACAGTCGCGCGAGTGCCTCGTCGGGTGGAATGAAGCGACCAGGATCTGCTTCGTCGACCGAGAACGGCCCGATCTCGAGTCGACGCAACGTTCGGCAGTGACCGCCCAGAGCATCCGCGATCGCCCGCACGTAGGTCCCGGAGCTCACACGCAGGTCGAGTCGTGCTTCTTCGCCGGTATATGAAATGAGGTCGAGCGCGTCCACACGAGAGCGCCGCACGGGCATCTGCACCTCGATGCCACGGCGGGCGAGCTTGTATGCGCGCTCCCCGCCGATCTTCACGGCCGACGCGGCCGGGATCGGCAGCTCGATGTCACCGCGGAGGCCCGCGAGCCGCCGTTCCAGCTCCTGTGGACTGGGCGGATCCAGACGTTCGGAAACGTTGCCCTCGGGGTCCCCTGTCGCGGTTCGCCTCGTGAGGTCGACGTCCGTCACGTAGCGTTTGTCGAGCCCGACGAAGCATGAAGCCAGCCTAGTTGCCGAGCCGGACAACAAAAGCAACAACCCTGTTGCAAAAGGGTCAAGAGTTCCCGCATGGCCCGTGCGTGCTCCGGTCCGGCGTCGAAGATCGGACACGATCGCAAACGAGGACGGCCCGCCGGGCTTGTCCACGAGAACGATTCCCGCCGGGTTAAGCGCGCGAGGAGGCAAGGAACTCCCGGCGCACGAAGTCCGTGATCTCCTCGATCGACGCCTCGCTGGAGAAGCCGGCGGCCTGACGGTGGCCGCCTCCGCCCGACTTGCGGGCGATTGCGGAAACGTCGAGCTCGTCGATGCTCGCCCGGAGGCTGACGCGTCGGGCTGGGCCGTCCTGGCGCGGAGGCTCGCGGATGAGAACCGCCATGTCGGCGCCCTCGACTGCGCGCAAGAAGTCGATGATTCCTTCCGAGTACGGCTCTGCAGCCCCGACTTCGGCGAAGTCCGTGCGCAAGAGATACGAGACGACGATGCGGCCACCCTCGAAGACCTGTGCGCGCTCGAGCGCGCGCGCGAGGAGTTTGAGCTTCGCGAACTCCACCGACTCGTAGACACCCTGGAAGACGCGGTGGACATCGGCTCCCGCCTCGACGAGCTCGGCGCCCAGGCGTAGCGCCTTGGGCGTCGTGTTCGTGTACTGAAACCGGCCAGTGTCGGTGACGAGCGCGATGTAGAGCGCCTCGGCGATGTCGGGAGTCAGCTCGACGCCGAGCTCGCGGAAGAGATCGCGCAGCACCTCGCCGGTCGACGAGGCATCGGCGACGATCAAGTTGATGCGGCCGAACCGTGTGTTGTCGTGGTGATGATCGACGTTGAGCGAGAGCGGGACGCGCCCCAGCACCTCGGGATCGCCGATGCGACTCTCGTTCGCGCAATCGACGGCGAGGAGGACGCGCTCTGCGACGTCGTCTGGCCAGCGCCGCTTCAGGTCCCCGAGCGGCATGAACCCGTACTCTCCGGGGAGCGGCGCGTCACCGTGCAGCACCATGACCGTGTCCTTGCCGAGCTGCTCCAGACCCAGCTTGGCCGCGAGCAGGGAGCCAAGGGCGTCGCCGTCCGGGTTCTCGTGCGTCGTCAGGACAAACCGGTCGTGTTCGCGAATTGCGTCCGCGACCGCGGCCAGATCACTCGCTGTCGTCTGGGGCGAGCTCATCGATCAGCTTTGTCATCCGGACCCCACGTTCGACCGAGGGATCGTACTCGAAGGCCAATTGCGGAGTTCGTTTCATGCGCAACTCGTGCCCGAGCTGGGCCTGGAGCAACACACGTGCCGCCTCGAGTCCGGCGAGTGTCTGCGCGCGTTTTCGCTCGGCGCCGAGAACGGAAAGGTAGACCCGGGCATGGCGGAGATCGGACGATGTCTCCACCCCCGTGATCGTGACGAATCCGATCCGAGGATCCTTCAATTGTCCGATCGCTTCCGACAGGACCTGGCGAACCGACTCGTTGACGCGGCGCATTCGATCTGGCATACGGGATATTCAAGCGCTTGCGCGCTCGGGCCGCCCCTGGGCGTAGGCGCGGCGATGTCTGTACCTGGTGCGATTCTCTGTCCCCGGTTCATAGGCCGTCTGGACGAGCACCGGCTGCTGCGTATCGTCGGGCTCGTGCTCCTCGTAGCCGGTGCCGCCATGATCGTCCAGGGCCTTGCCTAGTCGAGCGTGACCACGTCCCGCTCGGCGCGAACGAGCTCGAACTCCTGCGCTCCGAGATAGCGCTCGGCCTCGTCGAGCAGCTTCTCCGCCTCGCGATATTCCCGTGCGACGCAGGAGAGGGTGAGGCGCGTCCGCTGCCAGAGCTCGTGGTGATCGACCTCGGCGACCGAGGCTCCGAAGCGATTCTGCAACTGAGCTTTTGCGGACTTGACGTGCTTCCGCTTGCCCTTCAGCGAACCGGCCTCCGGGAAATGCAGCTCGACGCTCAGAATGCCGATGTAGCCCGCGCCCACGTCCGGGCTCTCGAGGCTAGGAAGTGGAGGCTGCTGCGGGGGCGGGTGGCTGGTCGAGCGTCGTCCGCTCGATCTCACGGGTCTCGAACGCCTCGATGATGTCGCCTTCCTTGACGTCATTGAAGCCGTCGAGCAGGATGCCGCACTCGAAGCCTTCGGCGACCTCGCGCGCATCGTCCTTGAACCGCTTGAGCTGGGAGATCGTCGTCTCGATGATCACGGTGCCGTCACGGATGACGCGTGCCTGCGCGGAGCGCCGGATGACGCCGCTCGTGACCATGCAGCCGGCAATCGTTCCGAGCCGTGAGACCTTGAAGAGGGCGCGTACTTCGGCCTCGCCGAGCGTCTCTTCCTTCTCGACAGGCTTGAGCATTCCGACAAGCGCCTGCTCGATGTCCTCGGTGAGCTGGTAGATGACGCGGTAGGTGCGGATCTCGACGCCTTCGCGCTCCGCGAGCGAACGGGCCTCGGCGTTCGGCCGGACATTGAACCCGACCACCGTCGCGCCTGAGGCGGACGCGAGCATGATGTCGCCCTCGGTGATGCCGCCCACGCCCTGGTGGATGACATTCACGCGCACCTCCGAGTGCTGGATCTTTCCGAGCTCCGAGACGGCCGCTTCGACAGACCCGACCACGTCGCCCTTGAGGACAAGGTTGAGGTCCTGGACCGCGCCGGCCTCGATCTGCTCGAAGAGGCTCTCCATCGAGACGCCTCTCGATCCCTGTGCAAGCTGTTCGCGCCGCAGCCTCTCGCCGCGGGCGTTTGCAAGCTCGCGAGCGCGCCGCTCGTTCTCGACCACGCGTCCGAGCTCACCCGCAGGCGGCGGCTTGTCGAATCCGAGGATCTCGACAGGATCGCCCGGGCGGGCGTCCTTCACCTTGTCGCCGCGGAAGTTGTAGAGGGCGCGCACTTTGCCCCAGGCGTCGCCCGCGACGATCGCGTCTCCGACGCGCAGCGTCCCCCGGTGGATGAGCATCGTCGCGACCGGGCCGCGACCGACGTCGAGACGCGACTCGATGATCGGGCCGGACGCTTCGGCGGTGGGATTCGCGGTCAACTCGAGCTCTGCATCTGCGACGAGCAACACTTTCTCCAGGAGGTCGTCCAGGTTCTGTGCCTCCCGGGCCGACACGTCCGAGAACTGCGTCGTCCCTCCCCACTCTTCCGGCTGCAGCCCTTCCGTCGAAAGCTCGCTGCGCACGCGGTTCGGATCGGCGTCCGGAACGTCGATCTTGTTGACGGCGACGACGATCGGCACATCCGCTGCCCGTGCATGGGAGATCGACTCCTTCGTCTGGGGCATGACGCCGTCGTCGGCCGCCACGACGAGCACCGCGATGTCGGTGACCTTCGCGCCGCGCGCGCGCATTGCGGTGAAGGCTTCGTGGCCAGGGGTGTCGAGGAACGTGATCTTCCGACCGTTGTGCTCGGCCTGATACGCGCCGATGTGCTGTGTGATTCCGCCCGCCTCCGTAGTGACGACCGACGTCTTGCGGATCGCGTCGAGAAGCGTGGTCTTACCGTGGTCGACGTGACCCATGATCGTGACCACCGGTGGCCGCGGCGCAAGCTCGGCCTCGGTGTCCTCGTAGCTTTCCGGCTCCTCGTCCTCGTCAGCCGCATGCTTGATGGTGAACTCGCGTTCGGGAGCCAACTCGGCCGCGATCAGGAGAACCTCGTCGTCGGCCAGCGTCTGCGTGATCGTCACAGCCTTGCCGAGACCCATCATGAACATGATGATCTTGGGCGCCGGCACACCGAGTGCCTGGGAAAGGTCCCGGACGGTGACCCCCGACGGGACGGTGATCGGCCCGGTCGGTGCGACGACCTCGCGTGGCGTCTTCGGCCGCGCCGCTTCGCGCTCGCGCTGCTGCTGCCGCGCGTCGCGGGGACGTGCAGCCGCGTTGTCGATCACGACGCGGCGTTTGCGTCGCTGACCTGCGCCGCCCTGGCGGGGCCGCATCGGGCGATTCGGTCTATTTGAGCCTGATTCGTTGGCCATCAGATGTTCAATTGTAGAGGGATGCGAGTTTCTGATCGATCCGGACGGTTTTGCGCAGCGTTCGATTGAACGCGCGACGCGAGACGGCACGCTCGAAGCACGCGAGCCGATGGCAGGTGTAGGCGCCGCGACCGGGGATCCCCGGTCCCGGCACGAGTTGCCCAGCCGCCGCCGCGAAGCGCAGAAGCTGCCCCTGGGGAGCCTTCCGCCCGCAGCCGACGCAGCTTCTGATCGGCCCGGTCACGCAGCTGGCGGATGCTCCTCGGTTTCAGCCTGATCGGACGTCTCATCGACCGGGATGCTCACGGGCACCTGCTCCGACTCCGCGAGCTGCGGAACTGCATCGGCCTCGACGGCCGCAAGCGGTGCTTCGGCGTCGACCTCCACCTCCGCGACGACGTCACCGGCCTCGGCTCCAACGAGCGCTTCCTCCACCACCGCCGGCGCGTCAGGTGCCTCGGACCCGTTGCCGTCCTGCAGCGCGAGCGCCTGATGCGCAGGAAGTCCGCAGTAATGCGAGCCCGGGAGCGCTTCGTTCGGGCAACGCTTGCCGTTCGAGAGCACCGCCGAGCAGCGGCCGGTGAACTCCTCGCCTTCGGTGCCACCACCGTAGGCAGCGGCGGCTTCCGCCTGCGCGAACTCGGTGTCGGACTGAATGTCGACTTTCCAGCCGGTCAGGCGCGCGGCGAGCCGCGCATTAAGACCTTCCTTGCCGATTGCGAGCGCAAGCTGATCGTCGGGAACGATGACCGTCGCTTCCTTGGTCTCGTCGTCCACGAGGACCTCGCGCACGCGTGCCGGAGAGAGAGCCTTCGCCACGAAGCGCGCGGGCTCCGGGTTCCACGGAATGATGTCGATCTTCTCACCGCGAAGCTCGGACACGACCATTCGCACGCGCGACCCGCGTGGGCCGACGCAGGCTCCGACCGGGTCGACGCCCTGGGCGTGCGACTCGACGGCGATCTTCGACCGGTAGCCGGGCTCGCGGGCGACGCCACGGATCTCGACGAGGCCGTCTGCGATCTCCGGCACTTCGAGCTCGAAGAGCGTCTTGATCAGCTCCGGATCGCGCCGCGACAGGATCACCTGCGGTCCCTTGGTCCCCGATCGGACCTCCGTGATCACGGCCTTGATGCGCGAGCCCTGTTCGTAGCGCTCGCCGTCGACCTGCTCCGAACGGGGTAGCAGCGCCTCGACCTTCCCGAGGTCCACGAGCACGTTGTTGCGGTCGCCTGCCTGCTGGACGATCCCCGTCACTACTTCGGTCACGCGGTCGACGTACTCGTCGTACATCATCGCGCGCTCGGCCTCGCGAATGCGCTGCAGGATCACCTGCTTTGCCGTTTGCGCAGCGATGCGGCCGAAGTTCGCGGGGGTGACGTCCTCACGCTTGATCAGGTGCTCGGGCACATCGGACCAATCCACGTCGAGGTCGTCGTCAGAGATGAGCGTGTGGGAGCGCTCTCCGGTCTCCACCTCGAGCGCCTCCAGCTCCTCGAGCTTGCGCTCGCGCGCTTCTTCGATCAGGCGCTCCTCGATGTCCGCGGGCAGCTCGACCGCGAAGACACGGAAGTCACCCTGCTCGTCGATTTCGACGATCGCGTGGCGTGCGGCTCCGGGCATCTTCTTGTAGGCGGCAAGCAGGGCATCCTCGAGCGCCGCGACAAGCGTGCCGCTCTCGATTCCCTTCTCCCGCTCGATGTCTCGAACGGCCTCGACGATTTCCTGACTCATCTCTTCCCCGCTTCCTCGATCAGATTGCCCCGCACGATCGCGTCATACGGGATGTCCACGGACTCGGCTTCGGTCTTCACGGTTACGGCGCGCTCGCCGGCCGCGACGACCTCGCCGCGCAGCCGGTTTCGCTCTCGGGTACGGAGCGCGACGCGGCGACCCACAGCGGCGCGAAAATGGTCGGGCTTGCGGACAGGTCGCTCGAGACCCGGCGACGAGACGTCGACGGAGTACTCCCGGAGGTAGTCCCGCAGCACGTCGGTGACGCGCTCGCAGAGCGCATGGTCGACACCCTGAACGTGGTCCACGAACACCGTGAACCGCTCAGGGCTGGTGAGCTCGACCGCGAGCACCTCGGTGCCCGGAATCGCGCTTTCGACCTTCGGTGCTATCTCCCGCGTCAGCTGCTTCTCCTTGTCGTGTGTCGCTGCCATTGCCCTTGCTCCTGTCACAAAAAATGGGCCCGCAGGCCCACTTCGCGAACAGCTCGAAATGTGGTCTGAGCAGAATAGCAAGCCACGTGAGGCCGAGCACGACGATTTTCCCCTTTCTTGCTCGGGAAATGCCCCCAGGCGGGGTCCCCGGGGCAATCAGCCGATGACGATCGTGACCGGGCCCTCATTCACGAGCTCGACGGCCATGCGGGCGCCGAACACGCCGGTTTCCACCGGGACGCCCTCCGCAGCGAGGGCAGCGCAGAACTCGTCGTAGAGCGGCTCGGCCTGTTCGGGCGGCGCAGCTCTCGTGAAGCTCGCCCGATTGCCCTTGCGGGTGTCCGCAATGAGGGTGAATTTGCTCACGACGAGCGCCGACCCCGAGGTCTCGATCAGGCTGCGAGCGAATTTGCCGCGGTCGTCCTCGAAGATCCGGAGCAGCGCCACCTTTCGCGCCAACACTTCTGCGTCGCCGGCCTCGTCGCTTCGCTCGATTCCGACGAAGACCGCGAGTCCCGCACCGATCTCGCCGGTGACCGCACCGGCGACCGTGACTCGGGCTTCCGAGACCCGCTGACAAACAGCCCGCATCGGCGCCCATCATCGCTCAGGCGTGCGCCCGAGGGCCTGCGATCTTCCTCGACGCATCCTTCTTCTTTACGTACACGCGTGCGCGCGCGGCCCCACCCGGGTGGGGGAGAACACCACCACCCACTGCGTTCGACGCTAGCGCCGATTTGCGCACAGGTCTCGAGCGAGACTGAACCGGATCTGCGTCAATTGCCGGACGCGTCGGCTCTGGGAGCCCCGGCGTCGCCGGAGTCATCGGGCTCGTTCGGCTCGTCGCCCTCCTGGTCGAGGTCGAGGATGCGCGACGCGTAATGCTCGTTCTGTGGCCGCAAGGAGCTCGCCAGCTTGTAGTGGCCGTTCGCCTCCAGCTGCTTGCCCTGCTTCTCGAGCGCGCGCCCCAGCCCGTAGTGGGCGTAGTGGTCCGCCGGCGAGAGCTCGAGCATCACGCGGAACTCCTGCTCGGCTTCGTCGTACCGCTGGATCCGCAGATAGGCGATCCCCAGGGCCTCGCGGATCGATGCCTTCTCCGGCTCGCGCCGTTTCGCTTTCTCGAGAGCAACGGTTGCCTGAGCCGCCCGCCCCTTCTTCAGGTGGTCACGTCCTTGCTGGTACAGGTCGTACGTCTCGCTCATAGCCCTCGCAGATAGGGAAAATTCTCCTTCACCAAGTCAAGCGGATACGTCAAATCGCGTGTCTTCCCGATCTCGACAGCGGTAACCGTCTCGCCGGCGTCGATCGCCGCGTGAAAGGCGTTCTCCAGCTCGTAAGGCGGATCGTCGAGGCAGAGGCGTTCGGCCACCGCGGGCCCGACCCCCCACAGCGGTGCGGCCGACCACGGATTGTCCGGGTCGTCGTCGCGGAGGGACTCGATCCGAGCTCGACGGCGCCGGACAGCCTGGCGGTTCGGCCCGGGCGGCGGCTCAGTCCGGATCGCGACCGCCCCGGCTGCACCTGAACTGCCGAATTCGACCGCGAACCGGCCGATGTCGCCGCGGCCGTAGACGGTGTCCGCGGCCGAGACGAGCAACGGCGTTCTCGCGCCGGCCGCGAGGGCGCGTTGCACGGCGTCAGCCGAGCCGAGCACGCCGGGTTGGCGCACGAAGCTCAGCTCGAGCCCGAAAGCCGAACCGTCGCCCGCAAGCTTCTCGACCTGCTCGGCGAGGTACCCGGTCACGACCCAGACGCGAAGGAGGTCCGCTGCAGCGAGCTCCCGCAGGAGAACGGCCAGCACCGGCCGTCCGTCGATCGGCAGCACGGGTTTCGGCCACTGTTCGGTGAGCGGGCGCAGTCGCGTTCCTTCACCCGCCGCCATCACCACGGCGTCCATTTCGCTAGCCGAGGCCGAGCGAGCGGACGGAGAGAAGACCACGGATGCGGTCGTACCTGCCGAGTGTTTGCCGCAGACGGCGCTTCAGCTGACGAAGCTCCTTGCGCGCGGAGCCGGCCGCCTGCCGCGCCGCTTCAGGCGGGCCGTAGCGTGCAGTGGTCGCTGCTTGCGCAAAGCTGCTTGCATCCACGCCGAGGCCGTCCCTAACAGTGCCGCCGAGCTCACGGAACGTCGCCGCCTGTCCCGTCGGCAAGCGCTGATCGCGCAGGAAATCCGCGAGCTCGCACCCACACGCAACGGCTATTCGGCGCGGGTCACGCGTCAAGTAGCGCAACTTGCGTCGGCCAAGCTTCAGGAGGACGATCGCTGCGCCGGCCCCGGCAGTCAGAAGGAGGAGGAAGAACAACAAGCTCTGCGTCCTCTTCTTCGGCTCGGGGGTGCCGGGACTGCCGACGCCGAGGGGAAGGTCGCCGGCCGAGCGCGGATTCCGGCGGGTCGGGTCGTGCGTGATGATCCCGCCGCCGGCGCCGAACACCTCCCCGCCCTTGACGATTCCGGCGAGGAGCTTGGCAGCACCGTCGACGTTGAAGCCGAGCGAGGTCGAGCTGTAGGCCCCGCTAAGGTGCCCGCGCCCCGGCGTCGGGTCGAAAGGCAGCCAGCCGAACCCCCGGAACCACACCTCGACCCAGGTGTGCGCATCGTGGTCGGTGACCTGCCAGAAATCGCCGTGGTACACGCCGGGGAGAAAACCGGCAGCGACCCGCGCTGGGATTCCGAGCAGCCGCAGCATCAGCGCCATTGCGCCCGCGAAGTGCTGGCAGTACCCGGTCTTCGTGTCCATGACGAATCCAACGAGCGGAGGCAGCCCCGGAGTCGAGCCGGGCTGCTCGGAATACGTGAAGCCTCCGGTTGACCTGAACCAAGCTTCGAGTGCAACGGTCGCCGCATAGGGAGATCTCGTCTCGCCGGCCACCTCCTTGGCGCGCTCGTACAACTGTGCGTACGGGAGCAGGCGACCGGTGAGAGGTTTGAACATACGAGAGTCGCGACCGGGCGTGCCAAAGGGCGGGAGTGTCACTCCGCGTGTGAGGTCCAATTCGCTCCCCGGCTTCGTCAACGCTCTCGGATACGAAGGTGGAACCCGCACGAGCTCGACCGGCGTTGGTCGCGGGGCATAGCTCCAGACCGCGTAGTGCTCATCCCGATGCAGGCCGCCGATCACGCGGGAGACGCCCTGACCCGCGTAGACCGCGGCCTTACCCAGGTCATTCGAGACAGGCATGCTGGCCCCGATCACGTGATCGTCCTCGAGCGCGACCACCGTGACCTTCTGGCTGATGAGATTCGCGTGCTTTCGCGCCTGCGGCGGCAGCAGCCGGTTGCGCTGCTGCGCGGACTCGGGCCGGACGTCTTCGAGCCAACGAGTGCCGTCGAATCGATCGAGCACCGTCGCACGCCAGTAGTACGACCGAGCTGGAGCGCGGATCGTCAGTACCGTCGTCTTCTTCTTCGGGAAGCTGATACCGCCGTAGTGCGCGTCCCAGACGTACCGGACGCTGACAGCTTTTTGTGGTCGCGTGTAGAAGTCCCAATGCTGCCAGTCGAGAAACGCGCTCTTCGCAACGGCCGGTGAGCTCGAGAGAGCTAGCGCCCCACCAATCACGGCGGCTGCGGCGATCAGCGCCAGCCGGCTCGGTCGTTCGGTCATGCCGGCGAGCAATGCCAGCGCCACCGCAAGAATGGCGACCCCGCGACCGAGCTCGTTGCCGCCCGAGAGCAGGGTTGCCGGCCAGCCCGCGGCGATGAAGAAGAGCACAACGGCGAGCAGCGCCTTGCGCGCGGCGACGGCGAGCGCTACCGCGAGAGTGAATCCGAAGATCGCGATCAGGATCACCGAATGCATGTTGGGACGGACGGCCGGATCGATCGGCAGGCGGTAGTCGTAGAAGTCGAGGAAGCCCCGCGAAAACCGAGAGCCGAGCGGGCCGAAGTAACCCTCCCCGCCCGGCCAGAGCGCTGACGGCGACAGCGAAAAGGCAACATACGCGGCAAGCGGCGCTGACACGGCAATCGCCACCAGGCGCAACCAGAGCGGACGCACCAAAACGGGTGCGATCGCAACGAGCGCGAGCACAAACGGTCGGCCTCCTCCCGATCGCGGCTCCTCGAAGCGAAGCCAGTCCACCGCGATCACGAGGGACGCAAGGCCCGCGAGGAGCGCGGTCTTAAGCACGCGCGGTCGCTGTCGCGGGCTCGCCGGAGAGGCGGGCCGCCAGGTCGTCGCCTGCGCGGATCACGGCGACGGGGATCCCCGCGGCCTGCAGGCGGAGCAAGGCAGGCTCGGGCCGCCGCGCGGCACCGTTGAAGCTTGCGGGATCGACGAAGACGATCGACACCTTGCGCCGCGAGAGTGCGCGCTGGACCAGCCGGTCGACGAGCCCGGGCTCGAGCCTCGACGTGACGACGACAAGCTCGAGCGCCCGCGCGGCAGGGCCGTCCTCTTCTGCGAGCAGGCGCGCAACCGGAGTGTCCCCGGTCGCCTCGACCGCCGCGAGCAACTCGAGCGCACGACGCCAGTCCGCCGCGGGGGAATGCACATGCTGAACCTCACGCCGTTCCGAGTTGAGCACCAGAACCCCTCGACGACCGCGCCGCACGTAGGCATCGAGGATCGACCCCGCCGCGCGCACCTGCACTTCGAAGCTTTCTCCCACCACCGCTTTCGCGTCGGCATCCAGCAGGACGGCAATCTCGTCGCGCGGCGAGTCCTCGAGCTCCTTGACCATCAGCTGGGCGCGGCGCGCGGTCGACGGCCAGTGCACGCGACGCAAGGATTCGCCCTGCTCGTACTCGCGCACGCTGTGCAGCTCGAAGCCGCTGTGTCGACGCAGGAGCAGCCGTTGCCCGTCATGTGAGCGCGTTCCGGATTCGGTGAAGAGAGGTCCGAGCCGCGCGAGGCGGGGGTACACCAGCAGCGCGCCCGGTGCGGGTAGGTGCACGACCGCCTGTTCCAGCCCGAAAGGATCCTCAAGCTCGGCGCGGACGTCCTCGAATGCATAGCGGCCGCGCGGCACCTTCTCGAGGACGTAGCGAACGCTCAACCGCCGCCCGTTGCGCCTGAGGACGTGCCGCTGCTCGCCGAGTCTGCCGACGCGCTCGCTCAGCGTCACGGCTGCAGGCAGGACGGTGCCGGTCGGATGGAGCTCGGCCACGATGGGCACGTCGTCGCCCTCGACGTGCTCGTGGTCGCCCCACCCACGCCTGATCCGGAACGGCCGGTCCGAAAGGCGAACCCAGACCCAGGCGACACCGACCACCAGGAGCAGGCCGGTCGCGACCGGGTAGAGAGGCTTCGAGCCGAAGGCCCAGGCGGCGAGGTAGACCCCGAAGCCGAGTGCGAGGATCACCCGACCGCGCCTGGTCAGCATTTAGACGGGGACTGGTGTCTTGTCGAGTGTTTCCCTGACGATCTGCTCGCCGGTCAGCCCGGTGGAACGAGCCTCGGGGGCCAGGATCAGCCGGTGCGACAGCACCGCCACCGCCACCGCCTTGATGTCGTCGGGCTCCAGGTAGGCCCGGCTGTCGGCAAGCGCCCGTGCCTTTGCAACTCTCAGGATCGCGATGCCCGCGCGGGGGCTGGCGCCGAGGTACAACCGCGAATCGCCACGCGTCGCCCTGAGGAGAGCGACGACGTAGCGGTTGAGACTCTCCTCGACGAAGATCGCCTTCGCCTCGTCGGCGAGCGCGATCGCGTCCGCCGCATTCGCAACCGGCTCGAGCGCGTCGAGCGGCGGGTCTGCCGTCTGCTCCGTGAGCATCTTCGCCTCCTCCGACAGCGGCGGATAGCCGATGGCGATGCGCATCGTGAACCGGTCGAGCTGGGCCTCCGGCAGCGGATACGTGCCTTCGTACTCGATTGGGTTTTGCGTTGCCATCACCATGAACGGCCGCGCGAGCTGGTTCGTCACGCCGTCCGTCGTCACCTGCTGCTCCTGCATGCATTCCAGGAGGGCCGCCTGGGTCTTCGGTGAAGCACGGTTGATCTCGTCGACGAGCAACAGATTTGCGAACACCGGGCCGGGCCGGAACTCGAACTCGTTCGAACGCTGGTTGAAGACATTCACCCCGGTGACGTCCGACGGCAGCAGGTCCGGCGTGAACTGCATCCGTGAGAACGACACGTCCAGCGAGCGGGCGAGCGCCTTGGCAAGCATCGTCTTCCCTACGCCTGGGAAGTCCTCGAGAATGAGATGGCCCTCGCTGACGAGACAGAGGACGCACAGGCTGAGCGTCTCGTCTGGCGCGTGAACAACCCGGCCGAGGTTGTCGACGATCGCGCGAATCGTCTCGGCGGCAGGGACGCTCTCCACGCGCTGGCTATCGGGCCTGCTCATGCAACAGCTCCTCGGCTGCATCGACGATCGCGGCCGCGATCTCGGTTTTTGGAGCTTTCGCGACAGTCCGTTCTCCGGCGGCGGTGATGAGCACGACCTCGTTGTCCCCCGCGTCGAAGCCGATGTCGCTACGCGAGACGTCGTTGTAGACCACGAGGTCGACGCGCTTGTGCTCCCGTTTCTCGCGCGCGCGCGCGAGGCCCTGGGCCCCGCCGTCCGCGGCGAAGCCGACCAGCACCTGGCCGTTAGCCCGCCGCTCCCCGAGAGCGCGCAGGATGTCGACGGTCGGTTCCAGGCTCACGTGCCAAGCCTGGTCGTCCTTCGGGCGTTTCTCGGCAGAGGGATCCACGGGCCGGTAGTCGGCGACGGCCGCGGCCATGAGGACGACATCCGCGTCACGGCGGGCCAGCGCCTCGTCGAGCAGGGTCGCCGCGGTGGGGGTCTCGACGACGTCGATGCCGCGCGGCGGCGGGACGGCGAGATTCGCTGCGAGCAGCGTCACGGTCGCGCCGCGCCTCTTTGCTTCCTCTGCGAGGGCCACGCCCATCCGGCCCGAAGAGCGGTTACCGAGGAAGCGAACCGCATCGAGGGGCTCACGCGTTCCGCCTGCGCTGACGAGAACCCGCCGACCGGAGAGCGAATCGGTCTCGCCGAGAAGCTCACGGCTACGCCGGAAGATCTCCTCGGGCTCAGCCATCCGGCCCACGCCCCACTCTCCCTCGGCCGTCTCCCCTTCGTCGGGACCGGCGAAGACGACGCCGCGTGCCCGCAAAGTCTCAACGTTCGCCTGTGTGGCCGGGCTCGACCACATGCGCGGATTCATCGCCGGGGCGAGCAGGACCGGGCCGCGATGCGCAAGCGCAGCTTCGGCGACAAGGTTGTCCGCGAGCCCGTGCGCCAGCTTGGCGAGCGTGTTCGCCGTCAGCGGTGCGACGACGAGGAGGTCGGCTCGGGTCAGATGAGCGTAGAGGTCCTCCGAGGGCGACTGCCGGGCGAGCGCAAAGAAGGTCTCGGCCCTGACGAAGTGCTCCGCGTTCGGGGTGACGAGCGGAACGACCTCGTGGCCGCCTTTGACGAATAGGCGAATGAGGTCGCACGCCTTATAGGCGGCGATCCCCCCGCTGACCCCGACGAGTATCCGAGCCATGCCGCAATTCTGCCCTTTCGGCAGAGACCCGACCAAAAACCTGGGAGAGGGCTACTTCGGGTACTTGTACTTGAGCTTGCCCTCGGCGACTTCCTCGAGGGCCATG
>DAITAW010000003.1:0-68790 GCA_036824055.1 Gaiellaceae bacterium | reverse complement strand
GTGCACCACCCCGCACACACTCTCCGCGCTCGGCGGCAGCAGCCACACCTTCCAGGTACGCGCCACCGACCAGGCAGGGAACACCGACTCGACGCCCGCGACCTACACGTGGACTGTCGACCTCACCGCACCGAATACCACCATCGATTCGACGCCGGGAAATCCGTCGAACGACGCAACTCCGAGCTTCTCGTTCAGCTCGACTGAGCCGGGCTCGACCTTCGAATGCCGGATCGACAGCGGCGGCTGGACCACCTGCACCAGCCCACACACTCTCTCCGCCCTCGCCGCCGGCAGCCACACCTTCCAGGTGCGCGCCACCGACCAGGCAAGCAACACCGACTCGACGCCCGCGACCTACACCTGGACCGTCGACCTGACCGCACCGAGCACCACCATCGACTCCTCCCCCACCGACCCGTCGAACAACACCACACCCGACTTCACGTTCAGCTCGAACGAATCCGGCTCGACCTTCGAATGCCAGATCGACAGCGGCGGCTGGACAACCTGCTCGAGCCCAACCACGATCTCGCCCGCGCTGGCCGAGGGCAGCCACGCCTTCGCCGTGCGCGCAACGGACCAGGCCGGCAACACCGACTCGACCCCCGCCAGCCACACCTGGACCGTCGACCTCACCGCACCCAACACCACCATCACCTCCACACCCGCAGACCCCTCCAACGACACCACCCCCAGCTTCTCCTTCAACTCCAACGAGCCCGGCTCGACCTTCGAATGCCAGATCGGCAGCGGCGGCTGGACCACCTGCACCAGCCCACACACACTCCCCGCGCTCGCCGCCGGCAGCCACACCTTCCAGGTGCGCGCCACCGACCAGGCAGGCAACACCGATTCGACCCCGGCCAGCTCGACCTGGACGATCGATCTGACCCCGCCCGACACGACGATCGACTCGAGCCCCGCGAGCCCGTCGGGGAACGCGACTCCGACATTCACCTTCAGCTCGACCGAAGGCGGGTCGACCTTCGAATGCCGGCTCGACGGAGGCAGCTGGTCGTCTTGCTCGAGCCCGGACACGATCTCGCCCGCGCTTGCCGAGGGCAGCCACACGTTCGACGTGCGAGCAGTGGACGCGGCCGGCAACGTCGACGCCACGCCGGCAAGTCACACCTGGATCATCGACGTGGGCGCCCCGACCGTGACGATCACCGATCCGACCGGCTATCTGAACGGGTCGGATCCGAACAACTACGTCGTGACTGCCACGACGCCTGACTCGGATGTCACTCATGTGGACTTCTTCGAGTGCTCCAACGCGAGCACGAGCTGCGCCACCGGCTCGTGGATCCAGTTCGGCAGCGACAGCAGTTCACCGTACTCGGCAACCTGGTCGACGCCCGCGTTCGACGGCGCCAGGGCCATCCGCGCTCTGGCCGTCGACGCCGCGAACAACACCGGCCAGGACGTTCGGACGATCACGATCGACCGGACCGCGCCGAGTGGCGTCACGGTCGACTATCCGGACGGATACGTCACCGGCTCGTACGCGATCACCACGAACAACGGCCCCGACCCCGACGTCAAGCCGTCGACCGGCTTGCTCGAACGGAAAGTGGGCGATCTCGCGAACAACGCCTGCTCGTCCTACGGAGCCTGGGCCGCGGTGACCAGCCCCGACACGCTGGCGTCCGGCAAGTGTGCGCAGTACCGCTACAGCGTCGCCGACAACGCCGGCAACGTCGCCCTCGCAACCTCGGCCAACGAGTCGAAGTCCGACACGGCGGCACCCACCTCGACGCTCACCGATCCGGGCGCCAACCTGCGCCAGACCATCACGCTGAGCGCGAGCGCGAGCGACACGGACGGCTCCGGCATCAACGCGGTTGCGTTCCAGCGCCGGCCGGCCGGGGGCGGCTCCTGGACGACAATCGGGACGGACGGCACCTCGCCCTACTCCCTCTCCTTCGACACAACGACCGTCGCTGACGGCCTGTACGACTTCCGCTCGGTGGCAGCCGACACTGCCGGGAACGCCGAGGCAAGTCCGGCGGTCGTCGCCAACCGTCGGATCGACAATACCGCGCCGAGCGCAACGATGCTGAGCCCCGGCAATCCTGTCGGCGGTCCAGTCACGCTGACCTCGAGCAGCAGTGACGCGGGCGGTTCCGGCATCGCGACGGTCGCATACGAGGTCGCGCCGCACAGCGGCAGCTTCAACACCCAGTCGTCTTCCTGGGACACGACGCTCGTCTCGGACGGCCTCTACGACCTCCGTGTCATCGCGACCGATGTGGCCGGCAACCCGACGACATCCACCGCCGTTACGACCCGCGTCGACAACACGCCGCCCGCGCTCACCTTCTCCGCTCCGGCGGGCGGGACCGTCGTCAGCGGAACGGTGAATCTCGTCGCTGGTGCAACCGACGCCTCGCCTGCGAGCCCGCCTGTCACCTTCGCGTACAAGCTGCACAGCGATCCGCCGAGCGCCTACGCGGCGACCGGCGCGGCGTGGAACACCACCGCGCTGCCGGGCGGCGACGGGCTCTACGACCTCCGGGCGCGCGCGACCGACGATGCAAGTAACACCACGAGTGTCGAGAACACCAGCATCCGCGTCGACAACGCACCGCCGACGGTCTCGATCACCGCACCCGCTGCGGCGATCAACGGCTCGCTCCCGAGCCCGACGACGTTTGCAGCCAATGCGAGCGACCCGGGCGGGAGCGGCGTGGCCCAGGTTCAGTTCTTCGAATGCTCCGACCAGAGCAACAACTGTTCGACCGGAATCTGGAACCCACTCGGCACCGTGCCGGCGCCCGGTCCGTACAGCGTCTCCTGGTCGATCCCGGCTGCCGACGGCAACCACGCCCTCGCCGCAGTCGCAACCGACAACGCGGCTCACCCGGCAACTGCGATTCGGAACGTCAACGTCGACCGGACCGCCCCGAGCACGACGATCCTGACGAAGCCGTCCGATCCATCGAACGTCGGGGCACCGTCCTTCACGTTCGGCTCGAGCGAGCCAGGCTCGACGTTCGAGTGCAGCATCGACGGCGGGCCGTTCACCACCTGCACCAGCCCGCACAGCGTCGCGGGACTCACCGACAACGTCCATACCTTCGACGTGCGCGCGACCGACCCGGCAGGCAACACCGACTCGACTCCGGCCAGTTGGACGTGGCACCGCGACACGAGCAATCCGACGGGCACGCTCAACAGCCCTGGTGCCAACATCCGCCAGACCGTGACGCTCACCTCGACCGAGACCGATCCAGCCGCGAACGGCTACGCCTCCGGCCTCCAGTCGGTGACGTACGAGTACTCGGCGGACGGGACGACGTGGGCTCCGATCGGCACCCTCAACTCGGCGCCGTTCGACACGATCCTCTGGAACACCACCGGAGTGGCCGACGGCGTTTATCAGCTCCGCATCGTCGTGAGCGATGTGGCCGGGAACACGTCGACGTCCGCCACGGTGCCGAACGTGCGAATCGACAACACGCCGCCGACCACCAGCCAGAACGATCCTGGCGCGTACCTACGCGCGACGAAGACCCTGACCGGCTCCGCGGCAGACTCCGGCTCGGGCATCGACCATGTCGACTTCCAGCAGGCGCCCACCGGCAGCGGATCGTGGACGACGATCGCGACTGACTCCACTCCGGGCGATGGCTTCCAGGCCGCTTTCGACACGACCAGCGTCTCCGACGGCCACTACGACTTCCGGACGGTCGCGTACGACGTCGCCGGAAACCAGGCAGCCGCAACGCCGGTCACCAGCCGTCTCGTCGACAACACCGTGCCGAGCGCCACCATCAACAGCCCCGGCACGTATCTGCGCGGCGCGGTGAACCTCACCTCGTCGACGAGCGACCCGGGCGGATCGAACGCCTCGGGCGTCGTGACGGTCGCCTACGAGTACTCGACGAACGGCGGCGGCACCTGGCAGTCGACCGGCGCAAGCTTCAATTCGGCGGCCGTCCCGGACGGGAACGTCAGCCTGCACGTCGTAGCCACGGATGCGGCCGGCAACACCACGACCTCGACGCCCGTCACGAGCATCGCGGACAACACGAAGCCTGCGACGACGGACAACGCGCCGAGCGGCTGGCAGTCGAGCCCGGTCACCGTCACGCTCACGGCCAACGACGGCGGCTCCGGGGTCAATGTCACCGAGTACAGCGTCGACGGCAATCCGACGTACACAACCGGGACGAGCGTTTCGATTCCGGCTCCGGCCGACGGTTCGAACGACGGCGCGCACACGATCGCGTACTTCTCGGTGGACAACGCAGGCAACATCGAATCGATCAAGAGCACCACGGTGCTGATCGATGCGACGCCACCGTCCTGCCCGTCCTGCTCGGCCGCCGACTATCTGCGCGGAACGGTCACGCTCAGCGCGAATCCGAGCGGCGGCGGCTCCGGCATCAAGTCCGTGGCGTTCGAATACACGGACGCCGGCGGCTCGACCTGGACCCCGATCGGCACCGACACCACCGGCCCCGGCCCGTATACGGCCGACTGGAACACGACGCTCGTGCCCGACGGCCATTACGACCTGCGCATCCAGATCACCGACAACGCGGACAACGTCACCACGACGAACCTGTCGGACAAGGTCGTCGACAACACGGCGCCCAACGTTGCGCTCGTCGGCGCGCCCACCGAGGGCCAGCTCGTGTCCGGCACGATCGCGATCACCGCGTCCGCCTCGGATGTCACGTCGCCGATCGCCTCGGTCAAGTTCTTCGCGCGCGGCTCGCTCCTCGGCACGGACACGACCGCGCCGTTCTCAGTCAACTGGGATACCACGAGCGGCGCCGACGGCGGAGCGACCATTCAGGTCGTCGTCGAAGACATGGCCGGCAACACCACGACCTCGACGCTACGGAACGTCTCCGTCGACAACGTCTCGCCGACCCCGACCCTTGCAGATCCGGGGCAATACCTCGCCGGCACCGTCTCACTGTCCGCCTCGTCGGACCCGGACACGACCCAGGTCGACTTCGAACGGCGCCCCGCGGGCGGCGGCTTGTGGGTGACGATCGCCAGTGACACGACCACGCCGTGGGGCACGTCGCTCGACACGACGGCCCTCACGGACGGCCTGTACGACTTCCGCGCGGTCGCCACCGACCAGACCGGCCACACCGGCACGAGCCCGATCAGGGCGAACGTCCGCGTCGACAACACGTCACCCGCTGGATCGCTGACCGGGCCTGCGAACGGCGCCACCGTCGGCGGGACAAGCGTCGCCCTCAGCGGCTCGTACTCCGACAGCGGCTCCGGCGTCGCGGCCGTGCGCTACGAGCTCCGACCTACCGGCGGCGGCTCGTGGTCGACGATCGCGACATCGACGAGCGCGCCGTTCGGCGCGACCTGGGACGCGACGACCGTCTCGTCCGGCAGCTACGACCTCCAGCCCGTGATCACAGACAACGCAGGCAACACCTTCACCGGCCCGATGCGGACGATCACCGTCGACGTAAGTGCGCCGACCGTCGTCCTCACGAACCCAGGGGCGATCATTTCGGGCTCGGTGACGCTCACTGCCACGGTCACCGGCTCGGGTGCCACGCAGGTCAGCTTCGGGGCCACGCCGACGGGCGCCGCGTCCTGGTCGTCCCTCGGGACGGACACGACTGCGCCCTGGAGCACCACGTTGGACACCCGGAACCTTCAGGACGGCGTCTACGACCTACGCGCAACGGTCTCGGACAATCTCGGCAACACGTCTTCCGACGTCGTCGCCGCGATCCGCATCGACAACACCGCGCCGCGTCTCGTTTCCTCGACGCCCGGCGAAGGCACGACGGTTCCCTCGGCCAACGCCATCGGTCTCGTCGCGAGCGAGAATGCAACCCCTGTCGGCGTCACGCTCGACGGCAACGCAACCGTCGCGCCGGTCGTGAACGGGACGCACATCGACTACGGAACCGGCGCGCTCGCTCCCGGGCTGCACACGCTCGCGGGCGAGCTCCAGGATGGCTCGGGCAAGAAGGCGCCGTTCCGCGTCCACTTCACGGTGTGGACAACGTCGGGCTCGGTCGCCCCGCCCGTCGACAAGAACACGAGCTCCGGCTCCGCGACGACCGTGGAGTCCGCGGACGGCTGGGCCTCGGCAACCATGCCGGCGAGTGACTGGTCCTCGTCGACCGGGGACTGGCTCATCCTGCGGATCACGCCGACCGCGGCACCCAGTGGACTGACGAACGGCTTCGGCGCGGGCCCCGAGGCGGTCGACGTGACCGCGCGCTGGGCGCTCGCAGGCACGGAGGTCCATCAGTTCGACCGGCCGATCGGCATCCTGATGCGCTCGACCGAGCCGGGCCTCGTCCCGGCGACGTTCGAGAACGGCCAATGGCGCGTCCTTTCGCGCGTGCCGGCCGCGGGCATCCTGCCGAACGGTTGGGAGGACGGCTTCTACACCGACAGCGCAGGCTTCCACCTGCTGACGAAGCATCTCTCGCTTTTCGCCCTTCTGCGCGACCTCGAGGCTCCCAACCCGCCGCAGAACGTGCTCGGCTACCTCGGCTCGACGGGTCTGACCCTGCGGTGGACGCCGGGCACGGACAACAGCGGCACCTACGATTTCGTCACGCTGTTCTCCGACTCGACCGACGCCGGCCACTTCGGCGTCGACTTCACCACTGCGAGTGTCGGCGCGTGGACTGTCGGTGACCCTCGGATCTTCCGGTTGAAGGAGACCGACCTCGCGGGGAACGAGAGCTCTTTGACACCGGTGCTGCGCACGGTGCCGTCGCTGATCGGCAAGACGCCCGACCAGGCGGCCTCGTTGCTCGCGCCGCTCGGTCTCAAGCTCGGCACGACCACGATCGGAGGCACAGGAGCGGCAGGCACGATCACCGGCCCGGCCGGTCTCGTCCTCGCCGAGGAGGGCACCGCCATCGACGTCACCGTCTCTCCCGCCGGTGGGTTCACGCGGCTCGTCATGAAGGTGACCACTGCCCCAAGGGTCAAACCGGCCGTCCGGAAGAAGATCGCTGCGCGCGTCTCGCTGACCAGGGCGTCCCGCGTCACCGCGGAGCTCTTCAGCCCGCGCCGCGTGAAGCTGTACACCTGGCGGTTCTCGCTCAAAGCGGGCCAATCGATCGTGAGGCTGCGCCTCGCGCATCAGGTGCGCCGTTCGGGTGTCTACACCATGCGCTGGACCGCGCGTTCGGGTCGCGATGTGACAGCCCGCAAGATCACGATCCGGCTCCTGGGTGCGCGCAACGTCATCGCCGTGCCGACACGAGTCGTGCTCGCCGGCCCGGCCACCCGCGGCATCAGCGGGACTTTCACAACGCAGAAGCCGAAGCTCGTCACCGCTTCCGGCATCGAGCCGACCTTCGACGCTGCGGCCAGCAGGCGCACGAACGTCCGCGTGATCGTGATCGACGTCGATGCGTTCGGCGTCTCAGTCGTGCGCGACCTGCACGTGGTGTTCCCTTCCACGAAGATCGTCGCTCTCACCTCGAGCCCGAGGCAGATGGCAGCCTCGCTGAAGGCCGGCGCCGCGATCGCCCTGCCCCGCTCGACACCGGCCTCGACGCTCGGCCGCCTGATCACGAGGCTGCTGGCCAAGCCGGTCAAGCCTGCGAAGCACTAGTCGAGCGGAAGGCCGCCTCCGCTCGGGCTCCTGCGGGCTCAGCCGCCCGGTTTCCAGAGCGGCTCGTCGCGGCCCGCGTCTGCGTTCGCGCTGCGCGCTGCGATGAACAGGAAGTCGGACAGTCTGTTGAGATAGGAGAGCACGAGCGGATTGATCCCGTTCTCCTCGTTCGCCGCGAGCGCGTCGCGCTCTGCGCGGCGGCAGGTCGTCCGCGCCACGTGCAGACGAGCAGCTGCCTCGGTCCCGCCGGGCAGGACGAAGCTCTTGAGTGTCGGCAGTTCCGCGTTGAGCTCGTCGCACAGCTGTTCGAGTCGATCGACCGCGGCCTGGTCGACGCGGAGCCTGTCGGTGACGCCAAACGGGACGGAGAGGTCCGCGCCGACATCGAAGAGATCATTCTGGATCCGGCCGAGCGTTGCGCGTAGACGATCCGGAACGTCTGCGCCCGCGAGGACCATCCCGATGGCCGCGTTCAACTCGTCGACGGCTCCGAACGCACCGATGCGGCAGTCGAGCTTCGGCACGCGCGAGCCGTCGCCGAGCGACGTCTCGCCCGCGTCACCGGCCCGCGTATAGATGCGGGTGAGCCGTACCGGCTCGTCACGGCGGCGCGAGCTCAAGGAACGCCTGGGAGAATCGACACGAAGTCGGCACCCACGTGTGCGTCGAATCCCGGTATCGTCGATTGCAGTGGGTGGTGGGTGACAACCCCCACCCGGGTGGGGATCTGTACGCGCGTGTACATGAAGAGGCTCGAGCAGCGACGCACGGTCAACGGATCACCAGCGATCGCTCCGTCATGCCGAGGATGCTGCGCGCGATCACGAGGCGCTGAATCTCGCTCGTGCCTTCGTAGATCTCGGTGATCTTCGCGTCACGGTAGTAGCGCTCCACCGGAAATTCCTTGGTGTAGCCGTACCCGCCGAGGATCTGAATCGCCTCCGCGGTCTGCCGCCTAGCCATCTCCGACGCGAACAGCTTCGCCTTTGCACCTTCTTCGGTGTGCGGCCGGCCCTGTTGCTTCAGCCACGCCGCGCGATACACGAGCAGGCGGGCGGCGTCGATCTCCATCGACATGTCTGCGAGCTTGTGCTGGATCGCCTGGAAGTCCGCGATGCGATGTCCGAACGCGCGCCGCTCCGCCGCGTACTCAAGCGCGACCTCGTAACCGGCCTGGGCGATCCCGAGCGCCTGCGCGGCGATGCCGATGCGACCACCGTCCAGCGTTCCCATCGCCACTCGGAAACCACGGTTCTCCTCGTGGAGGAGCCGGTCTCGACCGACGTGCGCGCCCTCGACGACGATGTCGTTCGTCACCGAAGAGTTGAGGCCGAGCTTTTCCTCATCGCGGGTCACGCGCACGTGCTCGGCGTCGAGAATGAACGCGCTCACCCCTCGAGCGCCCGCGGTCTCGGAGTCGGTGCGTGCGAACAGGATGAAGGTTCCCGCGTATCGGCCGTTCGTGATCCACTGCTTACCGCCGGTGATCGTCCAACCGTCACCCGCGGGCTCCGCTTTCGTGCGAAGCGCGCCGGCGTCCGAGCCGGCCTCAGGCTCCGTCAGGGCAAAGGCGCCGAGCTGCTCGCCCCGCGCGAGCGGCGGTACGAAACGCGACTTCTGCTCAGCGGTTCCGTACGTGAGGATCGGCAGCGTTGCGGCACTCGTGTGCACTGCAACGGTCACGCCGACCCCGGCGTCCGCACGCGAAAGCTCCTCGAGCACGAGGATGTAAGAGAGGAAGTCCGCGCCGGCGCCGCCGTACTCTTCCGGCACACACGCGCCCATCAGGCCCAACCCGGCGAGCTTGCCGAAGAGCTCGCGGGGAAAGTGATGGTCACGATCCCACTGGGACGCATGTGGATCGATCTCAGCCCGCGCAAACTCCCGCGTCAGCGCCTGGATCTCTCGCTGGTCCTGCGTGAGGTCGAAGTCCACCTTGCAGGCGATGATACGTGGCGGCTTTGCCGGCGCCTCGAGGCGCGCGCGTTGGAGCCGAGTCAAGCGGCGGCGATCTCGCGGCGGATTTCGCGGAGCGCGGGCTCGGCCTTGACGAAGGCGTCGACGACGTCGGGATCGAACTGCCGCTTGCGCTGCTCGAGGATCTCCGCACGCGCATCGCTCCAACTCATGGCTCGGCGGTACGGCCGATGGCTTGTCATGGCATCGAGCGCATCGGCGACCGCGAAGATCCGCGCACCGAGAGGGATCTCGGTGCGGACGAGTCCGTCCGGGTAACCGCGTCCGTCCCAGCGCTCGTGGTGCGAGCGCACGATCTTGAGGCCTTCACCCTTGAGGAAGACGACACCCGACAGCATCGCCTCACCGAGGACGGTGTGCGTCTCCATCTTGCGGCGTTCTGCGGGACTGAGCGGCCCGGGTTTCTGGAGGATCCCGTCCGGAATCCCGATCTTGCCGACGTCGTGAAGGAGGAACCCGTAAGGCGCGCTCTCGTCGCGCACGACCGCCTCCTCGCCGACCGCGTCGGCAAGAGCGGTCGCATAGCTCTGGACGCGTTGAGAATGCGCGCGCGTACCGGTGTCCTTCGACTCCAGCGCGCTTGCAAGCGCCGAGACCGTTTGGAGATACGCGCTCTGCAACAGCTCCCGCTGCCCGCGCTCGACCTCGAGCATGTGCCTGAGATCTCGCGCGTAGAGCAGCAGCTCCTCATCGGGCCCATGGGTGCGCTTCTTCACGGCCCGGAAGGGAACGCCGGTCAGGCCCCCTGCAAGTCGTTCCGCAACGGCGAGCAACTCGAGCGGGCTGAACGGCTTGCGCAGGAATGCGTTGGCTCCGGCCTTCTTCGCGGCCGCATCGGTGCCCCCGTCCGAGCCGGTCAAGAGCACGATGGGGATGTCGCGGGTGGCGGGCGCCGCCTTCAGCTCGGCGCAGAGCTCGAGCCCGCTCGTCCCCGGCATGTTGATGTCGAGAACGATCACGTCCGGTCGGCGACTCCCGATCCTTCGGCGCGCAACCACAGCGCTTTCGGCTTCGTCCACGGCGACGTCGGCGACCTCGAACGTCGTCTTCAGCAGCGTGCGAAGGGCAGGATCGTCGTCTACGAGCAGGATCCGCAAAGCGCGGTGCCTTCCTTTCCCAGAACTTGAGTGCTTTTGTCGGCAGCGGGCTCGGAAGACTTGAGCCTCCTAGAGGCAGACGCACCAACGCCGGAAACCCTGCAGAGGTGGCTTGCCTAGGTGGTTCTACGAATAGTCATAGAACCCGGAACCGCTCTTTCGGCCCAGTTTTCCGGCGCCGACGAGCTCGCGCAGCAGCGGGCACGGCGCGTAGCGGTCATCGCCGAGCCCCTCCCGCAGCACCTCCATGATCGCCACGCAGGTGTCGAGACCGATCAGGTCGGCAAGTGCCAGCGGCCCGAGCGGGTGCGCAAACCCGAGCTTGGCGATCGTGTCGATCGCCTCGGCTTCCGCGACGCCGTCGTGCAGCGCCCACACTGCCTCGTTGATGAACGGCATCAGGATGCGGTTCGAAACGAAGCCGGGAAAGTCATTTGCAACCGCAGGCGTCTTCCCCAAGTCTTGCGCGAGCCTCGTGATGGCGGCGGCTGTCTCGTCCGACGTGTCGCGGCCGCGGATGATTTCCACGAGCTCGAGGACGGGCACGGGGTTGAAGAAATGCATTCCGATCACCCGGTCGGGACGTCCGGTCGCAGCCGCCAGGGACCCGATCGGGATCGATGACGTGTTCGAAGCGAGCACCGCTGCCGCCGGCAGCTCGGCATCCGCCCGCCGGAAGATCTCCTCCTTCACGTTTGCGTCCTCGATCACGGCTTCGATCATCAGATCGGCGCTCACGAGCTTCTCGACTGGCTCGACCCGTGCCAGCACGTCCCGCGTGGCGGGACCGCCCTTCTGCTCGAGCCTCGCAAGGCTCTTGCGCATTGCGTCGAGCGCGCGGTCCGTCGCACCCGGTTGGGCGTCGTGCAGCGATACGCGCCGCCCGGACGCTGCGACGACCTGAGCGATGCCGCCGCCCATCTGCCCCGCCCCGACAACGAGCACATGCTCGAAGTTCATGGCCGCGAGCCTACGCGGCTAAGGGCGCCGGCGGCGCCCGACAAAGAGGCCCAGTGGTAGGAGCAGGATCAGCGGCAGGAAGAACACGTGGCCGCCCGAGAGGACGTAGACGAACGCCGCGATCGCGAGCCCGGCGAGCAGCACGAGGAGCGTGAGAGGCATGGCCGAGGAGTCACCACCGGCGACGTCCGCTACACCTCGATCAGCAGTGCATCGCCCTGGCCGCCGCCTGAGCAGATGGCCGCCAGCCCCAGGCCGCCGCCGTTGCGCCGGAGCTCGTAGATCATCGTGGCGAGGATGCGTGCACCCGAGGCCCCGATCGGGTGGCCGAGCGCGACTGCGCCCCCGTTCACGTTCACCTTCTCAGGATCGACGTCGAGCATCCTGGCCGAGTTCAGCACCACCGACGCGAACGCCTCGTTGAGCTCCACGCGCTCGACGTCCCCGATCTTCTTGCCTGCTTTTGCGAGCGCGGCGGATCCCGCCTTCGCCGGTGTGCGCGCAAGGTACGCAAAGTCGTCGGCGACGTACGCCTGCGAGACGATCGTCGCAAGCACTTCGAGCCCACGCTGGCGCGCGAACTCCTCGCTCGTCACGACGAGCGCACCCGCTCCGTCGTTCACACCGGGGGCGTTGCCGGCGGTGGTCGTCCCCTCCGGATCGAACACGGGCTTCAGCCTGGCGAGTCGCTCGTAGGAGGTGTCGCGACGTGGGCCCTCGTCGACCGCGAACTGCCCGACCGGAACGATCTCCTCCTCGAACCTGCCGTGGTCGATCGCGTCCACCGCGCGCTCGTGCGACCGAAGCGCCCAGCGGTCCTGGTCCTCGCGTGGAATGCCGAGCTCGCGGGAGACGAACGACGCCTGCTCGACCATGTGCTTGTGGTCGAACGTGGAGATGAGCCCGTCGTGCGTCATCAGGTCGATCAGCGTCCCGTCTCCGAGCCGGTACCCGAAGCGCGCCTTCTTCAGCGCGTACGGCGCGTTGGACATCGATTCCATCCCACCGGCGACAACGACCTGGTGATCGCCGGCCCGGATCATCTGATCGGCCATCTCGACGGCACGAATGGAGGAAGCACAGACCTTGTTGACCGTGTCCGATCCGACCTCGACCGGCAGCCCCGCGCCGACCGAAGCCTGACGGGCCGGCGCCTGTCCGGCGCCCCCTTGGAGAACTTGGCCCATGATGACGTACTCGACCTCGTCGTTTCCCACGCCCGAGCGGTCGAGCGCGGCGCGGATCGCGATCGCGCCGAGGTCCGTCGCCGGCTTGTCGGCGAGCGAGCCGCCGAGCTTGCCAAACGGCGTTCGAACTGCAGAGACGATCACCGAACGAGCCATGGTCCGAGCGTACCAATAGGCTTGAGGTGTGCCGACGCCGCACACAACCGTGAAGCGTCACCCGGAACGCGGCGCCTACGACCGCGCGACGATCGACTCGATTCTCGACGAGGCATTGATCTGCCATCTCGGCTTCGTCTCCGACGGCCGTCCGTTCGTGATCCCGACGATTCACGCCCGCGACCGCGACATCCTGTACATCCACGGGTCGCCGGGAAGCCGCATGCTCAGGTCTGCGAAGGAGGGCGTCGACATCTGCGTCACGGTGACGCTCCTCGACGGGCTCGTGCTCGCGCGCTCGGTCTACAACCATTCCATGAACTACCGGTCGGTCGTCGTGATCGGACGTGCACGCGAGCTGACCGACAGTGACGAGAAGCTCCGGGCGATGCGATGCGTCGTCGAGCATGTCGTTCCGAGACGCTGGGAGGACGCGCGCCGGCCGAACGACGGCGAGATCAAGGGCACGACGATCCTCGCGCTGCCGCTCGACGAGGCATCCGCGAAGATCCGCACCGGGCCGCCGACCGACGACGATGCCGACCTCGAGCTCCCCGTCTGGGCGGGAGTGATCCCCTTGAGGATCGAGCCGTCGGATCCCGTTGCGGCGGAAAGCGTCGACGGCCCGCCGCCGTCCTATGCAGCGGACTACGAGCGCTTGACCCAAGCCGACGCTGCGCCTACCCTGAAGCCACGGTGACTCCCGCGACTTGCATCTGGGCCTGGCGTTGCGAGTGGAGCGGGAGCCTGCGCCTGCGTTGACCTAGGCCAGAAACAGCCCGTTCCACTCATCAGACCTTCCGCCGGAAGGTCTTTTTGCGTTCCCATCGATTCAACGGAGAATCTCGAATGGCCATCGGACCCGACATCGCCACCGATCTCGTCACACCGCTCGGCGCATACGTGCGGCTGCGGGGCGAAGGCCGCGCGGCCTTTTTGCTCGAATCGGTCGAACGCGGACGGCTCGGGAGACACTCGCTCGTCGGTTGCGGCACGCACCTTTGCGATGTCGCCGAGGCAGAGGCGGGTGGAGAGCCGGTCGTCGGCTATCTCGCCTATGACTACGCCGCGCGCCTCGAGCCGACCGTTCCTCTTCCCGACGACGGCCCGGGTCTGCCGGAGAGCCGGTTCGTTGTCGCGGACGTTCTGATCAGGTTCGACCATGTCCTCGGCAGCGCCGAGGTGATCCGCGGCGACCCCCATGCGGTGTCGGCGTTGCTTGCGCAGCCGGCCCCGGCTCTGCTCCAGTCAAAGGGCAGGCGAGGCTTGGCGCGGCGCACTCCAGGCCGGACGAACTACGAAGCATCGGTGCGCGCAGCCAAGGAGCACATCCGTGCGGGCGATGCGTTCCAGATCGTTCTCTCGCAACGCGCGGAGCGACCCACTTCGGCGTCCGCGCTCGAGCTCTATCGCGCACTGCGTCGTGTCAATCCGTCCCCCTACCTCTTTCTCCTCGAGCTCGACGACCTCGCACTGATCGGATCGTCACCCGAGACGCTTGTCAAGTGCGAAGGGCGGCGGGCGGGCGTCAACCCGATCGCCGGGACCACCGAACGAGGCGAGGGCGATTCGGAACGGCTGCTCACATCGGAGAAGGACCGCGCCGAGCACGTCATGCTGGTCGACCTCGGTCGCAACGATCTCGCGCGCGTGTGCGTGCCGGGCACCGTCGAGGTCGAGAAGTTCCTCGAGACGGAGCGATACTCGCACGTCACGCATCTCGTCTCGCAGGTGGCGGGGGATCTTCGCGACGGCGTGTCGCCCTTCGACCTGCTGCGTGCCTGTTTTCCCGCGGGAACCGTGTCCGGCGCCCCGAAGGTGCGCGCGATGCAGCTCATCTCCCAGCTCGAGGGCAGGCGGCGGGGCCCGTATGCAGGCGCGGTCGGCTACGTACTGCCGGAGGAAGGCACACTCGACACGTGCATCGCGATCAGGACGATCGTGCTCCGGGACCGAGTCGCACATCTGCAGGCAGGGGCGGGAATCGTCGCCGACTCGGAGCCCACGGCCGAGCACGAGGAGTGCCTGCGCAAGCTCGCGGCCGTCGAAGCGGCCATCGACCTCGCGGAGGCCGACCAGCGTTGATCCTGCTCGTCGACAACTACGACTCCTTCACGTACAACCTCGCGCATCTCTTCGGCGAGCTCGGCGCCGAGGTCACCGTGCGGCGCAACGACGCGATCGACGCGGCAACGGCGGAACGCCTCGCGCCGTCGCACCTGGTGATCTCACCCGGCCCGGGTCGTCCGGCCGACGCGGGCTCGACGCCGGAGATCGTGCGGCTGCTTGCGTCCACCACGCCGACGCTCGGGGTCTGCCTCGGGCACCAGGCGATCGTCGAGGCGTTCGGCGGCAAAGTGGCAGCCGCCCGCGAGCTCGTCCACGGCAAGTCGTGCATCGTGAGCCACGATGGCAGAGGCGTCTTCGCAGGACTGCCGGCGGAGCTGGAAGTCGGCCGCTACCACTCGCTTGCCGCGACCAGCGTCGCGGCCCAACTGGAGATCTGCGCCACCGCCGCGGACGGTGAAATCATGGCTGTTCGCCATCGCACCTTGAATGTTCATGGCGTGCAGTTCCACCCGGAATCCGTCCTCACCCCACTGGGACGCGAAATCGCGCAAAACTTCCTCAACCAGTGATTCAGGAAGTGATCAGCAAGCTGCTCGACGGTACTCAGTTGCCGCGTGCGGAGGCACGCGCAGTGATGAACGAGATCATGCAGGGCGAGGCGACGCCGGCGCAGATCGGAGGATTTCTGGTCGCGCTGCGCTCGAAGGGCGAGACGGCCGACGAGATCACCGGTTGCGCGGAGGCGATGCGCGACCACGCCCTCGTCGTTCGACCCGGCCGAGACGATCTCGTCGACACGGCGGGAACCGGCGGCGACGGCGCCCACACGATCAACATCTCGACAGCGGCTGCATTGGTCGCCGCCGCCGCCGGCGCCGCCGTGGCGAAGCACGGCAACCGAGCGGTCTCGTCTGCATGCGGATCGGCAGACGTGCTCGAAGCGCTGGGCTTCACGCTCGAGCAAGAGCCGCAGCGAATCGCGCAGTCGATCGACGACCTGGGCTTCGGCTTTCTCTTCGCGCCCGCACATCATCCAGCGATGCGACACGCCGCGGCGGTGCGCAGGGAGCTTGCAACGAGGACGGTGTTCAACGTGCTCGGACCCCTGACGAATCCAGCGGGCGCCAGAGCCCAGGTCGTCGGCGTCTATTCTCCCGGCCTCGTGCGAACGATCGCGGAGGTCCTCGCCCACCTGGGCGTTCGGCGCGCGTACGTCGTGCACGGCGCCGGTGGGATCGACGAGCTGTCACCGGTCGGTGAGAACCTCGTCGCAGAAGTCGTGGACGGCGAGGTGCTCGAGCGCACGCTCGATCCCGAGAGCGAGCTCGGCATCCCTCGTTGTAGCGTCGAAGAGCTGCGCGGCGGAAGTCCCGCGCAAAACGCGGAGGCGATCCGCGAGGTGTTCGCCGGTGCAAACGGAGGACGGCGCGATGCGATCCTGCTCAACGCCGCCGGCGCGATCGCGGCAGGCGGGCACGCTGCCGACCTGCGCGAGGGCCTCGAGGTCGCCAGGACGGCCCTCGACTCCGGGGCCGCGGCGGAACGGCTCGAGCTGCTGATCGCCTTCTCGCGGGAGATCGTGCCGGCCTGATGGGCCGGTTTCGCAACGCTCTGTCCGCCTCCGGCCTCGGCGCCATCGCCGAGGTCAAGCGCCGGTCGCCGTCTGCGGGGGACCTTCGTCCCGATGCGGATCCCGCCCGACTTGCAGCGCAGTTCGCGAACGCCGGCGCGGCCGCGATCTCGATCCTCGTCGACGCACGTTTCGGTGGCTCGTTCGACGATCTCAGAGCGGCACGCGCCGCAACGACGGCGCCGCTCCTGGCCAAGGGATTCTTCAGCGAGGAGCTCGACTTGTTGAAAGCGAAGATCGCGGGTGCGGATGCCGCCCTCATTCTTCTGCGCGACGTCGACGACCAACGGGCAGCCGCCTTGATGTCGTACGCGCGCGAGCTTGGCCTCGAGACGCTCGTCGAGGCACACGACGCCGCAGAGTTGCAGCGCGCGGTCGGGCTCGAGGCCGAAGTCATCGGCGTCAACGCGCGCGACCTCTCGACGTTCGAGATCGATCGTGTCACTCAATTGGACTTGATCGCGCGCATGAAGGCGCACGACACGGTGGTCGTTGCGGAAAGCGGTGTGCACTCGCGCGCGCAGGGCGCCGCTGCCGAGCTCGCGGGCGCCGATGCGATCCTCATCGGGTCGGCGCTGATGCGCGCCGAGGACCCGGCGGCCCGTCTCCGCGAAATCCTCTCGCGCCCGCTCGTGAAGGTCTGCGGTCTCACCCGTCGCGAGGATGTCGACGCAGCGGTCGAGGCGGGCGCGGACATGCTCGGATTCATACTCTCGAAGGACAGCCCACGCGGTGCACGCGAGGTCTTGCCGGTCCCGGACGACCGCCTCAGCGTCGCAGTGTTCGTCGGCGAGGCGGAAGAAGCCGGGTCCGACCTCGTCCAGCTCTACGAACGGGAGGAGGGTCGCGTCCGCGGCCGCGACGCGGTCCTCCTGCGGAATGGCGAGACCGTCGCTCAGGTCGTCGACCTCCCGTGGGACGAGCAGGACCCACTCCATTTCCAGCGCGCGGCTGTTGTCGAAGGACGCGTGATGCTTGCCGGTCGGCTCGGACCCGAAAACGTGCGCGAAGCCGTGCGGGCCGTCCGGCCCTGGGCCGTCGACGCGGCGTCAAAGCTCGAACGGAAGCCCGGGATCAAGGATCACGACAAGGTGCGCGCATTCGTCGAGGCCGCCCGTTGACATCGTCGACTTCGGGCCTCTACGGAACGTATGGCGGCCGCTACGTCCCGGAGACGCTGATTTCCGCCCTCGACGAGCTGGACGCAGGCTGGCGCGACGCCCAGGCGGACGAGTCGTTCCGCGCGGAGCTCGACGAACTGGGGCGCAATTTCGCGGGCCGGCCGACGCCGCTCACTCGGGCCGAGCGGTTTGCACCGGGCAAGCGCCTGTACTTGAAGCGGGAGGATCTTCTGCATACGGGCGCGCACAAGCTCAACAACGCGCTCGGCCAGGCCGTGCTCGCGCGGCGTCTCGGCAAGCGCCGCATCGTCGCGGAGACGGGCGCCGGTCAGCATGGGGTCGCCACCGCGACGGTGTGCGCGCGCTTCGGTCTCGAGTGTGTCGTCTACATGGGCGAAGAGGACATGCGGCGCCAGCGGCCCAACGTCGAGCGCATGAACCTCCTCGGCGCCGAGGTCCGGCCCGTGGACTTTGGCACCCGGACGCTGAAGGAGGCGACGAGCGAAGCGATTCGCGACTGGATCACGAACGTCGAGACAACGCATTACCTGATCGGTTCGTGCGTCGGGCCGGCGCCGTATCCGGAGATCGTGCGCGAGCTGCAGGCCGTGATCGGGCACGAAGCGCGCGCACAGTTTCTCGAAGCGGAAAGCCGGCTGCCCGAGGTCGTCGTCGCGTGCGTCGGCGGCGGCTCGAACGCGATCGGAATCTTCGCCGGCTTCGTCGACGATCGCGACGTCCGGCTCGTCGGCGTCGAGGCGGCCGAGGCCGCGTCGCTCGGCGCGGGAAATCCTGCGGTGTTGCACGGTGCTCGCTCGTCCGTTCTCTCGGACGAGGATGGGCAGATCACAGATGTGCATTCGATCTCCGCGGGGCTCGACTATCCGGGAGTGGGCCCGGAGCACGCATGGCTGCGAGACTCCGGCCGGGCGGACTACGTGCGTGCTACCGACGAAGAGGCGCTCGACGCGTTCCGCGAGCTCACGCGCCTCGAGGGAATCATCCCCGCCCTGGAGCCGGCGCACGCACTCGCCAGGGTACGCGAGCTCGACGAGGAGCTCGTGCTCGTCTGCCTCTCGGGCCGTGGCGACAAGGACCTGGCCGAGGTGCTTGCCCGATGAGCCGTTCCAACCATGTGGCCGGGCAGATCTCGACCTACCGATTTCCAGCTGAGCTGACAGTGGACGAGTTGCTCGTGCGTGGTCCGGTCGAGTCGGACGTCGACACGATCGCACCGGCTTTTCTCGACCCCGTCGTCGGCGGCGAAGCAAGTCTGCCGCCGGTCGATGCAGACACGCTGCGCGTCATGTTGCGCGAGCAGCTTCCCGGCATGCGCGCGCAAGGGTTGCTGGCGGGGTACGTGATCGAGGACGTGGGCAGCGGCGAGTTGCTCGGCGGCGCGTCGCTGCATCACTTCGATCCGCTGCGCGACGTCGTCGAGGTCGGTTACTGGCTCTTCGTCGCCGCCCGCGGTCGGGGTGTCGCGACGCGGGCGGTGCGCCGGATGACCGAGCACGCGCTCGCGAACGGGATCTGGCGAGTCGAGGCGCACGTGCGAATCGGCAACAGCGCCTCGGAGCGCGTCCTCGAGCGCCTCGGCTTCGAGCGCGAAGGCGTCAAGCGGAGATACCTCCGCCACGGCGACGATCGAGTCGACGCGACGTTGTTCGCGCTGCTCGCGGACGACGAGTGAAGACGCTCGTCGTCTACCTGATGTCGGGCCCGGAAACGCCCGAGCTTGCCGCAGCCGCGGTCGCCGGAGGAGCGGATCTGATCGAGCTCGGCTTCCCGTTCTCCGATCCCCTCGCCGATGGACCTGTGATCCGCCGTGCGGCGGAGCGCGCACTCGGTCAGGGGATGCGGACGCGCGCGTGTCTCGATTGCCTCGCGCGGACACGCGAGCTCGTGCCGGGGACGCCGCTCGTGCCGATGACGTATGCCGCGCTCCTCGAGGCCTACGGCTGGGACCGCTTCGCGCAAGACGCGCAATCCGCCGGAGCGACGTCGTTGATCGTCGCGGACCTGCCGGTGGACGTCCGGCCCGAGCTGCGGCGGATCCAACTCGTCGCGCCGACGTCCACTGACGAACGGGTGCGGATCGCTGCCGAGCACACGGACGGGTGGCTGTATCTCGTCAGTGTCACGGGAACGACGGGTGCGCGCGTCGACGTCTCCCCCGCCCTCCCCGGCCTCGTCGAACGGGCGCGCGCCGTGACCGACGTCCCGCTCTATGCGGGCTTCGGAATCTCGACTCCGGAGCAGGCGCGTGCCGCAGCCGAGCTGGCCGACGGCATCGTCGTCGGCTCGCGCCCGGTCGAGGTGGCCGAGGAAGGCCCGGGGCCGTTGCAGCAGTACGTCCGCACGTTGCGCGACGCTGTCGACTCGGTGGTGGCCGTCTGACCTGGCTCGTGCTCTTCGACGTCGACGGGACGTTGCTTCTGACGCACGACGAGGTGTACGTGGAGGCAAGCCGGCTGGCACTCGAAGCCGTGTTCGGGCTCTACGCCGAGGGCCCTGATCGCCCCGGAGACACGGCGACGGCGCACATCCGTCGTGCGCTCGGCACCGTCGACGTCCCGGAAGCGGAGATCGAAGCCGGGCTTCCCCGCTGGTGCGAGCTGTTCTCGGCGCACTACGTTCGCCTGCTTGCGGCCGCCGACACGAGTCATTGGCTGGTCGGGCCGCATGCCGCCGAAGCGGCGGCCGCGCTCGAGCACCGTGCGTTGCTGACGGGCAACCCGCCTGCAGTTGCGCACGCCCGAGTCGAACGGCTTGGACTGGCGCCGTTGTTTCCGCGCGGGCAGGGAGCGTTTGGCTGCGAACGAGAGAATCGGATCGAGCTCTTCGACCTCGCGCGTGAGCGCGCCGGCGATTGGTCGGCGGAGAGCACGGTCGCGGTCGGCGACACCCCGCTCGACGTGTCGAGCGCCCACGCCGCGGGCTGTCACTGCGTCGGCGTGACGACGGGGAACTACGGACGCGAAGCGCTCGCCGACGCGGACGCGGTGATTGCAGACCTGGGCGAGCTCGAGACGGCGCTAGCCTCGCTGGGCTAGCCGTGAAGCATGCGTCACACTCTCGTCAGGGTGTCCGACACCAGGACGTGGGTCTTGCGAACAAGTCCGACTGCCGAGCGAACCCGCCTCGCACCGTGACTCGTCCCGAGGTTCAGACATCCGAGCTGCCTTCGGCGAGCTCCTGCGCAGCCTCGTCGAAGACGGCGGAATGCAAATCCACATCTGCTTCGGTCGTCGCAGGTGACATGAGCGCCATGTTGTGGAAGGGCGTCAGCAGGATGCCGCGGTTGAGTGCGTAGAGATGGATCAGCCGATCGAGCTCTGCGTTGCCCCCCGCGGCGGCCTCGCTCCCGTTCCGTGGGCGCTCGGGACGAAAGAGATACTCGACACGGCACCCGAGACGCGTGACGTGCCAGGGCAGGCCGTGCCGGTCGATTGCGCCGGCGACGCCCGCCTCGAAGCGCTCGCCGAGCGCAATCATGTGCGCGAACGCGTCGTCGGTCAGCACCTCGCCGAGCGTGGCCCGCATCGCGGCGAGCGAGAGGACGTTTGCGGCCACCGTCCCGCCGATGCCGCCGACGTCGGCGCGCTCGTCTCGCGGCAACATGGCCTCGAGCCGTGCCGCGACCTCGCGCGAGAACCCATACGCGGCAGCTGGAATGCCGGCGGCGATCGCCTTCCCGACGGTCAGCAGATCCGGGTCGAGGCCGTAGGCGGCGGTGTAGCCGCCCGGGCCCGCGCAGAGCGTGTGCGTCTCGTCGATGATCAACAGGGTCCCGCTTTTGCGGGTCGCCTCCCGGAGTGCGTCGTGAAACCCTGGCTCCGCATGGACGATGCCGATGTTCGTCAACGCAGGCTCGGCCAGGACACATGCGACGTCGCCGGCCGCAAGCTCGCGCTCGAGCGCCTCGACGTCGTTCCACTCGACCACCCGCGTCGTCTCCTCGAGTGGAACCGGCGGTCCGACGTTGCCTTCACGGGAGACCACCGCCCCACCGTCGAGCGCGGCGAACGTCTCGTCGACTGTCCCGTGATAGCACCAGTTGAAGACGAGGATCTTCGGCCGTCCCGTGAGCTCGCGCGCGAGCCTGATCGCGAACCGATTCGCATCCGTTGCGGTGAGCGCGAACTGCCAGCTCGGCAGTCCGAAGCGGCGGGCGAGCTCTTCGCCGACCCAGAGCGAATCCTCACTGGGCAGCATGAGCGTGATGCCACGTGCGGCCTGCTCGGCCACCGCCCGCACGGTTGGTGCAGGGGAGTGTCCGGTCATCGCCGCTGTATCGCCGAGGCAGAAGTCCACGTACTCGTGACCGTCCACGTCACGGAAGCGAGCGCCGTGGGCCTCGGCGGCGAACACCGGGAAGCCGCCTGCCCACCGGATCATCCAGGGCATCGGCACGCCGGCGAGCAGCGAGCGCTCGGCCCGCGTGGCGAGCTCGCGCGAGCGTGGGTGCTCGCGCGCGAAACGGTCCAGCTCGCGTGACAACAGATCGTCGAGCGGCGTCCCCAAGTGTGGCTGTCGAGTCCCGGTCGTCATCGTGCTAGTCAATCAACCTCGAAAGGCGCGTGCGGTCCATTCGATTCGGGCATGATGATTCGGCTTTGGTGATGGACAAAGATCTCGTGGCGGACACCGTCGCCGCCGAACGGCTCGGCACCGCTCTGCGACGTGTCGGCTACTCGGAGGACGCAATCCATCGCCTGCTCGGTGAAGAGGCATATTCGAGCGAGCGCACCGACACGCCCACGGAAGAACGCCGCCTCCCCCACACCCCGCTGGCGACGCTCGTGCGGCTGCTCTTCCTCCAGCTGCCGGTTTCGGCGCAGGACGGCGAAACCGCGCTCGGTCGCGAGGGCGTCGCTGCGCTCGAGGCCACCGGGCTCGCGCAGGTCGGCGACCGTGTCGTTCCACGCGTCCGCATCCTGCCGATCGGAAAGGTGCTGCTCGCCTCGGACGGGTTCTCCCGTGACGGAGACGATCCGTCCGACTATGTCGCAACCTACACGCCGACCGCACGAGTCCTCGATTCTCTGACCCCCCGCCCACGCGTCGACCGAGCCCTCGACGTCGGCACCGGTAGCGGCATTCACGCCCTGCTCGCCGCGCAACACGCACGGCACGTGATCGCGACCGATGTCAATCCTCGCGCGATCGCCTACACGGAGCTCAACGCGGCGCTGAACGGGCTCCGCAACGTCGAATGCCGCCAGGGCAGTCTCTTCGAGCCCGTCGAAGGCGAGACGTTCGACCTGATCACGTGCAACGCGCCGTACGTCGTCTCACCGGAGCGGCGCTGGGTCTACCGTGACAGCGAGTTTTCCGAGGACGGCGTGTCGGAGCGCGTGATTCTCGCGGCGGCCGAGCATCTGACCGAGGGCGGCTACGCCGCGATGCTCGTCAGCTGGCTCGCGTTCGACGAGCACGCTCCGGACGAGCGAGTGCTCGCGTGGGCCGAGGCGAGCGGTTGCGACAGCTGGATCCTCTCCACACTGAACTCGGATCCGATCACGCATGCCGCGGAATGGAACTCCCACCTCACGGGCGAAGCGCTCGGCGAAGCCCTGGACGAATGGACCGAGTACTTCGACGGTCTCGGGGTGCAGTCGGTGAGCGAGGGCGCCGTGATCCTGCACAAGCGTCCCGGCGGCGGACACACCGCCCGGGTGGACGAGCTCGACGAGGACGACCTGGACGACGCAGGCGATCAGATCCTGCGCGCCTTCGAGTCGCGAGTGAGGCTCGCCGAGCTCGACGGCGACAAGGAGTTGCTCGAAGCACGCGTCGGCGTGGCGTCGAGCCTCCGACTGGACCGCGAGCTCGAGCCCTCGGGCGGGCGAGCCGTCGATGTCGACGGCAGCGTCGAGTTGACGGAAGGGACAAAGCATGCGGTCGACGCCTCCGCCGATGTGCAAGAGGTGATCGCCTCCCTCGACAGCCGGATGCGACTCAGCGAGGTGATCGACACCACGGCCGACCGGCTCGGCCTGCTGGATGACGAGGTGGCGACGATCCGCGCGGAAGCTCTCGACGCGACTCGAGAGCTCCTCGAGCTCGGCGCGCTTCGCTTTCGCGGCGACTGAGGACGAGCATGGAGCTCGGCATCTACACGTTCGCGGAATTGCGCGCCGATCCCGAGACCGGTCGCACGATCGGCCCAGACGAACGGATGCGGAACCTGCTGGAGGAGATCGAGCTCGCAGAGCAGGTCGGCCTCGACGTGTTCGGCGTCGGCGAGCATCATCGTCCCGACTTCGTGGTGTCCGCGCCCGCAGTCGTGCTCGGCGCGGCGGCCGTCCGCACGGAGAGAATCCGCCTGACCAGTGCGGTCACGGTGCTCAGCTCCGACGACCCGGTGCGGGTGTTCGAGGAGTTCGCCACGCTCGACCTCCTCTCCGGCGGCCGCGCCGAGATCATGGCCGGACGCGGATCGTTCATCGAGTCGTTCCCACTCTTCGGCTACGACCTGGCCGACTACGACGAGCTCTTCGCAGAGAAGCTCGAGCTACTGCTCCTGCTGCGCGATACGGTCCGGGTCACGTGGTCGGGCAAGCACCGCGCACCGCTCGACGACGCCGGCGTCTATCCACGCCCGCTTCAGGATCCGCTGCCGATCTGGCTGGCGGTGGGCGGAAATCCCGAATCGGCGGTCCGCGCCGGTGTGCTGGGGCTCCCGATGGCGCTCGCGATCATCGGCGGACAGCCTGAGCGTTTCGCGCCCTTTGCCGAGCTACACCGTCAAGCGGGCGAGAAGGCGGGACACGGTCGCCTGCCGCTCAGCATCAACTCGCACACCTATGTCGCGGACACGTCACAGCAGGCAGCGGAGCAGTTCTACCCGCCCTACGCCGACATGATGAACGCCATCGGGCGCGAGCGCGGCTGGTCGGGAATCCGGCGGCCCGATTTCGACGCCCTGCGCACGCGGCGCGGCGCACTGGTCGTGGGCAGCGCGCAGGAGGTGACCGAAAAGATCCTCTTCCAGCACGAGATCTTCGAGCACGACCGGTTCCTCGGCCAGATCAGCGTCGGGACGCTGCCGCACGACAAGGTCATGCGGTCGCTCGAGCTGTTCGGAACGGAAGTGGCGCCGGTGGTCCGGAAGGAAATCGCGAGCCGGGCCACCTCCCTCGCGCCGACAGGCCAGCCGACGTAGGCTTTACAACACTGGAGTCAAGATCGACTGGAGGTCACGATGAAAGGCGCCTCGAAGCCCAAGAAGCTGGGCAAGAAAGTAGCCCAGAAGTCTCTGAAGGAAAAGCGGCAGGACAAGCGCGCCGCAGCGAAAAAGGGCTTCGGCTCGACGTAGCCCAGGTCGATCGTGAGCCCGGTACTGGTCGTCGACGTCGGCGGATCCCACGTCAAGATGCTCGCAACGGATCAGCCTGAGCCCCGGCGGGCCGACTCCGGGCCGGATCTGACCGCCGCGCAGATGGTCGACTCCGCGAAGGAGTTGGCAGCTGACTGGACGTGGGACTGCGTTTCGGTGGGCGTGCCAAGCCCGGTCCACGGCGGACGCGTTGCAGCAGAGCCCGTCAATCTCGGCAAAGGCTGGGTCGGCTTCGACTATGCCGCGGCATTCGGGAAGCCCACCAGAGTTGTGAACGATGCCGCGATGCAGGCCCTCGGCAGCTACGAGGGCGGCAGAATGCTCTTCCTCGGGTTGGGAACCGGGCTTGGGTCCGCGCTCGTTGCGGACGGGTTCGTCCAGCCGATGGAGCTCGGGCACCTCCCGTACAAGAAGGCCACGTTCGAGGATTACGTCGGCAGCGCCGGCATGGGCAAGCGAGGCAAGAGGCGTTGGCGCCTCGACGTCGCGGACGTCGTCGCCAAGCTGAGCGCGGCACTCGAACCGGAGTACGTCGTGCTCGGCGGCGGTAACGCCAGGAAGCTCGATGCGCTGCCGCCGAACGCGCGGCTCGGCAGCAACGAGAACGCGTTCACCGGCGGTTTCCGCCTGTGGGACCCAGACGCGGCCGCCCAGATTCCGAGTTGACTTCTCAGACGGTTCTCGAAGCGGGTATTCCCGCCGGCCGTGCGCGTTCCCACAGCCGCTCCCCGCAGAGCATGCAGCGCGGCAGCACCTGGCGGACGATCACCGCGTTCCCACAGGCCGCGCAGAGGAACCACCCGGCCAGAATTCCACGTAATCCCACTCGTCATCGGCCTGCACTGCAGGCGTAGTTCCATCCCCCGGCGCGTGCACCTCGACCCCCTCGATCGATTGCTAGCTCCCTGCTCCTTGTAGGTCGAAGGAGCCGCCGTGTCAACGGTTAACGCCCGAGCCTCGTTCGGCGTCGGATCCGAAGGCGCTTCTGCACCGCCTCGTCCTCTTGCCCGTCCTTGACCGCGGCCCACACGAACAGGGCGAGGACGAGGACAATGACCGCGCCAGCGGCGACCGCGAGGACGATCTCCTGCCCTGTGTGCACGCGGTAAGCCTAGGCGGTTCGCTCCGGCTCGTAGGAGAGCAGCACCACTCCGGAAGCGAACGGCCTGGTCTCGCGCAATTTCAAGGGCGCATGCGTCCCGTCACCGAAGAGACGCTTCCCGCTTCCCAGGACGACTGGATACACGAGGAGGCGGTACTCGTCGACGAGATCGTGTTGCGCCAGCGTCTGCACGAGCTGCCGGTGCTGCCTGCGACCAGGATGTCCTGGCCCGAGTCGGCCTTGAGCTCTGCGATTTCTCCTGCGGTGTCGCCCTCGATCACGGTGGTGTTCTGCCATTCGGGCTCTTTCAACGTCGTCGAGGCGACGAACTTCGGCAGGCTGTTCATCCGGTCGGCGAAACCCTGTTCATCTGTCATCGACGGCCACACGGCCGCGAAGCCCTCATAGGTCACTCGACCGAGGAGAAGCGCATCGGCCTCGAGGATCTCGTCGAGCTTCAGCTTCCCGATCTCGTCGTTCCAGTACGGGAAGGTCCAACCGCCGTGCTCGAACCCTTCGGCACCGCCGGGATCTTCCATGACACCGTCGAGCGACACGAACTCCGAAACGACGACTCTTCTCATCTCATTGCCCTTTCTATGAGGTAGCGGCAGATTCCGACGGGCGCTCCGGCGGCGACCTGCTGCCTGGTTCGGAGCAGCACGGCACCTACGACGCCGGCCGTGGCGGCGAAGAACGCTCCGACGAGGAATGCAAGGTGGTAACCGCCGTTGAGCGCGGCCAGCGGGCCCTGGCCCGACGCGGTCATCTTGTCGGTGCGGGAGGCGGCGAGGCTGACGAGGATCGCGAGCCCGAGCGCTCCGCCCATCATGAATGCGGTATTGACGACGCCCGACGCGAGACCGGACTCGCTCGGCTCGACGTCACTCATCGCAGCGAGCAACACCGGATTGAACGCCATCCCGGCTCCGATCCCGAGCAGGATCATGCTCGGGAGCACGTCGGCGATGAAGCTCCCGTGGACCGGCGCTCGAGCGAAGAGCACGAGCCCGACCGCAGCCACCGACAGACCTGCTGCCAGAGGGATCCTGAAACCGAATCGCATGACGAGCCTCGCCGAGAGCCCGATCGAGAACGCTCCCATGATCAGGTTCGCCGGCAGGAACGCAAGACCGACCTTCAGCGGGCTGTAGCCGAGGACCAGCTGCAGGTACAGCGCCGAGACGAAGAACCACGCGAACATGGCGGCAGCCCACAGGATGCCGACGATGTTCGCGGTGACGACATTCCGCAGGCGGAAGAGGGCGAGCGGCATCAGCGGCGAGCGAACGCGCGCCTCGATGCCGACGAACAGCGCGAGCAGCACGGCCGCGGCTCCAAGGAGTCCAAGCGTTTGGCCGGTGATCCAGCCGGTGTCGTTGCCCTTCACGATCGCGTAGACGGCGAGCATCAGCGACGCCGTCACCGTGACTGCGCCCGCTATGTCGAGCCTCCCGCCGGTAACCGAGCCGGGCGCAGCCGGCAAGAGCTTCAGGGTGAGGATCACGACCGCGACGCCGATCGGAACGTTGACCAGGAAGATCCAGTGCCAGTTCAGCGCGTCGGTGAGGATCCCGCCGAGCAGCACGCCGAGGCTCCCTCCGCCTGCCATCACGAAGCCGAAGATGCCCATCGCCTTCGCGCGCTCCGCTTGCTCCGTGAACAGGTTCATCATCAACGAGAGCGCGACCGCGGAGACGACCGCACCGCCGATCCCCTGAACCGCACGCGCGGCGACGAGCAGCCCCTGCGTCGTGGAGATGCCGCACGCGACGGAAGCGACGGTGAAGAGCGAGATCCCGATCAAGAAGAGCCGGCGGTGGCCGAAGAGATCGCCCAGCCGGCCTCCGAGCAGGAGGAAGCCGCCGAACGTGAGCAGGTAGGCGTTGACGACCCAGGCCAGCGAGGTCTGCGAGAAGTTCAGGTCTTGCCTGATCGACGGCAGCGCAACATTCACGATCGTCGTGTCGAGGACGATCATCAGATCTCCGAGGCAGAGCACGTACAGCGCAAGCCACCGGGCGCGGTTATCCAAGGTCATGTCGGCTTTCCTTTCGGCGTGTCATGGTCTCTTGGGGGGTTAGACGACCCGGCACTGCAGAACTCATCGGTCGGCTGACCGATGATTTTTCCCCGCTCGGCCGGTCTATCCCAGGATGCCTGCCCCTGCGCCGCAAACCGTCGTGTTCGCAATCGACGGCCCGATCGCCCGAACTGACCTGCCCCGACTCTGCGACCAGGTCTGCGCGCTGCTCGACCGGACCGATGCCGACATCGCTCTCTGCGACGTCACCGAGATCGAGTCCGACGCGGTTTCCGTGGATGCCCTCGCGCGACTCCAGCTGGCTGCCCGCCGGCGCGGCTGCCAGGCGCGTGTGCGCGGCGCCTCGAGTGAGCTGCTCGACCTGCTCGCCTTCATGGGCCTGAGCGACGTCTTTGGGGCCGAGTGACGCTAGGCCTCTAAGCGGAGCGGGAGACCGAACAGCGGGAACAGCCGCTCGGTGTCGAGGAAGAACGTGAACTCGACGATTCCGCCGTCGGAGATCTCGAGCACCTGCAGCGCCCACGGGTCGTAGCCGTGTCCCGAATCGCTCGGCTTGTACTGCCCGAACGCCGGCGACCCATTTGCCGCAACGGTCGGGATCAGGCGCGAGCCGCGGCAGCCGGCGCCGGGACCGACCCACCAGCGCAGAATGTCCTCTCGGCCGCCGAGCCACAGGTCGAACGGAGGCATCGACTGCGTCGCGTCCTCCTGGATCAGCGACGTGAGCGCATCCATGTCGTACTGCTCGAATGCCTGCACGTAGCGCGCGAGCAGCTCGGCATCCGCCTCGTCGACGCTGGGCGGTGTGTCCGCTGCAGTGAGGTTGCTCTCCTCGAGCGTGGCGCGGGCACGTTGAAGCGCGCTGTTGACCGAGGCGACGCTCGTTTCGAGCAGCTCCGCGACCTCGCTCGCCTTCCAACGCAGAACCTCGCACAGGATCAATACGGCACGCTGTCGCGGCGGCAGATGTTGCAACGCTGCGACGAACGCGAGCCGGATGGTCTCGCGCGAGACGGCCACCTCTGCCGGGTCTCCTTCAGCGACGACGAGGCCGTCCGGCACGGGCTCGATCCACGTCACCTCGGGCAGCGTGTTGAGGTTCGACTCGAGCGGCTCGCGTGCGGGACCGAGGTCCATCGGCCGCGCGCGCCGTTCCCGCCCGCTGAGGATGTCGAGCGAAACGTTCGTGGCGATGCGATAGAGCCAAGACCGAAGCGCCGCGCGGCCCTCGAAGTTCTCGAGGCCGCGCCAGGCTCGGATGAAGGTCTCCTGTACCGCATCCTCGGCCTCGAACGGAGACCCGAGCATCCGGTAGCAATAGGCGCGCAACTCAGCTCGAAGCTGTTCGAACCGGTCCTCGAACTCGGCGGCATCGGGCGCAACGGCAAGCGATCGATCCCTCATCGCAGAACATCGTAACCAGAAGGGGTAGGGGCATACGGCGGATCGGCGACCCTGCGAACGCTGTTCCGCTGCCCCTCGATTACCGAAAAATAAGACATGCACCCCCTGGGCAGCGCCTCAGCAAGCAGCGCCGCGAAAACCGCGGCGCGGCCAATCCCCCTGGTGCTGATCGCCGACGACGACGAGGACATTCTCACCCTCGTCGCGTTGCGCTTCCGCCGTTCCGGCCTCGAGGTAATCCTCGCCCGCGACGGAGAGGAAGCGCTGGAGCTCATCAAGACCCGCGCTCCCGACGCGGCGGTACTGGACATCGCCATGCCCAAACTCACAGGTCTCGAAGTGGTCCGCCAGATCAGAGAGTCGGAGGCGACGAAGACCTTGCCGATCGTCCTCTTGACTGCGCGCGCCGCCGAGAAGGATGTCGAGCTCGGCCTCGACGCGGGGGCGGACGAGTACATCACCAAGCCGTTCAGCCCTCAGGATCTCTACACCTGCGTGCAATCGGTTCTCAGCACGGCATGAGCTCGACCTCACGTGGCAGCCGCCGTGCGACTGAAGTCGCGCGCGCACTGGCCGAGGAGCACGGGCTCCCGTTCATCACGCTCGTGGAGAACGAGTTGGACGACAACGCATTCTTCTCGCTGCCCGAAAGGCTGATCCGGAGAGGCACTCTGCTCCCGTACCGCATCGAGGACGGGCGCCTGCAGGTGGCCGTTGCCGATCCGTCCGACGTCGTCCTCATCGACGAGTTGCGACTGGTGGCGACGATGCCCGTGGACCTGGCGGTCGCACCGGCAGCGGACATCGCGCGACTCTGCGCCGAAGGCCCGCGAACCAAGCCCGCGGAGCGGCCCATAGGTGACGAGAGCGACACGGCGTCCGTGCGCGCGCTCGACGGTGTCATCGCCGACGCGATCGAACGACGCGCAAGCGACGTCCACCTCCTGCCGACACAGGACGGCCTCGAGGTCCGCTTCCGAATCGACGGGATCGTTTCGAAACATTCCGTCCTCGAGCCCGCGATCGGAAGCGCCGTGATCTCTCGGCTCAAGGTGATCGCGAGCCTCGACATCGCCGAGCACCGAGCTGGTCAGGACGGCCGTTTCGCCACGGTCGCCGGCGGCGGCCAAGACGTCGACGTACGCGTGGCAACCCTGCCGACGATCATCGGCGAGGGGGCCGTGCTTCGCTTGCTCAAGAGATCTCGCCGCCCGCCTTCTCTGACCGAGATCGGCATGTCGTACGAGATGCAGATGGACCTCGAGCGATTCACCGGTCAGATGGGTGGCGCGCTCGTCGTGGCCGGGCCGACAGGGTCGGGGAAGTCCACGACGCTGTACGCGACGCTCGCGGATCTCACACGACCGGAGGTGAACATCATCACCATCGAGGATCCTGTCGAGTACCGGTTGCCGAACGTCTATCAACTGCAGGTCAACCGCCGCGCCGACTTCACGTTCGCTCGTGCGCTCCGCACCATCCTGCGCGCCGATCCTGACATCGTCATGGTCGGCGAGATCCGAGACCGCGAGACCGCAACGATCTCGATCGAAGCCGCGCTCACGGGGCATCTCCTGCTCACGACCTTGCACGCGAAGGACGCTCCGAGCGCCATCATGCGGTTGATCGACCTCGGCGTCGAGCCGTTCCTGCTCGGGTCCGCCCTCGGGGCCGTCATCGCGCAGCGGCTGGCGCGCCGCCTGTGCAAACACTGCCGAGCAGAGTACGAGACTTCTCCGGAAGAGCTTGTCGCCGCCGGTTGGGAAAACGGTCCCGCGCAACTCTGGCGACCCCAGGGCTGTGACAAGTGCGACCGCGGGTACGACGGGCGAATCGGCCTCTACGAGCTGTTGCCGGTCACCGGCCCATTGATGGAGGCCATTCTTCGACGCGGCTCGTTTGACGACGTCGTGCAGGCTGCCGACACAACGGGACGAACAACGATGTGGTCGGACGGTCTGCAAAAAGTCGCGGCAGGCGAGCTCTCGCTCGACGAGCTCCGCCGCGTGCTCACGTGACCTTTGCGAGGCGGGGCCTACTGACGCGAGTCAAAGCCGGGGATCTCGCGATCCTCGTTGCAATCATGGCTGTCGGTTTCATCGCCTTCCTCCTGACCTGGCACCTGAATGCGGGTCTGCCCCGCGAACGGCAAACGCGAGAAACGCTCGAGCACATCCGCGTGGATGCTGCGCAGCTCGAGGCTCTGGAGTGGCACCTCGTCGCCGCGAACAAGGTCGAGGCGCGAGACACGCTTGCGAGCGAGCTGACGCTCGACGATATGGCGACGCACGGCCGCGAACTCGCCGGGCTACACAGAGCCGGCGGAACCGCTGTGGCCGTCCAGGCGGTGATTGCGGCCTTCCGGCAGGTCGCGCAGGCACTCGCGCAAAACTCGACCCTTGCCTGGCGGGTTTACAGCTCGAGCTATGTACCGGCCAGAATTGGGCTCCAACGGGTCGTGGTCACAGACGACCGCGCTTCTGAGCGGAGGGTCGACAGCGCCGAGCGAGAAATCAAGATCGGCACGATCGGCTCGGTGTTCGCAGCGGTCTTGCTGATCGGCCTGCTGGCTCTGCGCGTGAGGCGCGTCGGAGAGCGCGAGATCCGTGGAGTTCGGCAAGCCGACATCGAGTTGTCCGAGCGCAACGAGCTCCTCCTGGATTCGAGGCGGCGAACCCAGTCGGCAGAACGGCTCTATCGTCAACTGGTGGAACGCCTGCCCGGAGTGACGTACATCAGCAGCCCTACCGCCGTCGGGCCCACGTACATCAGCCCGCAGGCGCTGGAACTGCTCGGAGTACCGGCGGAGACGTTCATCTCAGCTCCGGAGACGGCCATGCGGATCATTCATGCGGACGACCGTGCCGGCGTCGAGGCGAACATGGACATCCTCCGCCGCGAGGGTGGCGAGTACACGCAGGAATTCAGGGTCGTGCACCCCGACGGGCGGATCGTCTGGATCGGCGATGACGCGATCGTCGTCGCGGGCGCAAACGACCAGGCACTCCACGTCCAGGGCTATCTGAGAGACATCACGCCGCTGAAGGACGCCGAGGCGAAGCAGCATGCGGCGCTCGAGATGGAACAGACGGCGAACGAAAAGCTGCGCGAGCTCGGCGCGATGAAGGACGACTTCGTCGCTCTCGTCTCGCACGAGCTCCGAACGCCGCTGACCTCGATTCGGGGCTACCTCGAGCTCGTGCTCGAAGGAGAGCCGTCCGGCATCGGCAAGGAGCAAGGAGAGTTCCTCAACATCGTCGACCGCAATGCTGCCCGCCTCGAACGGCTCGTCGACGACCTTCTCTTCATGGCGCGGCTCGGATCCGGCAAGCTCGAGCTCTCCCTCGAGGACACCGACCTTTCGGCGCTGGCGCGGGAGTCCGTCTCCGCCGCGGCACCTCGAGCCTCCGCGCAGGCCATCGAGCTCGACTGCACGGCCGATGACGTGCCGGCCGTCCGCGGAGATCCGGGGCGGCTCGGACAGCTCCTGGACAACCTGATCTCGAACGCAGTGAAGTTCACACCCGACGGCGGCCGCGTCGACGTGCGCGTGTTCTCGCAGAACGGCGACGTGGCGATCGAAGTCGTGGATACCGGAATCGGTGTCTCGGCCAAAGAGCAGGCACAGCTCTTCCAGAAGTTCTTCCGCACGTCCGCGGCGGGGAAGCGCGCCATTCAGGGCACCGGCCTGGGGTTGTCCATCAGCAAGGCGATCGTCGAAGCGCACGCCGGCAGGATCGAGCTCGAGAGCGAAGAGAGCGTCGGGACGACCGTTCGCGTTCTCCTGCCCGTTGCGGGAAGCGCGGAGCCGGTGTGAGCGAATCGAGCGGCGCGGGCAGGATCCCTGTAGTCGGTCGGATTGTGCTGGCCAGCATTCTGGCCGTCGGCCTCGTCGCCGCGGCGCTGAGCCTGACCGTCTGGAGTTACCGGAACGCGCTCGCCGCCCACAACCTCGCCAGGGCCGCGGTCTACGAGAGGTCCTATTCGCGCGCAGCCGAGACCCACCTGGCCCGCGAACGCTCCGTGATGAATGAGTCCCTGCTCAACCCGCTCGACCGCGTCCAGGGGGAGATCAAGACGAACCAACTGGGCTTTGTGAGCAACCTGTCGAAGGTCGGAGTCGGCGAGCCGGCGGAGAGTGCGCTCGTACAACGCGCCGTAGCTGCAAACGAGAGGTTCCTTGCGAACTTTGCGACGAACGCACAAATCGGACACGGAAGCATCCAAGCCACCCGACGCGAGGAATCGGAGCTAGACAGAGCCGAGGAAACCGTCCTCGCGCCGCTTCGCGCGCTGCGCTCGCTCAACACCCGCTACGAACGGCGAGTCGCGGCGAGCTCAGACGCATCCAGTCATCGCGCGCTTCTGTTCGCGATCGTTGCCGGAGCTCTGGCGGTAGCCGGCGGGATCGGTTTTGCGTTGCACACCCTGGGACTGGTGAGAAAAATCGGCTCTCGCAACGACCGTCTCACCGAGCTGGATCGCCTGAAGGACGACTTCGTCGCCTCCGTCTCGCACGAGCTACGGACCCCCTTGACCTCTATCCGCGGCTACCTCGAGCTCCTCCGCGAAGGGGAGGCCGGCGAGTTGACCGACGACCAGCAGCAATTCGTCGCGATCGTCGAACGAAACGCCGATCGCCTGCTGCGACTGGTAGGCGACCTGCTCTTCGTTGCGCAAGTGGAGGCCGGCAAGATTAGCCTGGACCCCGGGCCGACCGACATCGAGGAGCTCGTCCGGCAGGCGGTCGATGCTGCGCGACCGGCCGCCGCGGAAAAGAGCATCGCGGTCAACCTCGACCTCGGCGTCGCTGGAGCGAGCGAGCTCCATGCCGATCGTGCCAGGCTCGGCCAGGTGCTCGACAACCTGATCTCCAATGCGTTGAAGTTCACGCAGACCGGCGGACACGTCGCCGTCCGGACGTCTCAAGACGCCGACACGGTCGTGATCGAGGTCTCCGACGACGGCATGGGGATGTCCCAGGCAGACGTGAAACAGCTCTTCCAACGCTTCTTCAGAACGGCCGCTGCGACCGATCAGGCGATCCAGGGCACCGGTCTCGGGCTCGCGATCGTCAAAGCCATCATCGAGGCCCACGACGGCGTGATCACGGTGAAGAGCGCTGCCGGCGCGGGAACCGTCTTCCGAGTCGAGCTTCCGCGTTCACTCGAGCTCGCCGCGGCGTAGCTCCCGGGAGCGACGAGCAAGAAAGGCGATCACTGCAAGCGTGAGCACTGCCGCCGCCACGCCCGCGGCCTCCTGTCCGATTCCGACGCGTCGCCCGGACGCGAGCAGAAGCAACACCCCTCCCACGATCGCCGTCGCCAACCCGGCCGAAAGGAGCAGGGCAAGCCGGCGCAGCAGGACCTGCGCTTCACAGGGCCAGGGCCGGCGCTCGAGCGACCAGAAGGAGAACTCGGCTCCGATGAAAAACACCGCCGCCAGCAGCGGAGCCCGTGCGTCGACTGCACCGGGCCGCAGACCGAGAAAGACAGCGTACGAGGCGCCGACTCCCACGAAGCCCCAGGGAACGACCGCCGGCCAACGGCCGATCAAAGCAAGAGCGGTGACCAGGAGCCCGGCGCAGCCGATCGACGCCACCACCGCGACGAGACGGTTGCCGGCGACCACCGAATAGGCGACGACGACACCGAGCGACGAGAGACCTGCAAGCCCGGTGGCTATGCGGGTGCCGTTCTTGCGTGCCGGCGAAATGCGTCCACCTCCTCCACGGCAACTGCAAGAGACGATTCGTCGTTCCAAACCGCCACGGGAACGCCCGCGCGTTCGAAGCGGCCGCGGACCGCATCGCGCCGCAGCCGCCAGAGCCGCCAGGCCAGCTCGTCTGCCGCTCCTCGCGGGCGCGCGACCAACTCGAGCGGCGAGATCTCGATCACGACGAGATCGAAGCCGCGGGCGCGTACGTCGAGTAGCGCCGTTACGGCGCGATCGTCCAGGAGTGGAGTGAGCGCGAGAATCAGCGCCTGCGAAGGAAGAGTGCGGCGCGGAATGACGACGAGGTCCCGCCACGCGTAGGTGAGGAAGATCTGCGTGTCGAGCAGGGCGTCGACGATGCGATACAGCTGGCGCGTCCCCGTCGAGGGCAGCAGCCAGTTGAGCGTCCCGCCGAAGCTCACGAAGCCGACCCTGTCGCGTTGGCGGAGATATCGCGCCGCGAGAGTGGCAGCGGCGCGGAGGGCGGGATCGAGCGTGCTTCGTCCGCCACGGCGGGCTTCGGCGAACACGTCCAGGAAGATCACGACGTCCGCGTTGCGTTCCGCGTGATGCTCATTGACCCAGAGCTCGCCGCGACGAGCAGTCGCACGCCAGTTCACATGCTTGACGCGGTCTCCCGCCACGAACTGGCGGATATCGGCGAACTCGATTCCCTCCGCCTTCTGCCGCGCCACGTGGTTCCCTGAGAAGACCTGTGTCTCCGACGGCCGCAAGAGCCGGCGCACGTTTTCCTCCGCCGGGTAGACCTTCAGCGCTTGCCGCCGGTCGATCGTGGCCTCGTGCCGGAACATGCCGAACTGATCGTGAGCACGAAGATGGACCCGACCCACGGAGAAGGCACCCCAGCGGTCGCAGCGAAGACGTAACGGCACCAGCCGCTCCTCTCCCGCACTGAGATGAAGAGTGGTCGGATTCACTCCCTCCTCGACCTCGAGGCCCGGCTGGAGCTCCAGGAGCACGTCGACTTGCTCCACCCCGTCACGCGGCCGCAGTCGGATCTCGACGTCGAGCAAGTCGCCTTCGAGAGCCCGCTCGCGCTCGAGCTCGACGGCGACCTCGATGCGTGGCGCGCGCACCTGCAGCGCAGCGACCGCGGCGACGAGCGCGAAGGGCGCGGCGAAGAGGACCAGTTCAGGTAGGCGCATCGCGAGGGCGGCCAGCAGTCCCAACGCGGCCAGTCCGACGTAAGCGCCCAGCTTGGGAGCTGCGGCGCGCGTCATTCCACGGGCGTGGACAGGTCCTCGGCTGCGGGCGCCGGCACCGTCTCGAGCGACTCGCGCACCACGTCTTCGGGGCGAACCCTCTGCACCCAGAGCTCGGGCTTCAGCATGAGACGGTGCGAGAGCGCAGGCACGGCAACGGCCTTGACGTCCTCGGGCGTGACGAAGTCGCGACCGGCGAGCGCGGCCTTGACGCGGGCAAGCTTGAGAATCGCGAGGGAACCGCGCGGGCTCGCACCGACTTGCACGCGCTGGCTGGCGCGCGTCGACGAGACGATGTCCACGATGTACGTGCCCACCGGCTCCGAAACATGGACCTGCTCGATCGACTCCTGCAGCTCGAGCAGCCCACGCCGGTCGGTGACGGGCTCGAGACTGATCTCGTCCACTCCACGCTCGAGCCTTCGTTCGAGGAGAGCCCACTCGTCGGCACGACTCGGGTATCCGATTCCGATCCGGAGGATGAATCGGTCCAGCTGTGCCTCGGGCAGCGGATAGGTGCCTTCGTACTCGATCGGATTCTGGGTTGCGATCACGAGGAACGGCGGCTCGAGCGCGTTCGTGCGGCCCTCGATCGTGACCTGCCGCTCCTGCATCGCTTCGAGGAGAGCGGCCTGCGTTTTCGGGGGCGCGCGGTTGATCTCGTCGCCGAGCAGCAGGTTCGTGAAGATCGGCCCGGGGCGGAACTCGAAGTCGCCCGTCCGCTGGTTGAAGACGGATGAGCCGGTCACGTCAGACGGCATCAGGTCGGGGGTGAACTGGACGCGGCCGAAGTCCATTGCGAAGACCTGCGCGAACGATCTGGCCATCAGTGTCTTGCCGAGGCCCGGAAAATCCTCGACGAGCACATGGCCGTCGGCGAGAAAGCCCAGCAGCACGAGCTCGAGCGCCTCGCGTTTCCCGACGACCGCCCGTTCGACCTCGTCGATGATGCGCTCGCCGCGGGCCGCGATCTCTCCGACAGTCAACATCCCGTCAGAGCCTCTCGAGCTCGTCGACGACGACCTGAAGATCTGCGAGCGCCGGCCCCGTTGCAAGGCGGTCGCCGGGCGGAGGACGGTCCGGGCGGACCAGCTCCCACGTATTGGCTCCGACCAGGTCGCGCGCACGCGCCTGCTCTCGGTCCAGGTCGACGCCGAAGCGCAGCCACAGCCGGTGGACGGCGATCTCGCGCAGGACCGGACGGAGACGAACGTGCAGATGAAGAGCGCTGATCGTCGACTGCTTGATGTCGCGAACGAGTGCCAGCTCGCCTGAATCCGCAGGGTGGCGTCGGCTCAGCTCCTCGAGGGCGCGATCGAAATCCGACGGAACGGTTGACTGTCCTTCGCGAGTCATCCGCACGAGCGCGAGCAACAGGACGCCGCCCATCCCCAGGAAGTAGACGTCGAGCAGGATCGACCGGACGCCGGAAACCGCCAGAGCAGTTATCCCGACCGCGACGCTGAACAGGAAGCCGACCTTCAAGGCGCGGGAGACGATCGACCTCATGCTACGAGCTCCAGCGGAGCCTGCAGGTCGTCTCTGACGATAACAAGCGACTCGATCGCGTGCCCCTTCATCGCTGGGTCGATCTCGTGCTCGCTGAACTTCGCGTACTCGAAGAGCTCGGTCAGCGACCTGACCGCGCTCTCACGGACCTCGAGCAACTGCAAAACGCGCACGAGATACTCGTAGGGCACCTCCGCCGGCCCACGCGCGAGGTCGTGTGAGGCGAGGATCCGTTCCATGTTCGCGTACGCGGCGATGACGGCTCGACGCGCATCGCGCTCTCCTCGGAGCTCGTCGATCGTGCTTCCGATCGCTTGCGCAAGCTCCTCCTCGACGCCCTCCGGCTCCGTGGCCGCGATCCCGGAAGGACGGTTCCGCCTGATGAGAATCCAGGCGCCGCCGAGCAAGAGGAATCCGCCGACTGCCAGCGCCAGCGGCCACTGGAAGTGGGCCGGCCGCGCGGGGACCGACCTCCCTCGCCCGCCAGCGGAATTGAGCCCGCCCGGGTGCTGCTGCGCCTGCTGACCGAAGAGGCTCAAGCTCTTCTGGTGTATGTGCCCGTGCCTGATCGCCCAGGCGCCGATCCCGGTGAACAGCGTCAAGAACACGAGGACGGTGCAGTAGTTCCGCAGCCAGTGCGACTCGGGATCCCGCCAGCGATGTCGCCGCCTGAACATCACGACCAGCGCACCGACGATGGCGAGCCCGTAACCGATGATCAGCAGCGTGATCCAGCTGTCCTGTAGACCGGCGGGCACAGGACGCGCCGCCAGTTGACCATGTCGGGTCGGGCGACCTCCGCCGGCCGCGAGCGTGACGAGAGCAAGGAGGCCGAGGATCAGAAGCGCGAGCGCGCCGGCCGTGGCCGGCCCGCCAAGCGACTTCCCGTCCCGCCGTTCCACAGTTGAGGGAAGCCTATGGGAGCGAAAGCCCAGGCACTACTACGGAGGTCGGCTCAGGTGTCGCGGCGGACGAGGAGAACCGCGGCGACGGCGAGCGCGGCCGCCGCATAGCCGCAAAAGAGCGCCAGGCCCACCCATGGGGAGAGGTGATTGCCTGCCGTCGTGGCCATGATCGCCTCGCCGGCTGCGAGTGGAAGGTACGGAGACGCCGCATCGTTCCAGCTCGCCGGCAAGACGTTCATCAACGGCGGGAGGGCGAACATGATCGCGACGAAGGTCGCGATCCCTCCGGCTGTGTTGCGCACGATCGCTCCGAGGCCGAGCCCGAACAGCCCCACGACCGTCAGGTAGAGCGCGGCGCCGATCACCGCGCGCGCAACACCCGGGTCGGTGAAAGCGGTGTTGATGTGATGCCTCGACAGGATCGCCTCACCGATGACGAACGCGATCAGCAGCGCTGGAATCATCAGCGCGGCAGTGACGAGCCCGTAGACGAGAGCCTTGGCCCAGAGGACCGGCAGCCGCTTCGGCACAGCGGTCATCGAAGCGCGAATCATTCCCGTGGAGTACTCGGCGGTGATGACGAGGATGCCGAGGACGCCGATGGCAAGCTGTGCAAGCTGCACGCCGACGAGATTGACCTCGAGCGGATGGAAGTCCGCCTTGTCCCTCGGGCTCATGTTCGGGTAGTGGTGCGCGACGACGGCGCAGGCAAGCGCGGCTAGACCGATCGTGAACAACACCGCCGCAAAGAGCGAATAGCGCGTCGAACGAACCGATCGCAGCTTCGTCCACTCCGACAGCGCAACACGCAGCTGTGTCACTCGCCCTCGATGCTCCAGGCGCGGCACAGACGGAACCTGTACGACACTCGTCACGCGACCACCTCTTCAGGCTCCGAGGCTGCCTCGCCGGTTTTGAATTCGACGTCGTCTCGAGTGAGATCCATGAACGCCTCCTCGAGCGAAGCCTGTTGCAGCGTCAGCTCGTGAATCGCGAACCCGCGCTCGGCGGCCGCGTCACCGATCTGCTCGGTCGACAAGCCGATGACCTCCAGCACACCAGGCTCGACCGGTTCGACGACGACGTCCGGGCCGACGATGACGTCGCGAAGCTCGGTTGCCTGAGGTGAGCGAACCCTGACGATGTTCTTCGACGCTTTGCGCACGAACTCGTCGACACTCAGGTCTGCGATGAGCCGGCCGCGGCCGATCACGATCAGGTGATCTGCCGTCAATGCCATTTCGCTCATCAGGTGCGAGGAGACGAACACGGTCCGCCCTTCTGCCGCAAGACCCTTCAGGAGGTTGCGAATCCAATGGATTCCCTCTGGGTCGAGCCCGTTCACCGGCTCGTCCAACGTCAACGTGTTGGGATCCCCGAGCAGCGCCGTCGCGATCCCGAGCCGCTGGCTCATTCCCAACGAGAAAGTCCCGGCTCTCTTCTTCGCGACGCCCTGCAGCCCGACCAGGTCGATCAGCTCGGCAATCCGGCGCTTCGGAATCCCGTGTGTCTGGGCAAGCGCGAGCAGATGGTTGTAGGCGGAGCGTCCCGTGTGCACCGACCGAGCCTCGAGCAGAGCACCGACCTCGTGCAGCGGCGCCGCATGGTCGCGGTAGAGCTTCCCGTTCACGGTCACGGTGCCGGCCGTCGGCCGGTCCAACCCGAGGATCAACCGCATCGTCGTCGACTTCCCGGAACCGTTCGGCCCCAGGAACCCGGTCACGATGCCCGGCTCAACGCGGAAGGTCAGCCCATCAACGGCGCGTTTGTCGCCGTAGTCCTTCGTGAGATTCCGTGCCTCGATCAAAGGAAGACCCTCTCGGACCACGTCGCCGGTCCGCCACGCTACCAACGACCAGCGTTCAGATCGCGTTACACGTCGGTTAAGGCACGTCGTCAGCCGAGTGATCACGCCAGGGGACAAGCACAATCCCGCTGTGCCACTGGCCAAACGCTTTCGCTGGCTGGTGCCTGCGCTTGGAATCCCACTCTGCATCGCCGCCGCCGGCATCGGGATCCAGGCGGCGGCATTCGGCCGCCCCCCGCGTGACTCGCTCGTTGCGGTGGCTGCCATGCGCGAGCTGTTCCGCTACCGAGTGATGCGAGGAACCCAGCACGTCGCCGGCCGGCGGCTGACCAGCGTCTGCATCGACGGCTGGTTCCGAGTGCGACACCACCACCGCCTCGTCCGCGGCTCGCTCGTTCTGCTCGGCAACGGAGAGCGGCTCTACGACGTCGGGTACGGGATCCGGCGCGCCGGGCATCGCGGCCGCGCCACCCCGGTCGACCGCGCGCATTTCCTTCTGGCGGGGTGCCCGCGCTACGTCGGAGACAGAGTAAGTGCACGGCTCTTACGCGCCGAAGCCGTCGATGCGGATCCGACTCGGGCCCTCACCAAGCGAGCCACTCTCGCGATCGTGTTCGGGAAGCCGACGCAGCCGTCGAGCTTCTTCGTCGTCTTGCCTTCGTACTTGTCGGTAGGGATGCAACTCGCCGGCTCCCAGGTTCACGGTCGAAGCCGGCTTGTGCCCGGCGGCGGCAAGAACGAGATCCTGCGCGTCGAGCGAGCGTTCGGCGTCGGCAAGGCGAGGAGGGTGCATGCTTGAACGCGCGCCGGTCCTGGTCCAGGCGCGCACCGATACCTTCGCGACCTGGGTTGCAGCCCGCAGGACGGTCATCGGGGTATGGGTCATATCCGAAGCGATCGTCATTGGAGCGTCGCTAGCGCTTCACTGGTTGCACGAGCCCCGTGGTTACTTCGGCCCCAGGATCTTTCGCCAAGCACTCGGCCCCCTGGAGACGTGGGACGGCGTGTGGTACCGGCGCATAGCCGAACATGGGTACCTGCTGATCCCGGCTCATCAGAGCAGCCCTGCCTTCTTCCCGCTGTATCCCATCCTGTTGAGATCGCTGGATTGGCTCGGCATCTCGACCGGAGGCGGCGGCGTCGTGCTCTCGGCTGTCCTCTTTCTCTTTGCGTTACTCGCATTCGACGAGCTGGGGCACCAGTTGCTGCCAGCGCACCTCGCGCGGCGCGCAACCCTGCTCCTCGCGGTCTTCCCGACGACGTACGTGTGCTCGATGATCTATCCCGAGAGCCTTGTGCTGTTCGCCTTCGCGCTCACCGGGCTCTACGCGTTGCGCGGACGCTGGCTCGTATGCTCGGTGACCGCGGCGACCGCTGCGCTCGCTCGCCCGGAAGGGGTTCTCCTGGCGCTGCCCATCGCGGGCTGCCTCGCGGCGTACTGGCCCCGGCTCACTCCGGAGGGGCGAGGCCGCGGAATCGCGGCAACGCTCGCCGCACCCGCAGCGGCCCTCGCGTTTCCGCTGTACCTCGGCTGGGCGCTCCACGATCCGCTCGCCTGGACGAAGGCGCAGCGCGCCTGGGGCCGTTCGTTCCACGTCAGCGGGATCTGGCACGCAGTCAGCCGCTTGCCGAAAGATCTCGGTGCCCAGCCGTGGGGCTCGCGAGACCTCGCATTCTGCCTCGTCATTCTGGCGCTGACCGCCGTTGCGTGGCGCCTGGGTATTCCGCGCACCTGGTTGGCGCTCGGCGTCCTCACCGTTCTGCTTCCCCTCGGCAGCGGATCGTTCAAGTCAGATGCCCGCTTCGGCCTCTTCGCGTTGCCCGCCTACTGGGGACTTGCGTGGCTCTGCCGCGATCGGCGGCTGTTCGCGGCCGTCCTCGCGATCTCGGCGGTGCTGCTCGGGGCCGCGACGGTCACGTTGCCGCTCGTCTTCCCCTAGTTCCGCGCCGTCGCATCGGTTTGCGCGAGAACCGCGTAGATCTGCACCATCGCCGCCTGCTCGAGCAACTGCACCGGTCGGGCGCCGCCGAACCGGAAGAGCCCCGTCCTTTGGTCGCGCGCCGCATCCCAGGCCGAGTCGGCATACGCCTGAACCACGTCCCGGTAACGGGCGTCTCCGTCGGCCTTCTGGAGAGCGAGCAGATTACGGAAGAAGATGGCGAGGAAGTAAGGAGGCTCGCGTCCGTTCGGAGTCGTGTCGAAATACACGAGCGACTGGTTCGCCAGCGCCTCGGCGCGGTGAAGCGCGTCGAGATCTCGCGTGAGCCGGTAGAGGAGAACGTTCGCGCCGATCGCTGTTCCCTGGTTGTAGCTCCAGTGTCTCTCGTCGCGGGTTCCGTCGAGGGCGAGGTGGTCCCACAGCAACCCGTCCGGCGCAAGCATGCACGTGTTCACCCAGTCGAGCATTCGACGGGCCCACTTGAGCTGAGACGGCTTGTGTGTACGGCTGTAGAGCTCGAGCCCGAGCAATGCACCGGTCGCCGTCGTGACGGTGTTGCGATCCTCGTTGCCCGAGGCGTTCGTCCAGAAGACACCTCCCGGACACGCATGCGTCTGATCGGGGTCCCACGCCGCGACGACGACGTTGAACAGCCGCTCGGCGGCCGCGAGCGCAGGACGCGCAGAACGCAAGTCGTACCAACGCAGCAGCTCGAGTGCGATCCATTCGTTGTCGTCGTAGTAGACCGATCCGGTCGGGCCGATGACCGATGCGAACACCCCGTTCGGCAGGCGGTAACGGTCGAGCGTCGAGAGACGGCGCGCAGCGTCGCGGATGTAGAGCGGCCCTCGCTTCGGAACGTTCGCCATTGCAAGCGTCGCCGCCAGCGCCTGCGAATACGGCCATGCACGCGCGGACACGACTCCCGGCGTTTCTTCGCGGTACCGGCCGGCGTCGCGGTCGAAGAAACTGTGCTGCATCGCCCAGTAGGAGACAGCCGCCCGGTATGCGTTGCGTTCGCCCTGCGCGGCCGCCGGGGTCAAGACAGCGGCCAGCGTCACGGCCGCCGCAACGACGGCGATCCAGCGGATTCTCGGGTTCGAAGTCATCGACGGTCGCCTCTGAGGATTCTGGTTGACACAAGCCCAACCCTGCCTCCGTGAGACTATTCGCGCTTGACCTTCCGAGCTGAACGGTGAGCCCTCTGCGACGGCTACGGACGGAGGCGGGGTTGCAGCATCTCCCGGTCGCCTCGGCGGAGGAGCTGGGCGAGTCGCCGCTCTGGCCAACGCTCGCCGTGCTCAGCGCGGCGACGTTGTACGCCACGCTGCCGGACAGGTTCATCTCGGGCAACTCGGCCGTTGGGATATTCGGCGCCGCCCGCTGGATCGTGCCCGCTCTGTCCGTCTTGCTCCTGGTGCCGCTGGTGCTCAGCGTCCCGCAGCAGCGCCTCCTCAAGTCGGCGAGCGCGCGCGCCTCGGCTCTTCGCCTCAGCCGGAGAATCGCGTCTCTCGGCGTGATCGCACTGATCAGCGCCGCCAACGCTGCCGCGATCGTGCTCCTGGTCCACCTCCTCGTCAACGGGTCGAAGACGCAAGCAAACCTCCTCTTGCGGGCCGGCATCCACATGTGGGTGATGAACGTCCTCGTGTTCGCCCTCTGGTACTGGCAGCTGGACGGAGGCGGCCCGGTCGAACGCCGCCTCGAGTCTTCGCGGGCACGCGACTTCCTCTTCCCTCAGCAGAGCATCGGCGGGAGCCCCGAGCGATGGCAGCCCAACTTCCTGGACTACCTCTATGTCTCGTATACGAACGCGACTGCGTTCAGCCCGACGGACGCAATGCCCCTCACTACCTGGGCGAAGATGCTGATGCTGATTCAGTCTGCTGCGAGTCTCGTGCTGGCGATCATGGTCGTGGCGCGGGCGGTGAACATCCTGCGGTGAGCAGCGCGACGTCCGTCATCTGCACGAGAAACAGACGAGAGGAGTAGCCGTGAACAGTGCCAGCGCCACCCTTTACCGCTGGGACGACTTGCCGAAGGAGCACCTCAAGCCGGACCTGTCACGCCGGCTCATCTCCACCGAGCGGCTGATGTTGGCACATGTCTATCTCGAGCAAGGCTGCGTCGTCCCGAAGCACTCGCACGAGAACGAGCAGCTGACGTACATCCTCGAAGGCCTCCTCCGCTTCTCGCTCGGAGACGACGAGTCGGAGGTCGTCGACGTCGCCGCGGGCGAGGTGCTTCATATTCCTTCGCACCTGCCGCACAAGGCAGAAGCGCTCGAGACGACGCTCGACGTCGACATCTTCTGTCCACCACGACAGGACTGGCTCGACGGGTCCGACGACTACCTGCGCCGGACGTAAGCGGCCCTCCGTCGCCCCCGGCCGGCCGATGAGCTGGGTGTTTCAAGTCACCGTCCGCCGACTCGCCTGCTGTCGCCGCCGAGCGCGAGGCTTTATGGCCTTCGTGAGCTCGCTGTTGAAGTGGTTGACCGCTTCGGTCGGCAGCGCGGTCACCTCGCGCAGATGCCTGCTACTGACCGTTGCCAAGCGGCCGACCAGCTCGCGGGACGCGGTCTCGCCGTGCGCTCGACTGAGGAGCTCGTCGCTGGCGGACTGTGCGTAGCGATCGACCGACTGCGCCCAGCCGACGAAGAGCTTGCTGATTGCGGTCAGCGTGGCGAGCTGGACTCGGGTTGCGTGAAGAGCGAGCTCTCGGACTGCATCCGAGCGCTGGCCGGCTGAGGTTACTGCACTGCCGTTCGGGTCAACCGGGGTCTTGTTGCTTCTGCGTTTCGGTGCTGGTGTAGCCATGTCAGTCTCCTTCGGTTGTTCGTAGTGCCTGGATAGCCCAGCCGGCGAGGGCGAGGAGAACGATCGCGAACGCGATCGCGGCAAACAGCAAACGTCGCCTGAGCGGCCTGCGCCGAGGGCGGACGACATATGCATGTGCTGTCGGCGTCTGCCGCGTCGTCGTACCGGGAACGAGTCGGATGTGGGCCATTGCGCTTGGTCCCTAGAGGCCCGGTGGAAATTGGATCGACTCCGGTCCGACGAGCGGACGACCGACGTCGAGCTGGATCTGCGCGTGGGCGAGGAGCGGAATATCGCGTGGGTTCCCGAGATACTGGCGGCCGTCGAAGAAAGCGGTCACGTGACCTCTCGCCGGGCCGACCCGCCCGGGCCCCATCGGCTCGTTCCAGATGTCGAAGAAGTTGCCGAGCGTGTAGGTGCGCTCGATCGGTGATTCGATGTGGATGATCCCGTCGGCCGCGTGCGTGTGCAGCCAGAAGAAAGCGGTGCCGGCGAGGGCGAACAAGCCTTGCGCTGTCGATTCGACCTCGAGCGGCGGGGCAATGCCAACCCCAGAGGGGATCTGACGCGGTCTGCCGGCGACGAAGATCGTCAGGTGCGCGTGGATGTGGAAGGCAAGTTGTTCAGCCGCGGCGGCTGAGATCCCGTCAACGCTGCGACCGGGAGCGGGAGCTTCGGCGCGGGCGAGCGCAGCTGCGGCGGGAATCGGCACGCCTTCAGGCCCCATCGGACCGGGGTCCGGCGCCGGCGAGAGCGCTCGCACTGATGAAGCGGGCGCAAGTGAAAGCGAGCGAAGCGGGTCTGCTCGTCCGCTCCCTTTCTCGCTTTGCCACAACAGTACGCCGAAGGCGACGGCGGCAACGGAGAGCGCGACCATCGTGGTGCGAAGGACGCGTGAGCGCGGCGCCGGGCGGGCGGCGCCACTCTTCGCGCGAGGCGGCGGCGGGAGTCGACGACGATTGCCTGGGCTCATGTCGCAGACCTCAACGCCTGAGGAAGCCTTCGTAGCGCCGCGTCATCATCTGCGACTCCATCTGGCGCATCGTGTCGAGAGCGACGCCGACGACGATCAGCACCGAGGTCCCGCCCAGGGCGCGCGAGGTCGCCTGCGAGAAACCGGCGTGATGGATGAAGATGCACGGCGTTACCGCAACGGCGGCCAAGAAGAGGGCGCCGGCAAGGGTCAGCCTGGTGAGCACGCGGTCGAGATAGCCCGCAGTCGGCGCGCCCGGGCGAATACCGGGGATATAGCCGCCGTGCTTCCGCAGGTTGTCGGCCTGGTCGAGCGGATTGAACTGCACCGCGGTATAGACGAACGTGAAGGCGACGATCAGCAGCGCTTCGCCGCCGAGGTAGCTGAACGTCCCCGGCTGGACGTAGTGATTGATGAACTGCGTCGTCGACGGAACGAAACCGGCGAGCGTCGGCGGAAGCGCTAGCAGCGCCGCCGCGAAGATCACCGGAATCACGCCGGCCATGTTCACGCGCAGCGGCATGTAGGTGGACGTGCAGCTCGTCACTCTCCGACCGACCATTCGCCGTGCGTACTGGATCGGGATCTTGCGCTGCCCCTCCTGGACGAAGACGACAGCGACGAGGACAAAGATCGCCGCGATCGGGAAGAAGAGATGCTCGGTCGCCGACCCGTTGAGCCAGGCACGAATGCCTGTTGGTGCGCTCGCCAGAATCGAGGCGAAGATCAGGATCGAGATGCCGTTGCCGACTCCGCGCTTAGTGATCTGCTCTCCGAGCCACATCAGGAGCGTCATCCCCGCGGTCAGCGTCACGACGACGATGACGAACCGGCCGAAATTGAGCTGAAGCGCGCCCTCTTGTCTGAACAGGTACGTGTAGCCGGTCGCCTGGGCGGCTGCCAGCGCGACCGTTGCGTATCGGGTGTACTGGTTCAGCTTCGCGTAACCCGCTTCGCCTTCTTTTTGCAACTGCGCGAACCTGGGCACGACGGCCGTCAGCAGCTGAACCACGATCGATGCGGTCACGTACGGGACGATCCCGAGTGCGAACAGCGACAGACGCGAGAGCGACGATCCCGACAGCAGGTTGAGCAACCCGAAGATCGAGGTCCCCTTCGAGTTGAGGAAGTTGCCGACTGCGTTCGAGTCGACACCGGGGGCAGGCACCCACGAGCCGAAGCGGTAGACCGCCAAGATCATCGCGGTGAACAGCACGCGGCGGCGTAGCTCCGGCACCCGCATCGCGTTCGTCATCCAGCCGAACATCGTCAGCCGCGCCGCGCCACGCGGGCGCCGGAGGATTCGCACCCGCGTGGCGCGGTCAGACACCTTCGCCTCCCGTCTGCCCGCAGCCGCATGAGCGGCGCGCCACGCCGGGAGGGGTCGGCCGGCACGAGGGGCGGGAGGCTTGTCGGTGTCATCCTTGACTTCCTGTCGCGCGGCTACCAGCCGCCGCCGTAACCACCATCGCTGGGCTTGCTCGGCTCCACGGTGCGGCCATTCGCTGCGAGCGCGTACCAGTCGGCGCCGAAGTTGGTCAGACCCTCGCCGCTCGTCTGACCGGCGGTCCTGTCACCCACGAACCCGTAGAGCGGGTGTCCGGCGTAGGTCACCTGCCGATGTCCGTCCGAGCGCTTGGTCACGCCCAGCATGGATTTCTGCAGACCCGCCCCTGCGCGGGGCTTGGCGCGACTGATCAGCGGCGGCCAGTACTTCGCGCAAGCCGCGTCGCACGCGCTCTTGCCCGCGCGGTCTTTCTCGAACACGTACAGCGTCCTACCGCGAGCGTCGACGAGAACCGGCCCGAGGGTTGTCTTCCTGAGCGCGACGAGTGCTCCCTTGGTTGTGCGCAACCCGGCAGCGCTGCCTCCATATGCGGAGGCAGCAAGCACAGCGGCGCCGCCGATCGCTCCGAGCGCGATACCCAGAACGAACAACCGAAGTGACAGCTTCTGTTTCATCGGGATCTCCTTTCGGTGGTTGTGGTCAAGGGCGTGGGTCCACCAGTGCTCGCACCGTGGTGACGTCTCGCACGCACGACCAGCAGGACGAACACCCCGAGAAAGAGAGTCGTCAGGACGTCGAAGACGATGGCGAGGACGATCGCCAGCCGGTAGCCGGACTCCATGAAGCCAAAGAGCGGCATGTATTCGCTGACGAGCAGGCTCGCGAGCGATCCGATCGCGATTCCGATGGCGCCGAGGGCGGCCAAGACGAGGATCAAGTCGCCGATGTTCCGCCCGAACCGCCTGACCGGAGCGATCAACACGGCCCCGACGACTCCGGAACCGACGAAGCTGAGCAGGAAGAGCGTCCCGATCGTCGGCACGACCGAGAAGTAGGCGCCGTAGTACTGCTGTGCATGTACGGCTCCGACCGCGAGGATCGAGAGCGCACCGAGATAGCGAGCGACTTCGACCGCCACCTTGTCATTTCGGCCCGGTTGCGCCGGCAGAGCCCGCACCGGCGCAGAGCCGCCGTTGACTCGGCTGCGCGCGGCTTGCTCGGACGCGCTAGCCATGGTGGATCTCCCTGCCGGCGGGCGAGAGCACCCACCACGGGCCGCCGAACTGGTTGACGCCCTGCCCTGTCGTCTGGCCAGGTTTCCTGTCGGTGACGAAGTAATAGAGCGGATGACGGTTGTAGGTGACCTCGAGCTTGCCGTCCTTTCGCTTCGTCGTGCCGAGCAGCGACGCGCGCACACCGGGGCCGGCATGCGGCTTCCCCTTGGTGATGAGCGGCGGCCACAGCGCAGCGCAGGCGCCGTAGCAGCCGCTCACGCCGTGCTTGTCCGTGACGAAGTCGTACAGCGTGATTCCCTTGCTGTCGACCAGAATGCGTCCGAGCCGCGACTTGGCAATCGCGACGGTCGTTCCACCGGTCTGCGAGCCGTGCGCGAAAGCAAAAGCGCCGGCGGTCACGACGAACGCCGCCGACACCGCGAGCGCGGCCAAGACTTTGATCCAGTGCTTCATTTCATCGCCTCCTCCCTTTAGGGCGCCGCCGCTGGTCGGCTGCGCGGGAGAGGCGGTCTTGGCCTCGCACGACGTCGTCACGAACGCCGCATCACCAACGTAGCAGGACCGTGTCCCGCTACGCGATGCGTACTTGCTACTCGCCGGAGGCGCGCAGCGCCGGTGTGGCGGGACGAGGTAGCGGCGAGGGCGGCGTGCCGAGCAGACGCGCGACATTCGTCGGCAGCCACCAGTTGTAGCGGCCGACCAGTGCCATGATCGCCGGCACCAGCAGCGCGCGAATAACCGTCGCGTCGACGAAGACGGCGACGGCGAGCCCGAGCCCGAACTCCTGGAGCCCTGCGATCCGTCCGGCTACGAAGCCGGAGAACGCTGCGACCATGATGATCGCCGCGGCGGTGACGATCCGACCCGTGTGCTCGAGCCCGTGCGCGACCGCACGTTCGTTGTCGTGCAACTCATCCCAGGCTTCGCGCATGCGCGTCACCAGAAAGACCTCGTAGTCCATCGAGAGGCCAAAGAGCATGGCGAAGAGGAAGATCGGGATCCAGCCCTCGATCTGACCGAACTGGTACAGGCCGGCAAGATCGCGGCCGACCCCCCAGCGGAAGAAGACAACGAGCATTCCGTAACTCGAGGCCACCGACAGAAGATTGAGCAGCACCGCCTTGAGTGGTAAGAGCAGCGAGCGGAACGCGCGCATCAAGAGCACGTAGGTGATCCCGAGCACCGCGAGCACCAGCCACGGAAACGCGGCGTAGGAGCGGTGGAGGAAGTCGACGCCCTGCGCGGCGCCCCCGCCGACGAGCGTTCGCGTTCCAGCCGGAAAGCGAGCCGCGGGAATAATCGTGCGGCGCAGGCGGCCGATCAAGCTCTGTGCATCCTCGCTCCCGTACTCGTGCCGGCCGATCACGACGAGCTCCTCGTAGCGGCCGGTCGGGTCGGCCAGGGGTGCCCCCGGCGCGGGCCGGATGGATGCGACCTCGGGGTCGGCGCGGAGCTGCACCTCCAGTCGCGCGACCGCTGCTTGCACATCGCTTCTGAAGACACTGCCGCGCGGGCCGGCGTCTACCAGCAGCTGATTCGGCGAGAGCGCGCCGGGGCCGGCGACTCGCCGCAAGAGGTCGAATCCCTGAACGGATTGCGGGAAGCGCGGAATCCCGTCGGCGGAGCCGGGGGTCAACCGCAACCCGAACGCCGGCACAGCGGCGAACGTGAGGACCAAGGCTCCGGCCGTGACGTAGGCCAGCGGCCTGCGCATAATCGACCGTGCATAGCGGGCCCACAAGCCGCGCTCGATGTCAGCCGTGCCGGCCGCACGGGGCAGCGGAAGCCGCAGCCGACCACGCACGGCGTCGGCGATGCGCAAACGAGCAGCACCGCGTCGGCCGTTGAGCGACAGCAGGGCAGGTAAGAGCGTCAACGCGGCCACGATCGAGACGAGCGGAATCAAGAAGCCTCCGATGCCGAGCGACCGGACGAACGGGACCGGGATGAAGAGCAGGAGAGCGAGCCCGACCGCGACCGTTGCGCCGGAGAAGACCACCGAGCGTCCGGCCGTCGCCATCGTCCGCACGACCGCTTCATCTGATCCCCTTCCGGCCGCAAGCTCCTCGCGGAAGCGGTACACGACCAGTAACGAGTAGTCGATCGCGAGGGCAAGCCCGATCAGCTCGACGAGATTCGTCACATAGGTCGCCATCGGCAGCACATGAGCGAAGAGAAAGACGATCCCCAGCGTCGCCGCGATCGTGGTCCCGGCGAAGATCAGCGGCAGCGAGACGATCGCCGAGACGCCGAGCACCAGCAGCAAGACCAAGAGTGCCACCGGAATCGCAATCGCGAACTCTCCCCGCCGCAGGTCCTGGCTGAAGATCGGGTCGAGATCGTGCTGGATCGCCGCCTGGCCGCTGACGTAGGCGTGTTCTCCCCTCGGCTGGCCGAGCGCCCGCTCCAACGCGGGCGTCGACGCCTTCGCTCGCGCGAGATCGAGCTGCGAAAAGACTGTGCCTTCCACCACGTGTTGGGCGACGACTCGCAACGGGCCGGCGCGAGCTGTCGGGATCACCAAGGCGGCACGGTCGACGGTTCGCTGCAGCCGCGCCAGCAGCGTTCGGTCGGCCGGGCGCGCGACCTCGAAGACAATCAGGTACTCGCCGTCGCTGCGGTCGCCGAAGCGCTGCTGCAGGGTCGACTGCACCTGGGCGGAGTCGGTTCCGGGCACGCCGAAGTCGTTCGAGAGCAGTCCGCTCAGTCGCGTCGACGCGAAGCCGCCCGCGATCAGCACGGCCAGCCAGACGGCGAGCACGAGCCAGCGCAGCCGGAGGACCAAACGCGTCCAACGCTCGATCGCAGAGTCTCCGGCGTTGAACGTGTCCATAACCTCCCCTAGTCGGTCGCAGCCGCGGGTGAGGCGCGCGCAGCGCCCCACCCGTAGCTTGGACGTTCTACCGTGGGTACTACCCGTTGGGGACGATCGTCCCGAACAGCCCGTCGGCTTCGTGGTTGAGGCCGGCCGTGAAGAACAGCGTGTTCGGACCGGCGCTCGGTGTTGCTGGGGCGAAGCGCAATCCCCACAGCCCGTCGATCACGATCGGGCCACCGCCGGGACCGCTGAGCCTCCCCTTGAACGTGCCGCTCGTGGAGTCGTACGCGTCGATGCGACCGTCGCCGAAGTTGCCGACCAGGATGTCGCCGCCGAACGCGCCGAAGGTCGACGGCGCCAGCGTCACTGCCCAGGGTGAGTCGAGCTCGCCTCGGCTGACGAGGCGCTGGAGCAGGTCTCCGTTCGGAGCGAAGACGTCGACGAATCCGTTGCCGGGTCGGGCACTGTCATCTGTCTTGCCCGGGCCCTGCTTCGCGAAGGTCACGAACAGCTTCCCGCCGATGTTGTGGATCCCGAAGGGCGCGAACCCAGCCGGGACAGTCGGATCCGTGAAGCTGTTCACGAGGTCGAAATGGCTGTCGAACACATCCACCGTCCCGAAACGGAAGTCGCTCGCGTAGATGAACTTGCCAGCCGGTGTGTTCACCAGGGCCAAGCCCTTGTAGATCGCGCCGACGTCGCCCGCGCTGTCGGTCGCGGTCGATCTGTCGACGGCGATGACAGCGTGTGTCCGGTCGACGTTCGGGTTCCACCCGGCGATCGTTCCGTCCTCGGTCGCAAACAGGAAGAAGGCCGGGCCAGACTTGCCGTTCTCCGAGATCACGAAGTCCGACGAAGTCGGATCGAAGGTGTTGAACGCCTGGCCGGTCGGCGTCCCAACGGCGCCTGTCCCCGCCGACGGCGGGGCCGGGATGCTGACCACGAGCGGTTGAGGGTTGCCGGCGCCGTCGTACAGCGTCGTCACCCCGGCATGGTTGTCGGAGACCCAGATCGGACTGCCCGGCCCGACCGCCGTGCCCCAGGGATTCTTCAGGTTCGGATCGGTGTGCGCAGCCAGACCCGGGAGGTCCGAAACGAGGTTTGTCTGCACGTACGAGCGGGTGGCGATCCCACCGCCCGCGGCTGACGCGGGTGTAGCGATGCCCGCCAAGGCAATCGACGCGGACACCGCGACGACCAGCACGGCAAGCGCAAGAACAGCATTTTGTGCTCTCATGATTCTCCCTTCGTGTTTGAGTGGTGCCTTCGTTGAAATGGGGCCGCTACTTCCCGGAGGAGTCGTGTGCCGGAAGCAGCGCGTTGTGCAGGACGAAGCCGGCGACGTCATGGCCGAGCCTCAGGCCCGCCAGGTGATCGAGCCGCGTGTGCTGGCCGGAGAAGATCCGGCTCAGGCCCGCCTCTTCGGCCGCAGCACCGAAGCTGGTGAACGAGCGCGTCACGCCCGGCAGCGCCGGCGAGGTGACCGAGAAAGACTGGCCGTCACCGTAGAAGGTGGCGAGCACGTCGGCACCCGCTGCGCTGATGGTGCTGTGCGCACCGGGGTACGACGGGTCGGCCGCCGTGTTGACGGAAAGCGGGAGCCACGTCGGGTCGGCAAGAGTCAGGGGATTGCCGTCGGTGTCGGCGAGACGAATCGCAGTCACCGGCCGCCACAGTCGGTAGGTGTACTTGGCGTCGTAGAACGCGATCGCCGAATCGGCAAAGCTCAGGTTCAGGGTCGCGAAGAGCCGCGCCGTCGTCGGCAAGTCGCTGTGGTGCGCGAGCGCAACGGTCTGGGCGATCTGGTTCCAGAAGTTCTGGATCGGCGGGTTCCAGAACTTGCCGATCACGGTCTGCTCGGCCGAGCGAGTCGTGCTCGTCGCCGAGCCGAGGCTCTGCACCTCGTTGATCGCCGAGGCATACGCGTCGCTGGTCAGCGCGGGAGGCGCTCCCGGACGGAACTGGTCGCCACGCTGGAGCACAAACGGGGTGACCTGTCCCCAGGTCGTGAACACGGGTGTCGGGAGGTTCGGGGGCGTCGACCGGTAGTCCCCGGGATTCGTGCCCGCAACGAAGGGGGACGGAATGACGGCTGACCCATCGTTCGCCCGCGCCGCGAGCAGATCGGTCGCGACCTGCTCGCCGACCCGGATGCCCATGGCCTTCGCCGGACTGTTCGGCACCAGAGCGAGCTCAGCCGCATAGTCCGAGTCGAGGCTGCTCTGCTGCGCAGGGTAGAGCCCGACCAGAGATCTGTGCGCGGCTGCGTCGGCCGCAGCCGTCTCCGATGCGTCGCGTGGCGCACGCACGGAGATCAGGTACGGCTCGTGCGAACGGTCGATCGAATTCACGGCGTCATAGATCGCGGCGTGGACGATCGCGAAGTTGCGCGTCGGCTGGATGTTCGCCGGCTGCGCGCCCGGCGTATTCACGATCGAAAGCAGAATCTGATTCCAGTCGATCACCGGCTGTCCAGACTCTTGGCCGACGAGCGCTGTCTTGGCATGCGCGCTGCCGGCGAGGACGACGGCGACGCCGACGGCGGCGAGCGCGACACCTAGTGCGGATAGCGATAGAGGAAGCCGTTTCATTCCAGTACTCCTTTTCTGTTCGTGGTTGCGGTGCGTGGCGGGAGTTGATCGGCGGCCCAGGTCCGGGCGAGCGCATCGAAGTGCGCGCGCTTGCCGCTGAAGAGGACGGCGAGCACGTCGTCGCGCGCCGTCAGGAAGACACCGGCGACCTCGTCGCAGGCGACCAGCATCCAGTGCAGGCAACGCCGCTCGGCTGCCGTCGTCGCCCAGCCGATGTCGAGCTCGTAGATGTTCATCGGATCGGATCGACGGGGTAGAGCCAAGACTCCGGTCCGTCCGCCGGCTCGCCGGCACCTCGGAGGGAGAAGCGGTGGATCCTGGCGTTCGCTCCCTGGCCTTCGACGCGGCTGACGCTGAACAAGTGCCCGAGCCAGAGGTGCCCGTTGCGAATCGAGAACTCGTAGCGGTCGAGGGCCCGTGCGGCCGGACCTGCCGTGCGATTGCCCTCGATGTCGAACTGGCTGCCATGACACGGACAGCCAAAGCCGCCGGCGGGGAACGCTGGGACCAGTCCGACCTCGCCGTTGGCGGTGTGTTCAGCGCGCCGCTGCTGGTTGAAGATCGGCCCGTTCGGTTGCGTCGGACAGCCAACGTGAGTGCAGCGGCTCGACATCGCCGTGAAGCTCGGCAAGCCATCGAGCAAGCCGTTGTTGCGGATGTAGGCGGCACGTCGCGATACCTCGCCCGCCTTCGGGTCGGCGAGGAACGTCGCAACGACGAACCGGCCCTCGGGAAACGCACTCGTCGATCCGAGGTCGACAGGTCGACGCCGCTGGCCGAGGAAAGGGGGCAGGACCGCGAGGCCGACGGCGGGCAACGCAACGCCGCCGGCGACGAGCCCGCCGAGACCGAGCGTCGCACCCGCGAGGAAGCGATTGCGCGGATAGCGCTCGACCTCTCGCGGGGCGGTTTTCTCTTTCGTTACGGGCTGCTCTACCCGCCGGCCACTGCGTATCCATGCGGAAGTAGCCAGAGCGGTGATCGCGCCGCCTAGCGGCGCGATCACCGCCGGGTTCACAATCAGCCCAACGAGCAGCACCGCGACGCCGGTCGCGAAGGTGATCGGCCAGATCGTCGCCGCAGATGTCTCGTGTGGTCGCGGCTCCATCAGGCCACCCGCACCGCGGAGACGTCGAGTGCGAGCTCGACCGTGTTCCCGACGAACATCCCGCCGGTCTCGAGCGCTTGATTCCAGACGAGACCGAAATCGGTGCGCTCGAGCTCCCCGCGCAGAGCAAAAGCGACTCGCTCGGCGCCGTCCGGTTGAACGACGCTGCCACGAAACTCGCCGTCGAGCGCGATCGGACGTGTGACGCCCTTGATCGTCAACTCGCCAGGAACGAGGAAGGCCCGGTCGTCGCCGTTGAGTCGGATCTCCTTCGACTCGAAGGTGATCTCGGGGTAGCGCTCGGCGTCGAAGAAATCCGGCGAGCGGAGGTGCTCGTCACGGCGCGCGTCGAGCGTTTCCAGGCTGCCAACCCGGATCGTGCCCGCGACGCTCGGGACATCGTCGGGGACGATCGCGCCGTCGAAGTCGCGGAACCGGCCCTTGACGGTCGCGATCATCAGGTGCCTGACACGAAACTCGACGACGGTGTGGACCGGATCGACCTGCCACGGCCCGCTCAAGAGCCTGTGCGTGCCCGTGTTCTCGGCTACAGACATGTGCTTGTCCTCCTTCTTCGCAGTGACGAGAGTCGAAGGACTCCCGTCGGGTCGATCCCCGCGAGTGGCACGAAGGAGGACGAGCCGCGGCCCAAGGCCATCGGTCGCAAACAACTGTCGTTCGTCGGGCGCTCGGTCATCGCCTCTCCCTGTCGAATCACGCGAGCCAACGGCTACGCGGGGAAAGAGGCGATCGAGGCCCCGAGCGGCGTCGTCATGAACGCCGCGGAGATCACGCTAGCAAGAGCGGCTGACTCTGCGCGACAGGAAAACCGAACACACGAGGTTTGCGTAACGTCGGGCAGAGGACGAGTTGCCTCTACCTCCCCGCTAAGGAAGGAACAGGACTAAAACCGTGCTCGCCGTCGTTGTGCCCACCGTGGGGGCATCTTGCTAGGACTGTCGAACGCAGAGACGGCGGGTGTCTGGGGGGCCCCGGACGGCGAGAAACGTTTCGAGCTCGCGTTTCGGTCCCAAGCTCTGCAACTCGGGTTCTGGCTCGGCTGGCTCTCGATCATCGCGGTTCTCGGTGGTCTTGCGGACGCGGGATCGAAACACCGCTGGCTTCTCCTCACGCTGACGCTGACGGCCGCCCTCTGCAACCTGGCCGTGATGTTCGTCCCGTGGCGCGAGTGGCTGCAAATCCGCCGCGGCCGGCTGTTGCTCGACCTCTGGTCCGGCGGATTGATCGGATTCGTGGCGCTGCTCGTTTTCGCCGGCGGCCCGAACTTCGCGCTCCTGCTCTTCCTTGTGATTCCGTTCATCGCGGTCGTGCAGGTCGGGTGGCGCCGCGGGTTCTGGCTCGCCGTCAGCGTCGGAACCTGCGCCCTCGCCGCGTCGTTCGTCCCGCTACCGGCCGGCGCAACGGCAATGCGGCTGGCGCTGGTCGCAGCCGCGGTCGCAGCAGTGCTCGTCCTCGCGCGGACAATCCGCCGCGAAGCGGCCTCGCGCGAGCGCGCCGCTGCTCGGGCCGAGCTCGAGCGCACGTTGACGACGGAGGCCAATCACCGGATCAAGAACAACCTCCAGACCGCTGCCGACCTTCTGCTCCTCGGCCGTCCACAAGGCGACGACGGCCGCGCCTTCGACGACACCGCGGCCCGCATCCAATCGATCGCGACCGTTCACCGGCTGCTGACAGAGACCGACGACCGCGTCGACGCAAGCGCCCTGCTCAACTCCATCGCGAACGGGGCTCCGGTCCCGGTCGCAGTCGAGGCCGAACCCGCAACCTTGGATGCGGCCATGGCTCAGAAGCTCGGGATCGTCGCCAACGAGCTGATCACGAATGCGTTCCAGCATGGTTCCCCCCCGATCGCCGTGCGCCTGGACTCGGGAGCTGAACATCGTCTCCGCGTCGACGACTGCGGCGACGGTGCGAGTGATTCGGCCGGCCTGGGTCTCGAGCTCGTCCAGAGAGTCGTCGAGCAGGGCCTGCGCGGAAGCTTCGCCCTGAGCACGAGGCCCGGCGGCGGAACTCGCGCCGAGGCGGTCTTTCCGGCGGGGCCGAGATGAAAGTCCTGATCGCCGAAGACGATCCCGTCGTCGCGCTCGGCCTCACGGAACGAGTGCGCTCGCTCGGACATGACCCAATCGGCCCAGTCGGCGACGGCGAACAGGCCGTTGCGGAAGCAAAGGCGACCCTCCCCGACCTCTACCTCTTCGACATCGAGATGCCTTATCTCGACGGCCTGGCCGCTGCCGTACAGCTTGCCGCCGACGGCTTCCGACGGCCGGTCGTGATCGTCACCGGCGTCGATGATCCGAGCCTCGTCGAACGGTCGATCGCCAGCGGTGTCAGCGCCTACCTGACCAAGCCGATCGACACCCGCGAGCTCGAGGCTGCGATCAAGCTGGCGGCTGCGCGCCATTCGGAATTCGAAGCACTCGAGGCCGAAGTGAGCAAAGCCCAACAGGCGCTCGAGGACCGCAAGCTCGTCGAACGTGCCAAGGGCTTGCTGATGTCAGCACTCAAGCTCTCCGAACAGGATGCCTTCCGAAGGCTCCAGTTGACCGCACGCGAGCGCAACCTGCGGCTCGTCGACGTGGCGCGTCGGATCGTCGAGCAGCAAAGCCTGCTCGAGCCGAGGCCCGAGTCGCCGGCCTCTTCTCGGTAAGCGCGGCCCAAAGAGGTCAAGTAGCCGGGACCCCGGTACGCTCCCGGATCGTGAGCGACTCCAGCGCGACGGCAACCTGGTCAGGCGCGGGGAAGGGTGAGCAGCTCTGGTTCCTGGGCACGCTTGCAACGATCAAGGTGCCGGGCGAGGCAAGCGACGGGCGCTTCGCGTTGATCGAATTCCTCTTTCCGCGCCACGCCTCGCCACCACTTCACACGCATCCGCAGGACGAGAGTTACATCGTGCAGGAGGGGCGGCTGACGGTGCAGGCCGGCGAGCAACGGTTCGAGCTCGTGCCGGGATCGGCGGCCGTGGTCCCCATGGGAGTCGCGCACACCTTCCGCGTCGATAGCGAGACCGCGCGGGTGTTGGTGCTGAGCACCCCGGCGGGGCTCGAGTTACTGGTGCGAGACGGCTCGGTACCGGCGCTGGCGCCGATGCTCCCGCCGAGCGAGACACCACGGCCCTCGGCCGAGCAGTTGGAAGCCATCTTCCGGACGCACGGCCAGGTCAACCTCGGCCCGCCGCTTCCGCCCGACGACTGACGCCGCGAGTGAGGACCCGCCGGCAGCGATGATTTCGCGCGTTCGGGACCGTCCTACCTCGGTGGAACCAGAACTGCCCGTCACGCCAACGAAAGAGGGAGCCGAAGTGAGCATGTCGCTGAAGAGTGTCGGTGCCATCACCCTGTTCGTCGAAGATCCCCGACGATCGCAGTCGTTCTACGAGAAGGTCTTCGACGTATCCCTGATCTATGAAGACGAGGACGCGGCTGCGTTCGGTTTCGAGAACACGATCGTGAACCTGCTCAGGGATTCAGCGGCACGCGAGCTGATCGCTCCCGGAGCGGTTGCGAGTCGCGAGGCCGGATCGCGCTTGCAGCTCACCGTCTGGGTGGATGACGCTGATGCGGTCTCCGCCGAATTGGCGACGCGCGGCGTCGAGCTGCTGAACGGCCCGATGGACCGGGAATGGGGAGTGCGCACCGCCAGCTTCACCGATCCCGACGGTCACATCTGGGAGATTGCACAGCGGCTTCCCGAAACCGATGGGTCCTAACGGCGCGCGGGCCAACAGATCCATTCCCTCCCCCGTCGTCATTCCCATGGAGCCAACCGACTTCGAATGTGGCGAGCGACAGTACTCCAAGGGACACTCGTCGCACCGGAGTAGCGTCAGTCGATCGTCGTGATGTAGGCACCGACCAGCTTTGCAGTCTGCTGGTCGACGCCGCCCTCTCGACGAGCAGCGTGGTCCTCCTGAAAATGCGCAAACGCAGGCGTCGAAGCGATCGGGTTGACCTCGTCGTCGCCGTGGTCGTGGAATGACACGTGCACGAAGGAATCGTCGGCGAGCCGAAGGACGATGTAGCTCACGTTGTCAGGCGCCGTCGCAGCGAGCTCGGTGAAGACTCCTTCAACTCTTCGCTGGTTCTCATCGGCCGCCTCCGCCGACTGCATCGCGTAGCGCGTGACCAACCTCTTCTGCATGGGAGAAGCTCCTTTCACCTGCACCGAAACGGGCGGGAGTCAAGACTGGGGATGCCGCATACAAACTATCGCGAGCACTGACCAAATAGGCAGGGGCCGACAATCACACGGCCTGGTGCCGGACACCGTGCCGCAAATGTGATGTGACGGAGCTTTCCGACGATGCCGGGCCACAACTGCAAGGCTTGAACCGGCGCGCAGATGAGCTGCGCCCCCTAGTTCGGAGGTATGCATGGTCGCCAGGACGTCGACGTGGACAGGTTCTCCAGAGGCGCTCGACAAGTGGGAGGAACACGTGAAGGCTCAGGTGAGCGGCTTCGTCGCCGGTCTGCCCGGGAACGCAGGCGGCGCCTTCCTCATCGATCGTGAGGCCGGCACAGCCCTCACTCTCACGCTCTGGGAGAGCGAGGAGGCCGCAGGAGAGACAGATAAATTCGCCGAGCAAAGCCGCGCAAGCACCGTCGACGCGACAGGTGTCGAGCTAGTCGACCGTGGCGCCTACACGGTCGTGCTGCAGTTGTAACTCCCGGCCCCTTGCCGACGGGCCTGCCGACTTACGTTTGGTTCGAACCGCAATCCCGGAGGCCCGCTGAGTCGAGTATCGAGTTCAGGGGCCGGGCCAGCGTGCTGATGTGCTGAAGCTCCACGATCGCGAGCGTCTGGTCGCCGGCCTTTACCGAGGCGAAGAACCTGTGGAGAAATCCGTCGATCGTTCTGAGAAGTCGGAGTCGAGGCGCCATCAGTCGTCGGAGCTCCGGCGGGACCGGCACGCGCTCGATCGCGGCGTCTTCGCGCAGTGTGAGGACGAGGCTCAATCCGAGGTCGTAGGAGATCCGGCGATGATTTCCAGCCTTCTTTGCTGCGGTCGCGTCTGCCTGGATCTTCTTGAGTGTCGGCGTGTAGCTGCGACAGAGGCTATTGACGTGGTTCCGATAGGCAGCGGCCTGGCCGGATGATGCGAGACCGGCAGCGACCCCGAGGGCCCCGGCGCCGAGGCAGACAATCAGCACGGCTGCGAAACCTAGATAGCGGCACCTCACGAAGTCATGTCTCGGCGCTGTTCTTCTGCGGCTTTACCCCAATTGAGTGAGACAAGGCGCGGCCGAATCAGTCGGCGAGAAAGGCTTCCAGGCGTCCGGCTTCCTCCCGGAGCTCGCGTTGTGTCGCACGGGACAGAGGCGCGAACGGCTCGAGCGCGACGCGGCCTTTCGTGACGCTCCACATGCCCGCGACAAATCCATCGACGAGGAATGTCTGCGCGACGCCGCCGTTCATCCGGATGACCGTCTTTCGGTACTGCTCCGGGAGCACGCGCGTCCTGTCCGCGAACGCAAGCAGCACGTTGTCCCACTTCGGCAGAAACCGTACGGCCGCGGGCGTCTCCGCATCCGGGAGCGGCGCGCGAGGGACGTCGATGAGCTCGCGTCCGTGCTCGTCGCGGAAGCGGCGCAGCGGCTCGAGCCGCTCGAGCGCCCGCCCAAGTTCCGGGACGTGCATCATGCTCCAGGCGGCGATGTCGGGGCGCGAAGCAGGCCCGAAGGCTGCAAGGTAACGACGGAGGATCTCCGCGCGCGCCTCGGTCGGGTCATGCGTGTCCGGCTCTTCCAGCGCGACGAAGCGGCCCTCGGGACGGCCGCGCCACAGCGCGGTCTCGTGGTGGTGGAGGAGATGCGCGCGCACGCGTGCGGCACGCCAGGCGCGGCGTGCCTCTATGCCGGTGAGGCCGTGCTCGTCCTCGAGATGTGCGAGTGCGTCAGCCGTGGTCACGGGACCTGCAGCGGCGAGCGCTCGAATCGACGGTGCGAGGCGCTTCGCGAGCTGCGTCTGGTCCGGGAAGTTCGTCTCACTGAGCGCCGCACGGAGAAGCGCATAGTCACGCTCCGTGACGAGGTGCAGCGTTTGCCGCATCACCGTCGCCTTGACCACGTCGCCGCTCGCAAGCTTCCGCTCGAGCACCTCGCGGCGGAAGCTCGTCGTGCGAGTCCAGATCCCGACGTACGGTGCAGACGGCCACTGCGCCTGCATCCCGACCAGGCGCTCGATCACGGCCGTCGGCGAGAGTGGCTTGCGCTCCAACAGGAGCTGGCGCGCAAGCGTTGCGCCGTTCAACTCGCGCAGCGTCAGGACGCGCTCGGCCACGCATTCAAGCTACAGCAGGCGCGCGCACGGCCCGCCTCGTAGGATTGACGAAGAATGATCCTCGACTGCTCCCCAGACGAGCGAATGTGAGCAGTTCTGCCGCCGGATTCTCCGGCCGGTTCCGGCGTTCTACGACCTGCATCTAGGCCCTGTCCTCTTCGAGCCGTACGCCACGGATCTCGTTTCGCGACTCCCGACGGGCGATCGGCTGCGAGTGCTCGAGATCGCGTGTGGCACCGGGATCGTGACCAGGCGACTGCAAGAAGCGCTGCCAGACGGTGCGATCGTCGCTACCGACCTGAACGAGGCGATGACCGACTACGCGCGAGCTGCGGTACCAGCCCCCGGCATCAGCTGGCAACAAGCCGACGCGCAGGCACTCGCGTTCGACGACGCCTCATTTGACGTCGTGGTCTGCCAGTTCGGCTTCATGTTTCTACCCGACAAGGTGCAGGGGTTCCGGGAGGCGCGCCGAGTGCTCGGGCCGGAGGGCGTGCTACTCGCGAACGTCTGGCACTCGCTGGAGGCCAACCCGGCGGCCGGCGCCATCCACGCGTCACTCGCGAGACTCTTTCCCGCCGACCCGCCCCGCTTCATGGAAACCCCATACGGCTACCACGACGCCGAGCGGATTCGCGCAGACATGGTGGAGGCCGGTTGGACCGACGTCCAACTGGAAGACGTCCGCGTTCAGGGCCTCGGCCCCTCCGCTGCCGACTTTGCAGCCGGTTTCACACTTGGCTCGCCGCTCGCGCACGAGCTTGCAGAACGCGGCGCCGACGCCGGAGAAGTCGCCCAGGCACTCACCGAGGCTCTGATACCGGTCGGAGGCGAGCGCCCATTCAAGCCGCCGCTTGCCGCCACCGTGATCCACGCCGTCCGCTGAAGCATCGGCTATGGAAGGAGCCACCATGATCAAGGAGTTCAAACTTTCTTTTCAGCGGCAACATCGTCGAGCTCGCCGCGCTCCGCGCGAGCAAGACGACCTAGCAGCGTGACGAGTCGCATCTGCTGCGTTGCGCTACTCCTCCTGGGGGGCATCGGAATGGCGCGGTCGCCCAACAATTCGTCAGCAGCGGCGGATCCGGTTGTGACGCGCACGATGATCGCCGGCCTGTCCGTCAACCGGCGTCCGATCAGAATCATCGAGCGTGGCGATCCCGACAGCCCGACCAAGGTACTCGTGGTCGGTTGCATCCACGGTGATGAACCGGCCGGCATAGCAGTGGCAGAGAAGCTCGAGAGCACGCCGTTAGCGCCGGAGACCAGCCTGTGGATCGTCGAGAACGCCAATCCCGACGGAGTAGCGGCCGGGACGCGGACGAATGCTCACCGCGTCGACCTGAACCGAAACTTCCCCTGGCGCTGGCGACCGTACGGCCAGGCCGGCGACAGGCATTACTCGGGACCGCACGCGCTGTCAGAGCCGGAGAGCAGCCTGCTCGCCCGACTCGTCCTGCGACTCCGGCCGAACGTCAGCATCTGGTTCCACCAGCCTTACGGTGTCGTGGACGAATCCGGCGGCAACGTTGCAATCGAGCGCCGCTTCGCAGCCGTTGCCGGCTTGCCGTTGCGGCGCCTGACGCGCTATCCCGGCGGTGTCACGAACTGGGAGAACGCGCGCCTACCGGGATCCACCGCGTTCGTCGTCGAGCTGCCCGGCGGAGCGCCGGCTCCGTCACTGATCGCCAGGGTGATCGACGCAGTTCGGAGCGTCGCTTCCAGAGGCTGACCTCTGCCCTCGTCTCCGGCACCTGATATCGCAGGGGACGTTGGTACTACGGAGGTCGTGGGTGAGGCGAGGTGAACCTCAGGCGTCGAAGCCGAGCTCGTCGAGAGATCTGTGCAGCTCTGCCGCATCGTCGTAGACGCGAAAGGCGCCGGCGGAGAGGAGCTCGTCCGAGCCATAGCCACCGCTCAGGAGCCCCACGCTGAGCATGCCGGCGCGCCGGGCCGCGAGCAGGTCCCAAACCGCGTCACCGACCACGTAGCACTCTTCCGGCTCGACGCCGAGAGCCGCCTGACAGGCGAGGAAGAGGTCGGGCTCGGGCTTGGCGCGGGCAACGCTGCCGCGGTCGATCACAACGGTGTCGTCGCCGACTCCGAGCGCGTCGAGCGAGAGATCGATCTCGGGCCGGCGGCCGGAAGTTGCGATCCCGTGCAGGATGCCCTCGCCGCGTAGATGCGCGAGCAGCTCCCTCGCCCCGGGCAGCGGGCGCCGCTCCGGAAGGAGCTCCCGAAAAATTTCGCCATGGCGGAGCTGGATCGCTTCGATCTCCCCGACCGAGAGGTCACGTCCGACCTCGCGCGCAACCCCGCGCGTGAACAGGCCGCCGCTCATCCCGATGCGGCGGTGGATCCGCCAGCCGTCGATCGGCATCCCCTCCTCTGCGAGTGCGCGCTGCCAGGCGAACACGTGCGCATAGACCGTGTCGACGAGTGTCCCGTCGAGATCGAAGATCAATGCCCCTGCCATACCGGCAGAGCCTAGTGCTCCACCGGGCGCTTCAGCGTCCGGCGAGCTCGAGCACGACAACCGGAATCCGCCGACTCGTCTTCTGCGCATACCTCTCATAGCCGGGGTACAGATCCGCGAGCGTCCGCCACAGGCGCTCCCGCTCCCCGCCCTCCGCGTCCCTGGCACGCACTTTCCGCGTTTCGCGCCCGACCGTCACCGCCGCAGACGGGTCCTCGCGCAGGTTCAGGTACCAGAGCGGATGTTGAGCTGCGCCCCCTTTCGAGGCGATCACGGCATACCCGTCGCCGACCTGCGTGTAGACGAGCGGCTGCGTGCGGGGCCGTCCACTCTTGCGTCCGGTCGTTGTCAGCAGCAGCACCGGCAACTTGCCCAGCCGACCGCCAACCTTGCCGCCGGTCAGCCGGTAAATGCGTCTGTGCACACCGCCGAGAATCCGGAATCCCAGGTTCCCCATTCGCTCCTCAATTTAGGGGTTGCGAAACGAGCGCGAGGGCTTGCTCGAGCGTGAGGTCCTTCCCTGCCTCCCACGCCAGCGTTCCCTCGAGACGTGCGAGGCGAGTCTCGTAGCGGCGGCGTTCGGTAGCAATCATCCGAAACCCCAGCAGCTCCTCTGCTACGCAGACCGCTCCCCAGATCGTCGCCGCAGTCTCGTCGCGTTTGCGTTCCGCCAAGACGCTTGCAATTCCCGCGAGGCAGACAACGACGGTCGCCGGCGAACGGCCGGGAAGCTCAGCGAGGCTCCGGCGGTAGAAGTCAACGGCGGCATTGAGGTCGCCTCGATCGAGAGCCAGATCGCCGAGGCTGTGGGTGTTCGCGGCGATGGTCGTCTCCTGTCCGCCGAGATCCCGATAGATCAGGTCGGCCTCGAGGAGTGCTCGTTCCGCCTGTTCGAATTGCCCGAGGTCACGCAAAACCTCCCCGAGCCCATGGAGCCACTGGGCTTCGGGGAAGCGGTTGCCGCGGGCGCGCGAGCGCTGCAGACCTTGTTGAGACAGCGCGAGAGCCATGTCGAGATCTCCTCGTTCCCAGATGACCGCCGCGCGCTTGGCCTCGATCCAGCTGACTTCTTCAACATCGCCCAGCTGCTCGGCAATGGCCTCAGCACGTGCCCAGTAGCGATCGGCCTGTTCGGTGTCGGTGACAACGTGAAACGCCGTCAAGCCCGCAACCTTGAGCGCTTGCAGCTGAACGCCTGGCGGAACGAGCGGGATCCTCGGTGCAGCGACCTCGAGCCAGGCGACGGCATCGTAGAAGCCTGCTCCCTCGATCCACCACCGGGAGCAGGCAACGCCGAGGCGGACGCCTAATTCGTTTTGGCCACTTGACCACGCCCACGCAAGCGCGTTGTGAACGTTGTCCCGCTCATCTTCCAGCCTGGCGAATCCCGCTTCGGCATCGGCCCCAAGCGCGGCCAGGTGACGCGGAAGCGGCATCACTCGTTCCGCGAGCTCGCAGCACCATTCCGCCTGTCGCCGCCGCAGCGTGCTCGCGTCCCCGGCGTCTTCGAGCCGCTGAGCTGCGTACTCCCTGATCGTCTCGAGCATCCAATAGCGCGAGCCGAACGTCGAGTCACGGCGTCGCAGCAGGCTCTTGTCGAGCAGAGATTGGAGCGTGTCCGGGTCTGCACCGCAAACCTCCTCGGCTGCGCCGTACGTACAGCCGCCGCTGAAGACGGATAGACGGCGAAGTAGCTTCTGCTCGTCGGGAGTAAGCAGCTCGTACGACCATTCGATCGTCGCGCGGAGAGTTTGCTGACGAGGGTCGGCGTCACGGTTCCCCTTCAGCAGGTCGAGCCGCTGCGAGAGGCGCTCCACGAGTTGGGCCGGCGAAAAGAGCAGCGTGCGCGCCGCCGCAAGCTCCAGCGCAAGTGGCAAGTTGTCCAGCCGCAAACAAAGCTCACGGACCAGGTCGTTTGTCTCGAAGTCAGGTTCGAGCGCACGCGCACGGGCGAGGAACAGGTCGATGCCGTCCTGCTCCGCGAGCGTCGGCACCGGGTACAGCTGCTCACCCTGTAGTTGCAAGCGCTCCCGACTTGTGACGAGCAGCGTCGGTCCGTTCGCCGCGACTAGCGGAACGATCTCTGCGACCACACCCGGCAACAGATGCTCGGCGTTGTCGAGCAGGATCAGAGCCCGCTTGCCGGCCAGCTCGGCGGTGAGTGTCTCTTCGAGCTCCCGGCCGGCTTGTTCCTTTACCTCAAATGCTTGTGCGACGGCCGAGTGGAGGAGCGAGGAATCGCGCAAGGGGGCAAGCGGAACCCACCAGATCCCGTCCGGATAGTGATCTGACGCCTCCGCTGCGGCCTGCAGCGCAAGCCGTGTCTTTCCCGTCCCGCCGGGACCGGTGAGGGTCAGAATGCGGATTTCGTCGCGCGCAAGGTACTCGGACACCTTTTCGAGTTCGGGCTCGCGACCGAGAAACGGAGTCGCCGGCACAGGCAGCCAGACGTTGCGGAGACTACGCAGCGGCGGGTGATCACCACCATCGACCTGGAACACGCGCTCCGGCTCAGCCAAGTCCTTGAAGCGGTGTTCGCCAAGATCCAGCAACTCCAGATCGACGAGTGCGGCAGTCGAGGCCGAGGCGAGCACCTGTCCCCCATGACCGGCCGCGGCGATCCGCGCGGCGCGATGGACATCTGATCCGACGTATCCCTCGTCGGTGACGAGTGGCGTCCCGGTGTGCAGACCCATCCGCACCCGGATCGGACCGGACGCGAGCGCTTCGCCAATCGCCTGAGCCGCCTCGACCGTTCCCGGCGCAGTCGGGAAGGCGTAGAAGAAAGCGTCGCCCTGGGTGTCGACTTCGATCCCGCCGAAACGCGCGCATGCCGAGCGAATGAGGCGGCGATGTTCAGCGAGGGCCCTCGAGTATCCGTCTGCTCCGAGCTTGTCGAGCAGCCGGGTCGAGCCTTCGACGTCGCTGAACAGAAAGGTGACGGTTCCAGAAGGAAGATCCGACTTCACAGGCGGCATGATGCGCCAAGCAACGTCCTCTGTCACGCTCTGAGCCCCTCCGTTCCCAGCGTGCTCCGCTCGCGGCGTAAGCTCTGAGCATCACGCGGACACTGCTACAGCGAGTCCACAATCCCCGGGACCGAACGTGCGCCTGCGACTCCGACTGCTGGTGCAGGCGAACCGCGCTCGGGCGCGCCGTCAAATGGTGGTTTCCCGGCCGGTACTTCGGTCTCCACCACAAGAGTCGCGCTGTTGAAGAGTGGAAGCGAAGCGAAGAGCCGGGAACACTCGCCGACTGGAAACGGCGCAAGCAAGAGGGCTGACCCTGGCGCGGTCTACGGATACCAGGCGAAAGACCACGATTGGCGGTCAGTCGGGCCGGCGATCACCACGGGTCTCGACCAGTTGGCGAAGCGAGGCGCGCGCCGCCTGAAGGTCGGCTACGCCACAGAGGCGGCCCGCCGGCTGTACGCCAGCGCCGGCTTCCAGGTGACTACGACGAGCACGTCATGGTCAGCTCAGCGGAACGGAACTCGCAGCGATGCTCGCCGCGTGCGCCGATAGACGGCGAAGAAGTCTCTGTCGTCGGGCCTGAGATACCGATTCGCCGACTGTTGCCCGTTCGGCACGAGTTTGACGGGAACGAGCGTACCGGCGTGGCGGTAGGTCATGAAGCTCGGCCATTCGGCGTTGATGTCCAGCTCCATCGCGCGCACCGCGCCGGCGTGAATGAAGATGTCGGCCAGCGATCCCACCGTCTGATAGTCGGCGGCTGCGTAGATCAGATTGCCGTGGCGGTCGATCCCGATTCCCGACCGCCAAACGCGGATTGCATTGCCGAGCGTCGCTCCCCACTGCGAGCCGTCGGCGAGGTTCGGGCCCCGAACGCCGTTGTCGACGGTCAGCGGCAGGTTCTGGCGCGCAAGCACGATTCGGGTGTCAAGACTGTCGGCCGCCTTCCAGGAGACGATGTCCACTTTGCCGCGGCGGTAGGCGACGACAGTCGCCTGGCCCTCACGAAGCGGCGTGTAGACGTTGCCGTTCACGGCAAACCCCCCGTGCCCGTCACGCGCTGTGAAGCCGCTGTTGAACGTAGCAAGCAGAAGCCGACGTTCTCCAAGCGGAACACTCATCGGCCCGCGCGGCGATCCGACGGGCGGCTCGTATCGACCCGGATAGAGAGCGAGCGACGTGCGCGAGTGGTCGACCCAAGCGACGTACGCGACCACACGCGGGTACGAGGGATCGGGTCGGTACGTCGTCACCAATACGGGCGGCGCACCTGCAACCTGAGGACCGGTCGAGCGCCACGCTCCCTCGCCGGCGAGCCGCGGACGAAGCACCGGTCGGATCGACCGCGGCTCGTACGACCCGCGCAAGATTAGACCCGCATTTCCAACTCGGGGCAACGCGTGCAACCCGGGGCCACCCTTGGCGGGCGCGGTGAA
>DAITAW010000042.1:0-19862 GCA_036824055.1 Gaiellaceae bacterium | reverse complement strand
TTTCTCGCGACGATAACGACCGCTCGTTTTGCTAGAATTCGGGGTGCCCGCAAGTGGGGAATTTGCAGGGCTTTTTTCATGAGTGAAGCCACTTATACCGCCAAGGACATCACGGTGCTCGAAGGCCTCGAGCCGGTTCGGCTGCGTCCGGGCATGTACATCGGCTCGACGGGCCCCCGCGGGCTCCATCATCTCGTCTACGAGGTGGTCGACAACAGCGTCGACGAGGCGCTCGCCGGGCGCAACGACAGGATCGAGGTGACCCTCCATCCGGACAATTCGGTGACGGTCCGCGACAACGGCTCCGGCATCCCGGTCGACCAGATGGAGGACCAGGGAACGTCCGCGCTCACCGTCGTTCTCACGAAGCTGCACGCCGGCGGGAAGTTCGGCGCGGACGGCTCGCCGTACAAGGTGTCGGGCGGACTGCACGGTGTGGGCGTGTCCGTCGTCAACGCGCTTTCCGAATGGCTGATCGCCGAGGTGCGCCGCGACGGGAAGCTCTACCGCCAGGAATTCACGCGCGGTGTCCCCAACGCGGATCTGGCAGTGGTCGGCGAGGCGGACAAGGGCGACACGGGGACGACGATCTCGTTCCTGCCCGACGCGGAAATCTTCGAGGAGCTGGAGCTCTCCGCCGAGACGCTGCAGCAGCGGCTGCGCGAGACGGCGTTCCTCACACGCGGCCTGCGGATCGTCCTGACCGACGAGCGTGCCGGCGGCGAGGTGGTCGAATTTCACTACGAGGGTGGGATCAGAGACTTCGTTGCGCACGTCAACGGCGCCAAGGACTCGATCCACAAGAGCATCGCGTACTTCGAGGGCGAGAACGAACAGGGCAAGGTCGAGGTCGCGATGCAGTGGAACGCGTCGTACCAGGAGTCGGTCTACACGTTCGCCAACAACATCAACACGCACGAGGGGGGCTCCCACCTCTCCGGCTTCAACGCTGCGCTCACCCGCACGCTGAACAAGGTTGCCCGTGACATGGGCCTGCTCAAGGAGAAGGAGGACAACCTCGAGGGCGAAGACGTGCGCGAGGGCCTCGCCGCCGTCGTGTCCGTGAAGCTGCAGGACCCGCAGTTCGAGGGTCAGACGAAGACGAAGCTCGGCAATCCGTGGGTCAAGGGCTTCGTCGAGTCGAGCGTCAACTCGAAGCTCTCCGAGTTCCTCGAGGAGAACCCGACCGACGCCAAGCAGATCATCCAGAAGGCGATCTCGGCAGCCCGCGCTCGTCAGGCGGCGCGCAAGGCGCGCGACCTGACCCGCCGCAAGGGCGCCTTTGGCGGAGAGATCGCGAAGAAGTTCGCGGACTGCCAGGTCCGCGATCCCGAGCTCGCCGAGATGTTCATCGTCGAGGGCAACTCGGCCGGCGGTGCCGCGAAGGACGCGCGTGACAAGTCGAACCAGGCGATCCTGCCGTTGCGCGGAAAGATCATCAACTCCGAAAAGAACCGAATCGACAAGGTCCTGTCGAACTCCGAGGTGCAACTGCTCGTCCAGGTGATCGGCACCGGCATCGGCGAGGAGTTCGACATCGCGAAGCTGCGCTACCACCGCGTCATCGTCATGACGGACGCCGACGTCGACGGCGCACACATCCGCACGCTCGTGCTCACGTTCCTCTACCGCCACATGCCGGAGCTGTTCGAGCGCGGACACATCTACATCGCGGTCCCGCCGCTCTATCTCGCCCGCCTGGGCAATCAGCACAACTACCTGGAGAAGGACTCGCAGCTCGAGGAACTGCTCGTGCGCGAGAAATTCGGCGATCTCGAGATCGAGGCGCGAGGCGGAGCCGAGGTGAAGCTGACTCAGGCGCGGTACGCGCGGTTTGCACGCACGCTGACGGAGTACCAGGGCTGGGCTGCCCGCTTGCGCGCAGACTTCGGGCCACAGGCCGCGGACTTCGTCCTCTCGCACCGTCTGGTCGAGAGCGACGCGTCGACCCCCGCGGAGGCCGTGACTGCGATCGACGCCGCAGCCGCCAACGGCTACACGCTGAAGCCGGAAGCCAGCGCGGAGTCGCTTTTGATCCGAGTCATCGAGACCGAGACCAGCGCGATGCAGAACATCGTGGTGCCGGCGGAGCTGTTCGCCTCTCCGATCTACGATCGAGTGCGAAAGACGTACGCCCGGCTCGGCGAGATCGTTGGCGGCCTGCCGCCCTTCTCGCTCAAGCTTGGGAAGCAGAGTCAGGAAGCGCTCACGTTCGAAGCGCTACGCGAGGGTGCCCTCACGCTGGCGAAGAGCGGGATCCAGATCACGCGGTTCAAGGGCCTCAGCGAAATGAATGCGCCCGAGCTCTGGGCGACCACGATGGATCCCGCGCGTCGCATGCTCATCCGCGTCGACGTCGAGGACGCTGCCGCCGCCGACCTCTGGTTCTCCCGGCTGATGGGTGACGAGGTCGAGCCTCGCAGGCTCTTCATCGAGCAGAACGCGCTGGACGTAAGAAACCTCGATGTCTGATCTGACGAACGAACCACTCGGCGCCGGCCGCGTCGAGTCGCGCGAGCTCGACCAGGAAGTCCGCACGAGCTTCCTCGATTACGCGATGAGCGTGATCGTCAGCCGAGCCTTGCCCGACGTCCGCGACGGGCTCAAGCCCGTGCACCGTCGCGTGTTGTACGCGATGCACGAGGCCGGCCTACAGCCCAACCGGCCTACGCGCAAGTCGGCGCGTGTGGTCGGCGACGTGATGGGCAACTACCACCCCCACGGCGACTCGGCGATCTACGACGCACTTGTCCGGCTGGCCCAGCCGTTCTCGATGCGCTACCCGCTCATCGACGGCCAGGGCTACTTCGGCTCGGTCGACGGAGATCCCGCTGGGGCGATGAGATACTGCACGACGGGCGACGCGCGCGTGGCGACGCCGAACGGGACCGTTCGGATCGACGACATCGTCCCGCACGCTGTCCCCGAATCCGACAATGCGATCGACCTCGAGGTTCTCGACCGCGTCGGGAAGCCGGTCAAGGCGCAAATGCTTTTTCATTCAGGCGAGCACGACACATTGAAGCTGCGCACCCGCGAGGGGTTCGAGCTCACAGGGACCGTGAACCACCCGGTGCTCTGCCTCGTCGACATGGTCGGCGTCCCACTTCTGATGTGGAAACTGCTTGACGAAGTCTCGGAGGGCGACCGCGTGGTCATTTCACGCAAGCGGCGTGAAGATGATCGACCGCTCTCTGATTCCGATCGGCGGCTTGCAGTCTTGCTTGGCGCGTTTGTCTCGGAGGGCTGGTTCGGCGAACGCCGAGGCGGGTTCAACAATTGCGACCGTCAGTACTTCGAGGCAGTTCTCGAGGCCTACGACGAGCACGTGGGCGGCCCGCGCTACGTCTACGAGCGGGTTATTCGATCGGGCAGCCTCCTTCACGAGGTGGATGTCCAGGACCTCTCGGCTGTTCGCGCGAGTCCGCTGGCCTTCCAAGTCGGTAAGACGAGCTCCGAGAAGGAGATCCCAGAGGTTGTCTGGCGCGCATCCCTTGCCTTTAAGCGCGCGTTCCTCCAATCCCTTTTCGAGGGAGACGGGTCTTCCTCGCTTCTGCCCCGAAACAGCATTCAGGTCTCCTATTCGGCGTACAGCGATGCGCTCGCCAGGGGTGTGCAGCAGTTGCTGCTCGAGTTCGGCGTTGTGGCGCGGCTCTGTCGCTATTCGAAGGGAGAGATCAAAGTTGTGATCGGGAATCGTCGAGACGCGCGACTTTTCGCTAAACACGTCGGATTTCTCGGAGTGAAGCAGCCGAAACTCGAGCGTGCGTTGTCTTCCCTTCCCGAGGCGCCTTCCACTCGCAGCCGCGACTACGTTCCCTACCTGGCCGACTATGTCCGCTCGGAGAGCGACTCGCACTGGCTCCGCCGGCACAACATTGATCGCACCGAACGCTGGGAGCGTGGCGGGACGGCAATTCTCGAGCGGATCGAGAGCGAGGAAGTTCGCTCTGTGGTCGAGCCGCTCGTGTCCGCGGATTACTTCTACGCCGAGGTCGAGTCCGTGACGCTTGGTGGTGTCCAGCCGGTCTACTCGCTTCGCGTCGAGGCTGACGACCACTCTTTCGTCACCAACGGATTCATCAGCCACAACACCGAGTGCCGCCTTTCGCGCATGGCGACGGAGCTGCTCCGCGACATCGACGCGGACACCGTCGACTTCGAGCCCAACTACGACGAGTCACGGCGCCAGCCGACGGTCCTCCCTGCCCGGTTCCCGAATCTGCTGGTCAACGGCTCGTCCGGCATTGCCGTTGGCATGGCGACGAACATCCCGCCGCACAATCTTGGCGAGGTCGTCGACGCGATCATCGCGATGATCGAGGACCCGGCGATCGACGTCGAAAGGCTCTCACAGCACATCAAGGGCCCGGACTTTCCGACCGGCGGTTCGATCGTCGGCCGCGGAGGGATCCGCGACGCGTACCGATCCGGGCGTGGGCGCATCTACGTACGCGGGCGCGCTCACATCGAACAGCTGCGCGGCGGCAAGAGCGCGATCATCATCACGGAGCTCCCGTACGGCGTCCGCAAGGCCGGCGAAGGCGGCGTGATCGAGAAGATCGCCGACCTCGTCAAGGCCGGGACGCTGACCGAGGTGCCGATGTCGGATGACGCTCTGCAGGACCACTCCGACAAGGAGGGGATGCGCATCTACGTGGAGCTCAAGCGTGAAGCGGTCCCGCAGGTCGCGCTCAACAAGATCTTCAAGCTCACGCCGCTGCAGACGACGTTCGGTTACAACGCGGTGGCGCTCGTCGACGGCGTCCCGAAGACGCTTTCGCTGCTCGAGCTGATCCGGCACTACCTCGAGTATCAGCGCGAGGTCGTCACACGCCGCTCGAAGTACGAGTTGCGGCAGGCAGAGAAGCGCGCGCACGTCCTCGAGGGCTACCTCAAGGCACTCGACTCGCTCGATGCCGTCATCGCGCTCATCCGGGCCGCCGCCGACACCGACGCGGCCCGAACAGGGCTGATGCGCGACTTCGACCTCTCCGAGATCCAGGCTCAGGCGATCCTCGACCTGCGTCTCTCCCGGCTGACGAAGCTCGCCCGTGAAGAGATCCAGGCCGAGTTCAACGATCTGCAGGAGCGAATCGCGGAGCTCCGCACGATCCTCGGCGATCCCGCCCGCATCGACGGCGTGATCAAGGAAGAGCTGCTAGAGCTCAAGGAGATCTACGGCAAGTCCGACGACCGCCGCACGGAGATCGTGCAGGCCGAAGACGAGCTCGAGCTCGAAGACCTGATCGCGGAAGAGGACATGGTGATCGCGATCACGCGTTCGAACTACATCAAGCGGCTACCGGTCACCGCATATCGCGAGCAGCGACGCGGTGGCATCGGTGTCATGGGCATGGATCTGAAGGACGAGGACTACATCGAGCATCTCTTCGTCGCGTCCACACACGACTACATCCTGTTCTTCACGAACGTCGGCAAGGTCTACCGGTTGAAGGTGCACGAATTGCCGCTCGGGTCGCGCCAGTCGAAGGGCCGCGCGATCCAGAACCTGCTGCCATTCCGGCAGGACGAGCAGGTGCGAGCAGTCGTCCAGACGCGTGATTTCAAGGAGGCTGAGTACCTCGTGTTCGCGACCAAGAACGGCGTCGTCAAGAAGACGCGCATGTCCGCCTACAACACGCCGCTTCGCTCCGATGGGATCATCGCCATCAAGATGCGTGACGGAGACGAGCTCGTCGGCGTTCGCCATGCGTCGGGAACCGACGACATCCTGATGGTGTCGCGAAAGGGACAGGCAATCCGTTTCCACGAGACCGATGTGCGGCCGATGGGGCGCGATGCTTCCGGCGTGCAGGGCATGCGGCTCCGCGCGGACGACGAGGTGATCGCGGTCAATATTGCCCACGACGACGCCGACGTCCTGGTCGTGACCGAGAACGGGTACGGCAAGAGGACGCCCGTGCGTGACTACCCGGTCAAGGGGCGTGGCGGGCTCGGGGTCAAGACGGTGCAGCTGACGGAGGCGAAGGGTCAGCTGGCGGGCTCGCGCGCCGTGCGTGACGGCTACCAGGTGATGCTCATCTCCGACGGCGGGACCGTGATCAAGATGTCGGTCGACGACATCAAGCGGTCTGGACGCTCCACCCAGGGGGTCATCGTGATGAGGCTGCGGGAAGGGGAGCATGTCTCGACCCTGGCTCCGGTCGTCGAGTCGGAGGACAAGAGCGATGCCACGAACAGCCCGGAACCTGTTCCCGAAGCATAAGTCCACGCCACAAATCTGCCTCACCCCGTACCCCAGAAGGGGGACATTTTGAATCCACCCCTTCCCGATCGGGAAAAAGAGCGATATACCTTTGAAACAAGGGGTACCAGCGCAGAGAAAGGCGACGACGACATGGTTGTCAGCAGGCAGATGGATCTACTCGAGCCGATTGATCTCGCCGAGCACCTGGGCAAGGTGGAGCTCTATCTCGGTCAGGTCTGCCAGATCGCAGGTATCTCGAAGATGCAGCTCGACTACTGGACGAACAAGGCGCAGATTCCGACCAAGGGGAAGAAACAGCGCATCTACGACATCGACGCGCTCGAGACGGTCATGCTGATCAAGCAGGCGAAAGACAAGGGCCTGAACCTCGGCGCCGCGATCGACGCGGCCCGCCGGTTCCGCGAACGAGCCGCTGAGAATCTAGCCGCTGAAAATCCGCAAGCTTCGCCGGCATGATGATCTTCAGCCGAGCCCGCTAACGCCGGACGCTCTTCTCAGCCGATCCGCCGCATCTTCCGGCGCAAGCGTGTTCACAGAGATCCCTGCGCCGAGCTCCAGTCCGGCGAGAACGTTCAGGCGTGGAAAGAGCACGAGTCGCCAGTCGGTCTGGCTCCTCTCGAGCCATGCGTTGAGCGGGACCGGACCCGCCTCGAGCCGCTGCAGTCGCCGCACGACGTCGGCGAGCAGCGTCAGCGCGGGTCCCAGCCGGACACTGTTGAGTGCATCCGATTCAGGCTCGATCGGGCCGATCACCGTCTCGTAGGGCACTCGGCTCGCCCACGGGCAGGCCACGATGAGGTCGTCTCGCTCGAACACCCTCTCAGCCCTGGGCCGCGCTCGTGGTGGCGCAGGCTCCGGAAGCCAGGTGAGCTGCGAATGAGAGTGGGGCAGGCTCGCGCCCGCCCCACGGCCTTCGTTCAGCAGCGGGAAGACGTCGCCCGGCTCGTCGGCGGCGCGGCGACGCCACGCCTCGGCGACGAGCTCGAGCTCGCCGTCTTGGGCTTCGGCGATCGAGCGGATGTGCCGGCGGCTGTGCACGACGACCTCTTGCTGTTCGAGCGCCGGGTAGAGGTTGGGGACGACCCGCACCTTCCAGTCGCCCTGTTCGGGAAGCACCAGTGTCTGCGGCGGCGTCATGTCCTCGTGGCCTGCGCAGAACGGACACGAGTCGAGCTCGTCCGGGCTGGGGGGTTCGAGTGGAGGCCGCGCAGCGCCGGGGCGCTTCGCCCGACCGGGAGCGATCACCGCGACGCGCCCCGAATCTGGATCGCGCCGGAGCTCGCCGCTCAGATCGGCTCGCCGGCCTTCTTTTCGAGGAAGGGGCGAATCAGGTCGACCGGGAAGACGATCGTCGTCGCCTGGGAGGAGCCGAGCTCGAGCAGCGTCTGCAGGTAGCGCAACTGCAGGGCGACGGGCTGTTCGCCGATCACCGCCGCTGCGTCCTTGAGCCGCTCGGCTGCCTGGAACTCGCCTTCGGCGTTGATGATCTTGGCGCGCCGCTCGCGCTCGGCCTCCGCCTGTCGCGCCATCGCGCGCTGCATCGACGAGGGGATCTCGACGTCCTTCACCTCGACGATGGACACCTTGATACCCCAGGGCGCAGTCGACTCGTCGATGATTCCCTGCAGGATCCCGTTGATCTTCTCGCGCTCGGAGAGCAGCTCGTCCAACACGTGCTGCCCGAGCACGGAGCGCAACGTCGTCTGAGCGATCTGAGAGGTCGCGACCATGAAGTTCTCGATCTGCACGATCGCGTCCTTCGGCGCGACGATGCGGAAGTACGCAACTGCGTTCACACGAACAGGGACGTTGTCCTTCGTGATCACTTCCTGCGGCGGGACCGTCAGCGTGATCGTGCGCAGGTCGACCTTCACCATTCGGTCGACGATCGGAATGAGCAGGAACAGACCGGGGCCCTTCGGTTCGGGCAGCAGGCGGCCGAGCCGGAAGATGATGCCGCGCTCGTACTCGCGGGCCACTTTGATCGCCGAGAATAGGAACAGCACGACCAGGAAGATCAGGACGCCGACGATCACCAGTGCCGCGTTCATACTTGGATCCTACGGGGTTTAGGTGCTTTCGGGTCGCACTGTCAGGGTCAGGCCGTCGAGCGACTCGACGCGCACGCGCTCACCCGGATGAAGTTCCTCTCCGCCCGCGGCTCGTGCCTCCCAGAGCTCCCCGTTCAGGAAGACGAGACCGTTCTCGCGCACCTCGCCCACAGAGCCGGCGATCAGCTGTGCACCGACCTGGACCGGCCTGTGCCGGACCTCCAGCGCCTTGCTCATCGCGAACGTCCAGACCGCTCCGAGAACCACCGCCACGCTGATCACCAGAGGCTTCGACGTGTGAAAGCCGGGAGCGTTCTGGAAGAGCATGATCGAGCCGACCGAGAGGCTGATCAGCCCGGCCACGGTCAACGCACCGTGTGTGGTCACGTGGACGTCGACGACGAGCAGCGCGACGCCGAGGAGCATCAACAGGAGCCCGCCCCAGCTGATGGGAAGAACTGAAAACCCGAAGAGTGCGGTGACGAGTGCGACCGCGCCGAGCGCGCCGGGCAGGACGACCCCCGGATGAAAGATCTCGAAGCCGATCCCTGCGAGCCCCGCGAGGAAGAGCAGTGGCAGGATGTTCGGATCGATGAGCGTGTTGAGGATCCGTGTGAAGAAGCCGAGGTTCACGTGGTGGATCTCGGCGCCGGCGAGGTGGAGGGTGTAGCCACGGGGCTTCGTCTTGACACCGTCCGCCTGTTCGAGCAAGGACGGGAGGGTCGGCGCGACCGCGTCGATCACGTGCAACTTCAACGCTTCGGAGGCAGTTGCATTCGTGGCCACGCGTACGGCGCGATCCGCCCACTCGACGTTGCGCCCGTGACTCTGGGCCAGTGCACGGAGCGTCGCGGCTTCGTGGTTGATCAGCTTGCGCCGGAGATCGGAGCCGATGTTGCTTCCGCCCGAGTCGATCGGAGTCGACGACCCGATATTCGTCTGTGGCGCCATGCCAAGGAAGTCGGCCGCCTCCGCGATCCAGACGCCGGCAGAACCGGCCGTTGCGCCGTTCGGACCGACCCAGACGAGCACAGGCAGCTTGGCATTCAGCTCGCAGAGCACGATCTTGTCCTTCGACTGCAGCAGACCGCCGGGCGTGTTGAGCACGATCACGGCTGCGGAGTAGCCGTCCTTCGCCGCGCGGCTGAGATTGTCGCAAAGGTAGTTCTGCGTCACGGGGTTCACCTCAGCGTCGAAATGAATCGCCAGAACGCGCGGCGTGGCGGCTGAGGCCGAAGAGGCAAAGGCGAGGAACGCCCCGACGAGCAAAAGTCCCCGCAAACAGGCGCTCTTCAACTCGTAAGGATTCTATCAGGGAAGGGCGTTCGCACTTGAGGGCGAAGCCGGGTACAGGCACCCTGAACAGAGGGCCGCCGCCGCATGAAACCTCTCTTCATCGCCACGCTCCTGTTTTTCGCTGCCCCTGCCTCCGCATTCGGGGGCGCGTCCCTGACCATGCGCGAAGTACCGCTCCACGGCGAGCGCACTCTCGCGGTCGCCACGACGCATTTCGACATGGTGGGGTTGCACTGGCGCGGAACGGGCACGGTGCAGTTCCGAACGCGTTCACTCGCTGGACGCTGGAGCGGCTGGCAGGCTGCGGCTCCGGAAGGTGAGGACCTCCCGAACGCGGGGACTCCCGAAGCGCGCGCCGCGCTCGGCTGGCACATCGGCAATCCCTACTGGGCCGGTCCTTCCGATCGAATCGAGTATCGGTTGCGGGGCAAGGTCGAGCGGCTCCGCGCCTACTTCGTCCACAGCCCGGAGGTGCGCATTCCGCTGCGCCGCGTTTCGATGACCGGCTCGCCGCTCCTGATCGACCGCGAAGCGTGGGGTGCGAACGAAGCGATCCGTCGTGCCCCGCCGCTCTACGCGAGCGCTCTTCAGTTCGCGCTCGTTCACCACACCGCCGGCACCAACTCGTACACCGCCTCACAATCCGCTGCGATCGTGCGCGGTATCGAGATCTACCACGTGAAAGGGAACGGCTGGAACGACATCGGTTACAACTTTCTCGTCGACAAGTACGGCCAGATTTTCGAGGGCCGCTACGGCGGCGTCGACAAACCCGTCATCGGCGCGCACGCTGAGGGGTTCAACACCGGCTCGGTCGGGGTTGCCGTGCTCGGGACCTACACCTCGGCTCCTCCGACGGCCGCTGCGCGGAACGCGCTCGCCCACCTGCTGGCCTGGCGCCTCGACATCGCGCACGTCGATCCCAAGTCGACGCTGACCTGGGTCTCCGGGGGCAACGCTCGGTTCGCGTCCGGCGTGCCGGTCTTCATCCGCGCCGTCTCCGGGCACCGCGACACGGGTTTCACGGCCTGCCCGGGGGCCGCCCTCTACTCCCAGCTCGACGCCATCGCGCAGCAGGCGCAGAGCGACGGCCTCCCGAAGCTCTACACGCCCTCTGCCAAGGGCGCCATCGGCGGTCAGGTGCGCTTCCGCGCGCGTCTCAGCCAATTGTTTCCCTGGACCGTGACGATCGCCGACGCGACGGGTGCCGTCGTTGCCACCGGCTCGGGATCGAGCCAGGAGGTCGACTGGACCTGGGATGCCTCGACCGCGGCTCCCGGGTCGTACAGCTGGACGATCTCGGCCGGCGACAACGTGCGTCCGGCCAGCGGAATGATCGGCGCGAAGCCGGTCGTGCTCGCGATCAGCTCGGCGACCGCACTGCCGCGCACCATCACCCCCAACGGCGACGGGCAGACCGACTTCAGCCAGATCTCCTACACGCTGACGGCGCCGGCGACGGTCACCGCCACCTTGCGCGGGCCCGACGGGCAGGATCTTTCCGTCCTCTTTTCACAGGCCCGGCCAGCCGGGAAGCAGTCGTTCCGTTTCACCGCCGCCGGTGTCGCCGACGGGCGCTACGAGATCGTGCTCAGCGCAAACGACGGCCGGACGACCGTCACCTCGGTGGTGCCGATCCTGGTCGACCGGACCGTCGGAAGCTTCACGGCCTCGCCGCTGGCCGTCTCTCCGAACGGCGACGGCGTCGAGGACACCGTCACGTTCGGGTTCGAGCTCGCGCAGGCCGCGTCCGTGAAGCTCGAGATCGCGCAGGCGGGGAAGACGCTCGCCTCCGTCTACTCCGCGAACCTCACACCGGGTGCTCAGACCGTCTCGTGGGCTCCGACCGGATTGAAGGACGGCAAGTACGCGGGCGTGCTCACGGCGACGAACGACCTGGGCACCGTCACGCACACGGTGCTCTTCCGGATCGACACGGTTGCCCCCGTCCTTCGTGCGCTCTCTTTCCGCGGACTGCGCTTCCGCGTGAGTGAGCAGGCGGTCATCCGGCTGACCCTCAACGGCAAGCTCATGACCCGCACGGTCCGCGCCGGCGTGTTCTCGTTCCGCGCGCCGCGTGTGCGCAGTGTTCGCATCGTGGCGCAGGATGCGGCGGGGAATGTCAGCCGGACGCTGAAGTACCCGTAGCGATCCACGCGTCGTACGCCTGCTCGAGGCGAAGCAGAATCGTCGCCAGAAGCTGCGCACGGTCAACCGGCGCACCCAGCTCGACGCGGAGCGATGTCGGCTCCGTTTGCGCGTCGGGGGGCAGCTGCTCGCGCGTCTGGTTGACGTTGACGCCGATGCCGAGCACGACACGTCCCTCGCTCGACTCGGCGAGGATTCCGGCGATCTTGCGGCCCGCGATGAGGACGTCGTTCGGGAACTTGATCGTCGGCTCGATCCCTGTCACGTCGGCGATCGCCTCCATCACCGCGCCGCCGGCGACGAGCGAGAGCTCCGGAAGCCTCGCGGCCTGCACGGCGGGGAGCAAGACGATGGAGACGAGAACGCTCGTTCCCGCGGGGGCCTCCCAGGTGCGGCCGAGCCGGCCCCGGCCTGCGGTCTGCTCCTCCGCGACCGCGACCGCTCCTTCCTCTTCGTCGTTCGCCAGCATCCGCTGTGTCGAGGGTGCAACCTCGGCGTAATGGTAGACACGACCGAAGCGGCCTTGGAGGAGGGGTTTCACGGCGTCCGGGGCGAGCGAATCCGCCACGCTCCTACACTAGAGCGCTGAGATGCAACTGCCACGCGGCCGCCGGCGTCAAATCCCGCAGTCCTCCGGTCCGGAAGGGCCTCTTGCCTATGCGCGGCTGAGCGATCCGATCCTGGTGAAAAGAGCAAAAGACGGTGACGCGAGCGCCCTCGAGGCGCTCTGCGAGCGGCACGCGCCGCGCGTGGAGAAGCTCGCGGGTCATCTGCTGCGCGATCCCGAGGACGCGCACGACGCCGCACAGGATGCACTCGCGAAGCTGTGCGTCAAGATCAGGCAGTTCCGGGGCGAGTCGCAGTTCGCAACCTGGCTGCATCGGCTGACGATCAACGCGTGCCGCGACGTGGCGAACCGGCAACGGGCTCGAGCCTGCGAGCCGCTGCTCGAGGACCGGCGGGCCGCGACCGACGCCGATCCGGCGTGGGAAGCCGACCGGGCCGAGCTGCGCGGTGAGTTGAACCGCTGCCTGGCGGAGATCGCGCCGGAGCAGGCCCGCGTCGTCGTCCTGAAGGACGCGCTCGGCTTTTCGTTCGAGGAGATCTCGGCGGTCGCCGGCATGCCGGTGGGAACAGCGAAGTGCTATGCGCACCGCGGCCGCAGCCGGTTGCGTGACAAGCTTTCGGACGTCGCATGAAGGTTGCGACTCCCTTCGGCCGCGAAGCGATCGAGCAGATCTTGCCGCACCGCGAGCCGTTTCTCCTCATCGACGAAGTGCTCGAGCTTCGGCCCGGCGAGGGAGCGGTTGCGCGAAAGACAGTGCGGGCGGACGAGTGGTATCTCAGCGGCCACTTTCCCGGCCGGCCGGTGATGCCGGGCGTGCTGATCGTCGAAGCGCTCGCGCAAACCGGTGCGGTGGCCGTCTTGAGCGAAGAGGAGAATCGAGGCAAGCTCGCGCTCTTCGCAGGGATCGACGACTGTCGTTTCAAGCGGATTGTCGAACCCGGCGACGTGCTCGAGCTGCGTTGCGATCTCGAGCGCGTTCGCGGGCCGATTGGCCGAGGCAAGGCCGAGGCGCGTGTGGACGGCGAGCTCGCCTGCCGAGCGACCCTCACGTTCGCGGTGGAAAAGTGATCGGCAAGGCGCAAGGCCCGCCGATCTCGATCACGGGTCTCGGCGCCTACGTGCCCGACCGCGTGCTGACGAATGACGAGCTCTCGACGCTCGTCGACACCTCGGACGAGTGGATCATGGAGCGCACCGGCATCCGCGAGCGGCGGATCGCGGCGCCCGAGCAGGCCCTCACCGATCTCGCTCTCCCGGCCGCCCGGACGGCACTCGCGCAGGCCGGGCTCGAGGGTAAGGACCTCGATCTCCTGGTCTGCGCCACGGTCACCCCGGACATGATGTTCCCGACGTCGAGCGCACTGCTCGCGGACACGCTCGGCGCCCGCGACGCGGCGGCGTACGACCTGCTCGCGGGCTGCACGGGCTTCATGTACGCGGTCGCGCAGGCCTACGGGATGATGGCCGCAGGACTGGCGGACCGTGCGCTCGTGGTCGGTGGTGACGTTCTGTCTCGGATCCTCGATTGGACCGACCGGTCGACCCTCGTGCTCTTCGGGGACGGGGCAGGGGCCGTCGTGCTCGAGAAAGTCGAGAAGCCCGGCTTCCTCGGCTTCGAGCTGGGCGCCGACGGCGGGGGAGGGATCCACCTTTCGCTGCCGGGCAGCGGCTCCCGGAGCATGGAGGCTGCGGCCGGAAACGGGTACGTCCACATGAACGGCCGCGAGGTCTTCAAGTTCGCGACGCGGGTCCTCGTCTCGTCCGCGAAGGCGGTCCTGGAGCGGTGCGGGGCGGCGGTCGAGGACGTCGACGTCTACATTCCCCACCAGGCGAACGTGCGGATCCTGGAGTTCGCGGTTCAGAAGCTCGGTATCCCGCGTGAGCGAATGGTGGTTAACGTTGACCGCTACGGCAATACGTCTTCCGGCTCGATCCCGCTGGCTCTGGCGGAGGCACAGGCGGATGGTCGGCTCAAGGAAGGAGACCTCGTGTTGATGACCGGCATGGGAGCAGGCCTCACGTGGGGCTCGGCTCTGATGAGGTGGACGCTGTGAAGTCGGGTCTCGTTGCGTTCTGTTTTCCCGGACAGGGATCGCTCGAGGTCGGGATGGGGCGCGAGATCGCGGCGGCCGTCCCCGAAGCTCTCGACGTCTTCGAGCGCAGCAGCGCCGCCTCCGGGCTGGACCTGCAGCATCTCTGCTTCGAGGGGCCGGAGGAAAAGCTCGTCGAAACGGAGATCCAGCAGCCGGCTCTCGTGGCGACGAGCCTCGCGATCTGTGCCGCTGTCCGGGCCCGTGGCATCAAGCCGGACTTCGTCGTCGGCCACTCCGTCGGCGAGTTCGCCGCGCTGGCGGCGGCCGGTGCGCTCAGAGTCGAAGAGGCGATTGCGCTCGTGCGCGAACGCGGTCTGGCGATGGCGGAGGCCGCTCGCAAGCACCCCGGCTCGATGGCTGCGATCCTCGGCCTCGACGATGAGGTCGTGGAACGCATTTGCCGGCGCATCCTCAACGTGTGGCCGGCGAACTACAACTGCCCGGGACAGATCGTGGTCTCGGGCGAGAACCCTGCGGTCGAGGAGGCCTGCGCGGCCGCCGAAGAGGCCGGCGCGCGTCGAGCCGTGAAGCTGCGCGTCTCGGGTGCGTTCCACAGCCCGTTGGTCGCGCGCGCGGCGGATCGCCTACGACCCGCGCTCGAGAAGGTTGGTTTCGTCGAGCCGACCTCGCCATTCATGTCGACCGTGACCGCGCGCATCGAATCGGCGAAAAGGATGGCCCCGCTGCTCGTGGAGCAGCTCACGGCCCCCGTGCGTTTCACCCACGCCGGGCAGGCCCTGATCAAAGAAGGCGTCCACACCTTCGTCGAGGTCGGCCCGGGGAATGTCCTGTCGGGGCTGATCAAGCGCATCGACCGCAGCGTGAAGACGATCTCCGTCTCCACGCCCGAAGAGGTCGACAAGCTCGAGGAGACACTTCTCTCTGCCTGACGGTTTCGCGTCGCTGGAGGGAAAGACCGCCCTCGTCACGGGCGGGTCGCGGGGCATCGGGCGTGCGATCGCCCTCGAGCTCGCGCGCGCCGGCGCGGAGGTCACGGTCAGCTACCGCTCGGGCAAGGACGAGGCGGAGGAGGTGGCAAGGGAGGCGCGTGGCCGCGCGCTCGAGGCGGACGTCGCCGACCCCGAACAGGCCAAAGCCCTCGTCGAAGCCGCCGGGGACATCGACATCCTGGTCAACAACGCCGGTCTGACCCGTGACGGGCTGATCGCGCGCATGTCGGACGAGGACTGGCGCGTCGTGATCGAGACGAACCTCAACGGGGTCTTCCATACGTGCCGCGCGGTGGCACGCGGAATGACGAAGCGTCGTTCCGGCTCCATCGTCAACATCTCCAGCATCGTCGGCCTGCACGGGAATCCCGGGCAGACGAACTATTCCGCCTCGAAGGCCGGAATCATCGGCTTCACGAAGGCGTTTGCGCGCGAGCTCGGCAACCGCGGTGTGCGGGCGAACGTCGTGGCGCCCGGGTACATCGACACACGTCTGACGCAGGTGATCTCCGACGAGATGAAGGAGCTGATGCTCGCCAACACGCCGCTCGGCCGTTTCGGCAAGCCGGAGGACGTCGCCGGGGCGGTACGGTTCCTCTGTTCCGAGCAGGCGTCGTTCATCACGGGCGAGGTCCTGCTCGTCGACGGCGGACTGGGGATGTAGATGTCGGTCAATGGAAAGAGACGAGTTGTCATCACCGGCATCGGTGCGCTGACGCCCCTCGGCAACGATGCCGAGACGAGCTGGCAGCGCCTGGTCGCCGGCGAATCGGGTGCGGCGCCGATCACCCAGTTCGACTCGACCGACTATCACGTCCACTTCGCCTGCGAGGTGAAGGATTTCGAGCCATCGAACTGGATCGACCGAAAGCAGACGCGCCGCATGGATCGCTTTGCGCAGCTCATTCTCGCCGCGGCGCGGCAGGCGGAGGCTGACTCGGGTGTCGACGTCAAGGCGGACGGCGATCGGATCGGCGCTTCGATCGCGACGGGGATCGGTGGCCTGAGGTCCTTTCAGGACTGCTACGACACGTTGAAGGAGCGCGGGCCCGACCGGGTCAATCCGTTCGCGATCCCCTGCATCATCCCGAACATGGGCGCGGGCTGGGTCTCGATGGAGCTCGGCACACGGGGCCCGCTCTCGTCCGAATGCACGGCCTGCGCTGCGTCCAACATGGCGATCGGCCAGGGCCTCGACGACATCAGGCTCGGGCGTGCCGAGGTGATGTTCTGCGGCGGAACCGAGTCTGCGATCAACAAGGTCGGCATCGCCGGTTTCGGCGCGATGCGCGCGCTTTCGCGGCGGAATGACGACCCGGCTCGCGCGAGCAGGCCGTTCGACGCCGGCCGTGACGGGTTCGTCATGGGTGAGGCGGCTGGAGTGGTCGTCCTCGAGGAGCTCGAGCGCGCGCAGGCGCGCGGCGCCAAGATCTATGCCGAAGTCGTCGGCTACGGGCTCTCGTCCGATGCCAAGCACGTCACCGAGCCGGATCCGACGGGCGAGAACCCGGCCCGGGCGATGAAGAATGCCTTCGCCGATGCAGGCATCGATCCGGGCGAGATCGACTACATCAATGCGCACGGAACGTCAACGCCGCTGGGGGACGCGGCGGAGACGCGTGTGATCAAGCTGGCGCTGGGCGAGGACAACGCTCGGAAGACGCCCGTCTCGTCGACGAAGGGTGCGACCGGCCACTGCCTTGGCGCGGCAGGAGCCGTCGAGGCGATCTTCTCGACGCTTGCGATCCGCGACGCCAAGCTGCCCCCGACGATCAACCAGGAGGTCGCGGATCCGGAGTGTGACCTCGACTACATCCCGAACGAGTCGCGCGACGCGGACGTCCGCGTGGCCGTGTCGAATTCGTTCGGCTTCGGCGGCCACAACGCCTGCATCGTCCTGAAGCGGTTCGGCGACTAGCGTCGCGATGACGCCGCTGCCTGAAGGCTTCCGCGTGCGGGCCGCGGCGGGCGCAGACGCTGCGGCGATCAGCGAGCTCATGGTCGCAGCCGACACCGTCGTCCAGGGGTGGTCCGACTCGACTGCGCTCGAGCTGGTGGAGTGGTGGCGCATGACCGACCTGGCCACGAACTCGTGGGTCGTCGAGGACGGCTCGGTCGCCGCATACGGAGTCGTCATCCCTCACGGCGCGAGCGCGGAGACAGATGCCTTCGTCCATCCGGCGAAGACCGGTCTCGGGCTCGGCAGCTGGCTGCTCAGACGAGGAGAAGAGCGGGTGCGCGAACTCGGATTCGCCACCGTGCTCACGTGGTGTCTTGCGCCGGACGCCGACGCTCGCGCGCTCTTCGAGCGCTCCGGATATCGCGAAGTACGCCGCTTCTACCGGATGCTCGTCGAGCACGAGGTCGAACCGCCGCCACCCGACTGGCCGGAAGGCTTTCGCGTCGGCACGTTCGAGCTCGCTGACGCGCGAGGGTTTCATGCTGCGCTGGACGAGGCGTTCGCGGAGGAGTGGAACTTCGTCTCGGAGCCGTTCGACTCGTGGGCCGAAAGGCGCATCGACATTCCGGAGTTCGATCCGACGCTGTGGTTCGTCGTCCGGGAAGGGAACGAGATCGCAGGCGTCTTGCGAGGTGATCCAGAGCGGGGTGGCACAGGATGGGTCGGTGCGCTCGGCGTGCGCCCCCGGTGGCGGAAGCGGGGACTCGGTCTTGCACTTCTCCGGCATGCCTTCGGCGAGTTCTATCGCCGCGGCCAGTCGCGAGTGGGGCTCGGAGTCGATGCACGGAACCCCACGGGCGCAACGCGTCTCTACGAGCGCGCCGGGATGCACGCCACGTACGAAGCCATTGCCTTCAGTAAGGAACTTGCGTGAGCCGCTTGCGCGCGAAGTGCCCAGACTGCAAGACATTCACGGCGGTCGCGCTCGGGCCCGAGTACGAGTGCCACTCGTGCGGACGCGTCTATCTCGCAGGAATGGTGCGAGTCCCGCAGGCCTGGGGGAATGGTGGGGAGTCGATGGCCGAGGCGGCCTGGCTCGAGCTTCCCTATCCGGAGACGGCGATCGTCGACGCCGAGTCACTCGAGGAGCAGAACCTCGCGCTCGCGGCGGATCTCCCGGAGCGTCCGCTCATCCTCGGCGGCTGTTGCTGCTCGCACATCGGCGCCGTCGAAGGTCTGGCCGCCCGCCAGGACCGGCTGGCGGTGATCTGGTTCGACGCGCACGGCGACCTCAACACTCCGGAGAGCTCGCCGTCGGGGAACCTGTGGGGGATGCCGCTGCGCAAGCTGATCGACTCCGGTGCGGTCGCCGCGGGCGATGTAGCCCTGGTCGGCGCCCGCAATCTCGATCCACCCGAGGAAGCCTTCATCCGCGACCAGGGCGTCCACCTCGGCGAGGAGGGGATCGAGAACGCGCTCGATCAGGTTGCCTGCACCTACCTCGCCTTTGACGCCGACGTGCTCGATCCCTCCGAGCTGTCGGTGTTCATGCCCGAGCCGGGCGGTCTTTCGCTGGCCGACGCGGAGCGGATGCTGCAGGCGCTCGGCAGGCGAACCAACGTGCTCGGCGCCGGGTTCACGGGTGCCGGCTTCGAGCCGGGAAACGTGGCCCCACTGGCCAGGCTGGCCGCCGCCGTGGGCCTGTAACGGCTAGCCGTCGGCGTCAGTCTAAACTCGTCAGTTCCATGTCATCCCGGATCGACGTCTCCATCGAGCATCGGAACGTCCCAGAGCCGCCGGGGAAGCAGCACCCGAACACGTGCCCGCAGTGCTCCTCGCACTACCGGGACGACGAGCTCGAGGCGGCGCTCTGGGTCTGCCCTCACTGCGGGCATCACTTCACCATGCGCGCCCGCAGCCGTATCGCCTCGCTGGCGGACGAGGGAACGTTCGTGGAGGAGGCCGCGGATCTTCGCTCGGAGGATCCACTCGACTTCTTCGACCTTCGGCCGTACACCGAGCGGCTCGCCGAGGCGGAGATGAAGACGGGGCTCGGGGAGGCGATGGTGATCGGCCAGGGCGCGATCGACGGAAACGCGTGCGAGTTGGCCGTCATGGACTTCGCCTTCATGGGCGGCTCGATGGGCAGCGTGGTCGGTGAGAAATTCTCCCGTGCCTGCGATGGCGCAGCACAGCGAGGCGTTCCGCTCGTCGCGGTGACCGCGTCGGGCGGCGCACGCATGCAGGAAGGGATCCTCTCGCTCATGCAGCTCCCAAAAACCGTCTGCGCGGTCGAGGACCTCCACGATTCGCGCCAGCCGCTGATCAGCGTGATGACTCATCCGACGACGGCGGGCGTGCTCGCCAGCTTCGCGAGCCTCGGTGACGTGATCGTCGCCGAGCCCGGTGCGCTGCTCGCCTTCACCGGTCCGCGCGTCGTGCAGCAGACCACGCGCGAGAAGCTGCCCGAGGATTTCGGCCTCGCCGAGCAAAATCTCCGCTTTGGCCACATCGACGCGATCGTTCCGCGACCGGAGCTGAAGGCGTACGTCGCCCGGCTCCTGCGGCTCTTTTCGGCGAATGGCGACTGACCACGAGCTGCGGCTGCGCGAGCGGCTGACGCG
>DAITAW010000158.1:0-4790 GCA_036824055.1 Gaiellaceae bacterium | reverse complement strand
CCTCGGCGAGCTCCAGGACGCAGCACCGCGATGAGTGTTCCCGTCGTACCGGTGCACTGTTGCAAAGCTCGCCGTCGTGATCGAGCGCGACCTCGCACGAACGATTGTCCCGTCCCCGACCAAGGAGGCCGCCATTCTCGTCACCGCCTGACCATCAACACCGGGACCGCCGTCGCGAAGTTCCACGACGAACGGGACATCCTCCCTCGGCCGCTGATTGGTGAGTTCTTGGTGAGTAGAGTCGGGAAGGCCGGGGAAACCAGCCCTTCTTCTTGCGCTGGAAACGGCTCAACCGTCCCCATCCTTCCCCCGCAGTCCCCGCCCGCTCACGGTTCACACGCCGGAGGTCGCTGGTTCGAACCCAGCCACGCCCACCTGAGAACCCGCTGGAAACGGCGGGTTTCTCATTGAGCCGAGCTTGTAGGTTGTGCTGGATGCTCGGCTTTGGAAACGGTTTAGGAAACCACGGCACCGAAGTAGACGAGAATGTCCCCCTCCCCGCTGTCGATAGAGAAGGAGGACGACGATGCCTAGCCCCGCCCAACAGGAGAGAGTCGTCAGCGCGACGACGCACGCTCGGCATCTGCTCTATCTCGTCGAGACCGCCTCACAGGCGCTCGACGACGCAATCCAGCAGGCGGAGAAGTTCCTGGGCGACATGGAGCAGGGGAGAATCGACCTGCCTCGGTTGCACGTGGCCGTCACAGACGAGCTGCGGTATCTGAAGCAGGACCTCACCGGGAAGGGCGGCTACGAGTTCGAGATCGAGTACACGCTGAAGCTGACCCGTGACCTGGTCGCGCTCTGCGAACTGGCATAAGCCACAGGCCCGGCGAGCCACTAGGCGAGCGCGCCGAGTAGGCGTAGCCTAAGCGGGGGCGGGTCGCGGGAAAGCGTTCTAGAGACGTTCGGCTCGTCGCCCGGCCCCTGTCTACGCTTACCCGGGTGGAAACATCAGCACAGCTGGCGAAGCAACTCATCAGGCTAGTTCATGCGCGCGTCGACATTCGATGTGCTGAGGCACTTAGAGACCCGCTCGCTGAGCTTCACGAAATCGACATCAGCTATCGGGCATGGGGACTCTTGACGGGCATGGTCGTGTCTTACGCTCGTCCATTCACGAAGAGCAATGTTTACGGGAAGCTCGAGCCGAAGTGGTCGCGTCCCCCCGCAAGCTGTCGTTGAGGAGTGTCCGCGAGATGCCGATAGGCGAGGTATGGCTCTGCGGGCTCGCCAGCCTGATCGTCGCTTGACCAAGCGACTCGCGCTCTCCGCTGCCTTCTCGCTCGCCCTCTTTGCCTGGGGGTTACGCGAGATCAGACAGGCGCTCTAGGTTGCTTCGACGAGACCGCGCCTGAGATGGATTCGCGTCGGCTCCGACGGCTCTCCAACAGCCACGCAAGCGCAAGGCGCAGTCCGTACTGGCGGGCATTCCAGGCGCAGTCGAGGCATGTCTCCAGGAGACGCCTTGCCCACTGCGGCGAAGCTGCTCCGTCTTCTCGTCGTCTCTCGTCCATCGCCTAGTCTGTCGGCGCAATCGGCGCGGAGCTAGAACGGTCCGAGTGCATGGCCGCCGCCCTCGAACCCCGCCACGGCCCGCTGATGGTCGTCCCCGCCTAGCGCGGCCGCGGCAAACAGTCCTTCCGCCTACGCGTGTCGAGGTGCCTAGCTGTCGCCCTTTGGCGGAACCGCGACAAGGACCGCCCGCACGCAAGGCTTCACACGCACTGGACTCTACCGCCGTCGCGTTAACGCACCAGTAACGCACCATGGCCTGGACGGCCTTGTCACCTCGCTGGATCGCCGCCGCCCGAAACGCCCGCTTTTCGAGGCTGGTGTTCGGTTCGGTAGTCGGCGTCGCGGAGGTGGTGTAGCGGGCCGCGATCCCTCTAGGCATCAGGCTCCAGCGAGCCGCACGCCTCCGCGTTGTTCGGCTATTCGCGTAGTCGCACGGCGACAACGAGAGCAGGCGGGGCTTAACACGAGCCTCGCGGGCGCGGGGGAGATCTTGATCAGCGCGGAAGCGGCCGTCGCAGGCGGGCTCGACACGAAGGAGCTCGAGCGACGGACGCTCGAGCTCCGTGGAAGGGATCAGCCGCTCGACGCCTGGGTCGCTACGGGATAGACACCTTCGCCGTGTAGAGGTCGAGCTGGTGCAGCGCCCCATTCGGGTTGTCGCCCGTGCTGTTCGAGTTGTCCGACCAGGCCGGCCAGAACGTGCCTGACACGAACGCGGCGTGCGTGTAGTCGCCCACGTCGAAGAAGCTGTTCGCGTCGATCGCGTTCGACGTTCCCTGGCTGACCCGGAAGTTCGGGGCGAACGTCGCTCCGCCGTTCGTGGAGTACGTGGCCCAGATCTGGAAGTCGTCGTTCGGGATGCCGTCGGTGTCTCCGCTGCCGCCGGTCCCGAGGTCGTTGCGGGTGTCGTACCAGGAGAGCGCCACGTCGCCGCTCGACTGGTCGAGGGCGATCGACGGGTCGTACTGGCTGTTCGTCGTGTTGTCGTCGTTCAGCTTGACCGCCGGCGACCAGGTCGCGCCGTTGTTGTCGGAGCGCTGGAGCATTATGTCCGTGTTGTCGCTCTCGTTCGGCGTCTCCTGCGTCCAGACGAGGTAGACACGGCCGTTGTGGGCGCCGCCGCTCCGATCCCAGGCGAGATTCGCTTCCGCGTCGATCGAGCGGTCCGGCTGAGCCGCGATGAAGTCGAACCCTCCGACATGGCTGTGTGTGACCAGGGTCGGCTTGCCGAACCCGGCCGGGCCCAGGCCGTCGGGGTCCACGGCCGTGTAGATGTCCGCTCCGCCCTGGCCGTTCGCCGCATTCTGGTAGGTCACCATCACCTGGCCGGCCGGCCCTACCGCGGTGTCGCCGTAATCGCCGTTGCCGGGGCTGGGAACGTTTTCCGGCGTGCTGAAGCTTCCGAACTGCCCGAGCCCCGTGACGGGTGCCCCGAAGGCCTGGATCTGCTTCCCAGGGGAGGCCGTGTAGCTGACCCAAACGCTGTTCTGCCCGACGGCGATCGAAGGTTGGTCGCCGAACTTGGTCACGATGTCCGCAACCTTCGTGAACGACCTACCGCCGTCGGTGGAAAGCGCGACGAGGACATCCCCGTTGGAGTTGAGGAGGTACGTCATCCAGAGGTTCCCGAACCGGTCCCAGGCCAGCTGCTGGTCGCAGCAGATGTCGCCGAGCGGGTCGCCGACGGAGCCGCCGATCACGCTTCTCGTCCACGTGCTTCCCGAGTTGAAGGAGACGCCGACCGCAAGGCCGGCGACGACGTCCGGCAGCGTGGACATCGCGACGACGTTGGAAGGGTTGGTCGGGTTGACCGCGATCGCGTCTTCCGCCTCGTTGCCCGCCATGGCGGTGATGTTGATGTTCGCGGGCGGCGCGGCCGCCGCCAGCGTTGCCGTGGCTAACACAACGGCGAACCCCAGCACGATCGTGGAGGACCTGGACGCGAGAAATCGGCCGCGCATTTTCTCTCCCCTCTCTCCTCGAATCGAGACCGCGCGATCGTAGCTCCGCAGGCCGGTGGTAGTCAAACGGCTATCCCGGATCCTCGGTGGTAGTGAAACCCCGGAGGGCGTCGACGGCCAGGTGTTCAAGGACATCCAGGCCGCGATCGTCAAGGACCGCTACGCCTACTTCAAAGACTTCCTCGACAACTTCTACAACGTCGACAAGCTCGCTCCGGACCGGATCAGCCCGCAGGCGTTGCAGGCGAGCTTCAATGTCGCCGCAGGCGCCTCGCCGCATGCGAGCTATGCCTGCGTCGCCTCGTGGTATACGGACTTCCGCGCCGATCTGCCGAAGATCGACGTGCCGGTGCTCGTCGTGCAGGCCACGGCTTCGTTCTGCACCTCCGGCAAAAACCCCAGAGCCTGAACATTTCGCTTAGCTGAGCGATTCTTCACTGAGTAGAGCAAGGAAAAACCGCGAAGCGAGACGGCGACCGGCGCTGAGGTGCGGACATTGAGAAATGTCCGGTCGATGAGGACCTGCGCGCTGAGGGCAGCGAGGTCCTCCGGCCGATACGGGCGCCGGCGCCGACTAACAACCCCCCGACAGCCGGACGAGTCGCCTCGCCACGGCGCCAGCCCCCGCCCCCCCGGCCTGTCGCAGATTGCGGGAAGTACGACACCGAGGTGTCTCCACGCCCTAGCCGTCGACGCGGACGAGCGATTCCGCTAGAGCGCGTCGGGTTGGTCCGTGCCACTCAGAGAGATCCTCGGTTCCATCAAGAATGAAGGACATCTCTCCCGACAGAATCCAAGCGCGGATGTGGTGTGGCCGCAACCCGTGAGCTGGCCGGCCGACCGTGTGAATCGCATAGAGCTCAGGTGCGCTCAACCGGCCGGCTGATCTGCCGACGAGGCTGCCGAGCGGGGTGCGACAAGGCTGGTTTCGTAGGCGTAGATCACGGCCTGGACGCGGTCGCGGAGGCCGAGCTTCTGGAGGATGCGGGCGACGTGCGTCTTCGCGGTCGCCTCGCTGATGACGAGCTGTTCGCAGATCTCCGGGTTCGACAACCCGCGGGCGAGCAGGTCAAGCACCTCTCGCTCGCGCGGTGTCAGCTCGGCGACGGCGGGCGGGGGTGCGCTCGGGACGGCGGGCGGCCGTTGCCGTGCGAACTCCTCGATCACCGAGCGGGTGACCGCCGGCGCGAGCAGCGCCTCGCCGCTGGCGACGATGCGGACGGCGGCGGCAATCTCCTCGGGCGGCGCGTCCTTGAGCATGAAGCCGCTCGCGCCGGCGCGGAGCGCGTCGTAGACGTAGCCGTCGAGCCC
>DAITAW010000157.1:0-4831 GCA_036824055.1 Gaiellaceae bacterium | reverse complement strand
CCACGATTCCAGCCGCCATGGAGTCTGACGACAGGGTCGGCTGAGAGTTAGGCATAATCACCGACATCGCCGATCCAACCAATCCGACCGTCGTCGGCGAGATCGGATCGCCCTACGCCGGCCAGGTCGGGATCACGACGCGCGAGCTGCGGGTCTGGCCGCAGAAGAAGCTGCTGATGGTGATGACGTTCCGCTGCAGCTCGGTCATCCACGCCTGCCCGGCCGGGAACGACACCACCTTCCCGTTCGACATCAAGTTCTTTGACCTCAGCGACCCGGTCCACCCGACCTTCATCTCGAGCTACGTCCCAACCTCGCTCGCCGGCACGAAGGTAAAGCCGCACGAGATGTACCTCTGGGTCGACCCGAAGTACCCGGAGCGGGCGCTGCTCTGGCTCTCGACGCCGAGCGTCTCCGTCGACCCGGCACGGCCGAACCTGATGATCGTCGACATCAGCGCCGTACCTTCGGGCGGAGCGGTGAGGGAGGTCGCCGAGGGGAACTGGAACCAGTTCTTCCCCGGAGCGGCCGATCCCAACAACTACGACTTCGACCTCTCGCTGCACTCGATGACGCCCTCGTTCGACGGCACCCGCACTTACCTCGCCTACCTGCGCGGCGGCTTCGGCGTCCTCGACACGAGCCAGGTGGCGAACGACCAAGTGCCTCCAGGAACGGTCGAGAGCCTGAACGACAAGCTGCTGACGCCGGTCCCGTTCCCGACCTGGGGCACCGGCCCGCACTGCGACGGCCACACGCCGGCGGGCTGCGCCGAGAGCCACTCGGCGATACCGCTGCCGGGTCGGCCGTTCGCGCTCACGATCGACGAGGTCTACGGGACCTTTACCGTGCCCTCGTTCGGCTGGCCGTGGGGTTGGGCCCGGCTCTGGAACATCGCCCAACCGCGCCGGCCGCACATCGTCGGCGAGTACAAGATCCTCCAGAACACGACCGCCTACACGCCGGCACCGGGCGAGAACGAGTTCAACTCCTACTCGTCGCACAACCCGACCGTGCTGAGAGACCTGATCTTCGACTCCTGGCACTCGGGCGGCGAGCAGGCGATCGACGTCTCCGATCCCGGCCAGCCGCAGCAGGCGGGCTGGTTCTCGCCCACACCGCTGGCCTCGGTCGCAAACGAGGATCCGGCTCTCTCACGCGGGCCGAACAAGGTCGTGATGTGGAGCTTCCCGATCATCCGCGACGGGCTGATCTACGTGGTCGACATCCGTAACGGCCTCTACGTCCTCCGCTACACCGGGCCGCACGCCGACGAGGCCGCGGCTATCTCCTTCCTCGAGGGGAATTCGAACCTCGGCGATGCGCAACGCCTGGCGAAGAGCGCGGCGCCGTAGCCTCCGTTAAGACGAGGGCCGGCACGCATCGCGCCTGCCGGCCCTCGCAGCCCTGTCACCGATCGTCAGGCGGCACTAAACCCTGAGGGGTTTCAAAACCTAGGTTCGCGCGCTCGGTGCCGACGCTGGGGGCTTGGCAGCAAGTGGTTCCGAAAAGGAAAAGCCCCGTCTAGCGGGGGTGCGCGTCTCAAGGCGCATGCTGATCGGGAGCATGATCGCCTCACTGGCCATCGGCTCGCTGGCCTTCGCGGTCGGCGCCAGCGGCCACGATCGGCAGGGGGGCAGGGGCGGAGCCATTTTCCGGGTGATGTTGACGCCGAGTCTGCATACGGATCCGGCGATCCACGGGGTCGCGCCCGGTGGGCGCGACTGGGCGCTCGCACAGGGCCGCGCGCGTCTCGAGGGCGAACGCGCCGACCGGCGACACGACAGTAGCCGCTCGACGCGGGCGCGGCTCTCGGCGCTCGAACTGCGCGTGCAGGTAGAAGGACTCGTGCTCCGCGGGACAAGAAACCCGGGCCTGGTCACGAGCATCAAGGCGTCGATCTTCTGCGGCAGCGACACCGCGCCGGCGTTTCTCAGCCGGTCCGCTTCCCTGTCCGCTCGCGGCGACGCGGAGCTGGATGCTCGGGTTAGCTTGAGCAAGTGCCTCGCGCCGGTCGTGCTCGTCCACCCGAACGGGGACGAGACGCACTACATCGCGGTCAGCGGCTTCGGCAACTAAGCGGAGGATGGTCGACAACTTCGGCGGCGGCGCGCCAGAATGCGCGCCGCCGCACCAGCCCACGCCGGGGCGGCCCCGAGACGACGCCTGGGCGACGCCGACCGTCGAGCTATGAATCGACCGGCCAAGCCTGCGCCCCCACCCAGCCGTGCCAGGCGTCGACCTCGATCCAGGCGCTGACGCGTCGCCGGTCGCGCGTCCGAAACGGCTCGCCTGTGTAGCGGACGGCGAGGCGATCGATGTCGCGCAGGCCGACGTCCTCGTCGATGGCCACGACGCGTCCGAGGAGGCTGACGTGACGACCCCAGTCGTCGTGGTCGAGCACGGTCAGCGCCACTCGGGGATCGCGGCGCATGAACCGTAGCCGCAGGCGGTTCTCCTCCATGCTCAGCAGCGCACGGCTCTCTTCCCAGGCGTACCAGGTCGCGACCGTGTGCGGCGAGCCGTCGCGACGCAGCGACGCGACGACGGCCGGGTTCGGCTTGCGCAGAAACTCGTCGACATCGGGTGGCACCGGGGCGCGTGGCATCGCTTTGGGCTACGAGGTCGCGGTGATCGTGATTCCGCCGCGCGCCTTCTGGTCGAGCGTCACCCGCACCTTGTCGGGTGGAAGCTCGAGCGCCTCGGCGACATCGTCTCGGATCTTGACCGCGAGCGCCTCGCAGAAGTGACCTTCGTTCCGGAACCCGCTCAGGTACAGCTTGAGCGACTTCGATTCGATGCAGAGGGCCTGCGGCCAGAACGCGACCGTGGCGACGTAGAGGTCGGGCTGACCGGTGACGGGGCAGACGGCCGTAAGCTCGTCGCTCCTCATCTCCACATGCGACACGCCAGGGTTGGCGAAGGTCTCCAGCCCGGCGTACTGGTCGGAGTCGGGGTGGCCGAGCGCGACGAACTCGGTTGAGCGCGAACCTGCCTCCATGGTCGTACTGTACGACGATGACTGCCCTTGGAGCGGTGAAGGCGTGAGGAGGGTCTACCTGGCTGGCCCGCCGTACGCGGACGAGTACCGCAGGCGCGCGGCGGCGCTCGTCCGCGAGATCGGCTGGGAGCCGGTCGACCCGATGCGGCGCGACTACCGGGGTCGGACCGAAGGGAACGAGGTGGAGATCGTCGAAGGTGATCTCGCGGAGATCGACTCCTGTGACGCGGTGCTCGCTGCCTTCACGTCCCCGGACGAGGGGACCGCGATGGAGGCCTGGTATGCCCACTCCTGCGGAAAGCCGGTCGTCGCGTATACGGGCGGGGCGCCGCCGCACCCGTGGACCGTGTACGTGGCCGACGTGGTTTGCGACGAGCTCGAGCACGCGGTGCGAGCGCTACCGGCCTGAGACCGGACGCCGCGCCGGTCGGATCGAGCGGGCGCGCCGCGCTCAGGACATCGTGTCGTCGTTCGCCGCCGCCTCCGGCACCGGCTGCAGGACGTCCCAGTGCTCGACAACCTTGCCGTCCCGGAGTCGGAAGCCGCTCACGCGCGCAACTCCGGCGCGCTTCGCCGCGAGACCGACGGAGGCACGCATCAGCTCAGTGCCCGACGAGGGCGAGGCGGCCGATTCTCATCCGAGCGGGCGGCTCAGCGCGAATTCGGATAACGACGCATGAGCTCGGCAACGCGGAACGCGAGATCGAGGGACTGACGTGCGTTCAGCCTCGGGTCGCACAGTGTCATGTAGCGCAGGTTCAGCTGCTCTTCCAGCACCTCTTCGGAGCCGCCGAGGCATTCACGTCACGTTCTCGCCTGTGAGCGTCCGCGGCCTCTCCGTGAGACACACGCCACTCGCCCATGTGTATCAAGTGGGCTACTCGTTTCCAGTAACCATGCGGGTAGAACGCGTGTTTGCTTTGCCTCACGAGCGTGTATGACGCCCTTGTCATCACACAGTTGACAGAGCAGTCCAGCTGGCGTCATGCTCGAGCACGTCAACCTTTGGATGACAGGAGGGCGTTGCCGCTACCGCGGCTGATCCGGGATGCGTTCGAACTGCTCGCGCGCGAGGAGGAGGACGCGCTGGTGCAGCTGGCGGCGATCCGTACGCTCAGGGGCTGGCTCGGCGAGTGCGAGCGGGGAAGCCTGGCGATAGCCCGGGCGCAGGACTACAGCTGGGAGGAGATCGGGCGAGCGCAAGGACGCCCGCGCCAGGCGGTGCAGCGCCAGGCCAGCAGGCAGGCGCAGCGGCCGCGCGTCTTGGGGCTGACCGGGCCCGACTTCGTCGGAGTCGCAACGCCGGAGCTCCAGGTCTGGCTCAGGTGGTGGGGCGCCGGCGGCTGGACGCCTGAGGGTCCAGGGGAGCCGCCCCGCGACCCCGAGCGCGAGCAGGAGCGGATCCGGGCCGAGCTGATCGCGCGCGAGCGTCGGGCGCTCGAGGGGAAGGATCCGGCCGCTGAACGCTGACCTCCGCCTCGCTCCGGCTCAGGACGCTCTCGCGGCCAGCGCCAGGCTGAGCGGCTCGCTCGCGGCTCCGAACGCGATCCTCGAGCTGGCCTTCTAGAGGCTCCACATCCGCGAGCCGAGCTGAGCCTCGTAGGCGGACACCGCAGAGATGCGCGTGTCCGGCGCGCCGCAGCGGATCGGCGGTTGCCACCGCGGGGCGACGGGACGACTCAGCGCGCATGGCGTCGGCTCTCACGCACGGGCCGAACGCGCGATCGAGCGTGAGCCTCGTCGCTGCCCTGCTCCAGCGGGTCGTCCACGTCGGATCAGAGGTAGTCATCCGCGACTAGTCAACTCTCGCGTAAACTCGGTCTTGCCTGC
>DAITAW010000156.1:0-4849 GCA_036824055.1 Gaiellaceae bacterium | reverse complement strand
CCAGGTCGGCTTTACCAACCTCGAACACTTGGGCCCGGCCCGGAGACGAGTTTCGACAATCGTTTCGCCAAGCCGTCCCCTACTAAGCGCCCTCGTCAGCCAGAGCGTTCCGCAAATCGAAGATCCCGTCAGGGAGAGCGCGCAGCCCGCCCGGCGTCTTCCGGGCCCACGCCTCGATCACCTGGAACACGTCGCCCCTGAGCTCCCGGTCGATCCGGACGGGACGCGAAGCGCCGGCGTTCTCGAAGTCGCGCCGAATGGGCTCGAGCGACGGCAGGTGCGCGATCTCGCCGAGCAGCTGGGCGCGCGCGTCCCACGTCAGGGTGACCGTGCGCTCGGCGAGCTCGACGTCGACACGGTCGAGACGTTCGGGCATCGCGTCCGAGCCTACAACGGGTCTGCGGAGGGCTCTCGCGCGCGCGTTTTTTAGGGTGTCCCATGTGTCCCGCGCGGCCGCCTTGAAAGTCCCTGCACGCTCACCTGTTACAGGCCTGTTCTGAGGTGACCGCATCGCCGCTGTTATCTCGCTGTTCTGAGCGGCGAAGGATCAGGCTGTTGGAGTCCCGGGGTCGTCCGGGTCCCAGGCGAGCTTGACCACGATCGGGCCTGGCTCGTCCACTGCGAGGTCGACGGCCTGCCGCGGCCGGCCGAAGCCCCGATCCGCGAGCCACGTCGCCGCCTCGAGCCTCAGCTTCGGCGATGCCTTCTTGTCTTCGAGCACGCCACGACGTACTTCACGAGCTTCGTGCCGTCGTCGCCGACCTGCTCGCGGATGAGACTGGCGAGGCCCTTCGGACGGCCGCCCGGGTTCCCCGACTGTCCCGGCTGGAAGCGCGTTTCTTCGTCGGCCCGCCCTGTTTCGCGCCAGGCGCAGACCTGGCAGGACCGTGGCCGCATCGATAATGTGCGCAGCCGCGGCGATGCGCGGTCTTCAAACACCGATCGACGCTCGGCGATTCTTCTGGGCCGAACAGCTCTCTCCCCGCTTGCTCAAGTCCCCGTGGTGGATCGGGCACATCCCCTTCGCCTTCGAGCTCATCGGGCGGCTCAAACCACGCTTGATCGTCGAGCTCGGGACCTACAGCGGATCCTCGTTCGCCGCCTTCTGCCAGGCGGTGGAGGCGAGCGGCTGCGAGGGCCGATGCTACGGCATCGATCTGTGGGAAGGCGACATCCACATGGGAAGTTTCGACGAGACTCTCTTCACTGAGATCAACGGCTACGTCTCCGCCACGCACCCGATGACGGCGACTCTCGTGCGTAAGGACTTCAACGAGGCCGTGACGCTCTTTCAGGACAAGACGATCGACCTGCTGCACATCGACGGCACCCACACCTACGAGGCGGTCAGCAACGACTTCCATACCTGGCTGCCGAAGATGTCCGACCGGTCGGTCGTATTGTTCCACGACGTCAACGTCACCGTGGAGAACGTCGGCCAGGCGGCGCTGCGCTTCGGCGTGCGACGCTTCTTCGACGGGATCAGGGACAAGTATCCGCATTTCGAGTTCGCCCACTGTTACGGTCTGGGCGTACTCGTCACCGGCCGCGACGCTCCGCCGGAAGTCCTGGAGCTGGTCGAGATGTCGCGCGCGCCCGAGTTCAACGCCTATTTCGCGCGCAAGGGCGCGGTGGTCTCGGAACGCTTCGAGGACATGGGGATGAAGCTGCCGGTGCATTCACCGGTGGCACCCTTCTGGCGCCGCGCGGTCAGCAAGCTACATCGCATCTCCCGGCGCCGCATCGGCTCATGAGCGTGGACAAATGGGCCGAGCGCTGGGCCTTCTGCTTTTCCCCCGATTGCGATGGCCAGGCGCTGCGTGGAGCTCGTGGCGTGCTACCGGATCGCGCCTTCTTCCGCCGTGCTCGACCTGTACGAGCTCGGCTGGATCGCACTTTGTAACCGACGAGCTTCCCTCTCCCATCCGTCATACTCTGAGGCGGTCCGCGTCGGTTCCTGACGGAGCAACCGGATGCCGTTCGCAAAGGGGACGATTGCGGGAGGTTTGGCAGGAATCCCGCTGTAGAAGGCGATGCCCCCGGCCGGAATCGAACCAGCGCACGCGGTTTAGGAAACCGCGGCGGCACCTGCGGAAGAGCCTGCTAACGGGCTGATTCTACGCCGCCGCGAGACGCAGCAGACCCTGGCGAGACCCTGTGGGTGCCCCATGCGCCGCCGAAGAAGACGGCCCTTCTGCTGCCCCGGCAACTGCCCTGATCTAAAATCCCTTGGTTTCAGTTGCTCCCGCACCGGCTCCGTTGAGCGGCGAACGGAAATCTCTAGGGTTCGCGCCATGGCTTACCGCGTCACTCGTGCTGAGAGCGTCGGTCTTCAGCCTCCCAACGTCGAAGAGTTGCGTGAAGCGTTCGGGACGTTCCGAGAACAACTTGCCAAGACGGAAGCACAGCTTGATGACTTTCTGGCGGCTGCCTCGTCGGGCGTGAGTAGGCGTGCCTCTAAACGCAGCCCGAGCCCATGCGGCGATCCGACGGACAAGAACGCCGCCAATCCCGTAACGGCGAGCGGCTTGAGGAAGGCGCTGTTGCGCGCGTCGCCTCCATACGCTTTTGCCGGGCCGGACCGCGTTTGGTGCGATCGGCTCGCGTACGACCGGTTTACTCGCAGGGCGCGCCCGTGAGCTCGACGTCAGATCCGCTTGAGCAGGCCGCCCTTGGTTACGTGGAGTTCGCCCTCGGTGCTCTCCGCGAACGGTGTCCATCGGACGAGGACGTACCGCTCGAACTTGGGTTGCCGGCCTGGGAGGTCGTGGACCAACGGGAGGACGGTGCACGGGTCTTCCAGCTCAGCCGCAGCACGTGGTCTGCCGAGCGCGTGTGCGCAATTCGTGAACTCGGGACTCTCCGAGAGTCGGATGAGTTTCGCCGGTTAAAGGATGCCCTAGCTGCAGACGAGATCGTCGGGAGTCGCCTTGGCGGGATGGTAGGCAGCGCGGCGACAGGCTCCGGACCGTGGCAAATCGAATCTCTTGTCGAGTCTCCAGTGGATGCGATTCTCGAGCAGGCTGACGCTTTCGAGATGAGCGAGGAGACGATCCGCGGCCAGGTGTCTCGATGGGTGACCGCGCTTCGCGCCCAGGAGATCGAGATAACGGCTGTAGCTCCTTTGGCTGACCTCACGGCGGCAGAACCGCCTCTGCGCCTGTCTCCGGACGCCGAGATAGACGAGCTGACCGTCGACGAGCTTGCTCTCGGGCTCCAGATGGGAGTGGTGGGCTTCATGTTCGGACCTCGATTTGGACCAAATCAGCTCGAGTACGTCCCAAAGGTCTTCGGCGCACGCGTCCGGTATCACCTCCCGATCGTTGTTGGTGAGATCGGCGGGGACGACCTCGCCAGCGCGAACGCGAAACGAGAGAAAGCGTTTGGGCTCATGCAGGAGGCACTAACGGCCTTGAGGCTCTTCAAGCGAGGCCGCGTCTCTGCCTCAGGGTCGCTCGTCTTCACCAGGGACCCTCTCTTCTTGGGAGGCGCCCAAGGCGGCCGGAACATCGCATTCACAAGGGGCTCGCGTCCACCTCTCGAGATTGACGCTGCGGAGGGCGCCGAGTTCGAGCGATTCTGGCCGAACTTTGTCTCTGCGCGCTCGAACAAGCTGATCGGTGCCGCGTCCCGTCGCTTTGGTTTTGCCGCCGAGCGCGGTCGGGCTGACGACGAGATCGTCGACCTCGTGATCGCAGCCGAAACGCTCTTCCTCGGCGACATTGGAAAGCCGAGCGACCGCGGGGAAATGACGTACCGGCTCGCAGTGCGGTCTGCGTCATTCCTCGAGTCGTCGCCGAGCGAACGGCTGAAATTGTTGAAGTTCATGAAGATCGCTTACGCAGCTCGGAGTGGCATCGTCCACGGTGGAGAGCTCGACGAATCGAAGCTACGGAACCGTGAGGGTGCGCCGGCCACCGCCGACGTATTCGCCGACGAGCTTGAGGACGTGGTGCGAGCCGCGTTGCGCAAGTCGATGGACACCGTCGCGAGCGGCAAGTCGTTCCCGCCGGATTGGGACCAGGTGCTCTTTTCGGGCGCCTGACCGGCGCTTTCGTGCTCCGATGTCGCGACCGCTAGGACGACTGCACGGGTCACAGGAACCGGACTAGGCGCGGCTCGCCGCCACGCGGCAGGTGTCCGTGCAGAACTTCCGTCGGGCGGTCGCGCCAGCAGGAAGCGCCGCGACGCAGGCCGAGCGCTGGCAACGCCGTAGAGGCTGCTCGAGCTCGCGCCGAGCAGTAGCGATCCGCCGCCGTACCGTCCGCTCGTTCATCTGCCCGTCGTAGGCGATAGCCGCGGTGCTCGCCGTCAGCCGGTTCGCAAGTGCTCGGGCGTACCCGAGACCTTCTCTGCCGCGCGCGCTGAGCCTCGATGCGTCGAGAGGCTCGATAGCCCAATCCCAGCGCGTGGGTGCTTGTTCTTGTTCCACGGACTGCGATGTTACGGAAAGGTGTCCGGGCCGCGCCGATAGGCGACGGCATGACCGACTTCGAACACATCATGGCCATCATCCGGATTCTGCTCGCGTTGCCCCGCTTCGTCGGGGAGCTCCGCGGGCTTCGACACCGACGGAGGTAGCCCCGGCGGCGCTCGGAGGGCGTGGCGCGCGTCGGGCGCGCAGCGTCATTTGCCCGCGGCGTCAGCGGCCTTGCCGTCCTGCCGGTCAGCGCTAACGGCGCCGCCGATCTCGGTGCGTAACTCCGGGTGTTGGTGCCACGGTTGTGTCGCTCGCGCGCCAGTCGCGCGCCACCGCACCGTGCGCTAAGCGAGTCTTGACGGGTCTTGGCGACGCGAAGCGCGGGAGACCCCGCGCGGGCGTGAAGGGCTTGACTCCGCCGGTTTCGGC
>DAITAW010000155.1:0-4873 GCA_036824055.1 Gaiellaceae bacterium | reverse complement strand
TTCCGAATCGGCCGGAAAGCCGCGGCCATTCCGCGCCGATGACGGCAGCAACGGTTCCTACGAGTAGGGCGATCATCAGCCAGCCCACGCGGCCATTCTACCCGCCGCCTACCGGCGGTAGATTCGTTCGGATTCGCTAAACCCGGGCGGCCTCTCCGCCGATAAGGAACGGCATGAGCGGCCAGCTTCTCCTCCCTTACATGGCGCTTTGGGCCAGCCTCATGCGGGCGCTACTCGTACAGGCGCGGATCGCCCCGCCACTCTGCGGACGCTGCGGGCGCAAGCTCGAGCGTTCCCAGCTCGGCGAGACGATCTGCAACGGCCACTAGGCCCTAGCTCGAGTCGCAGGGCTACGATTCGCCGGTGAGGGAGATCCTCCCGGAGCTCGACCGCTGGCGCTCGCGCGGCGACCGTGTCGCGATGGCGCGCGTCGTCGCCACCCGGCGCTCGGCTCCCCGCCCGATCGGCTCGAAGCTGGTCGTCTCGGAGCAAGGAGAGCTCGCCGGCTCGGTCTCCGGCGGCTGCGTCGAGAGCGAGGTCGTCGAGGTGGCTCGCGAGGTGTTGTCCGGCGGCGAGCCTCGGCTTCTCACTTTCGGGATCTCAGATGACCTCGCGCTCAGCGTCGGCCTTCCCTGCGGTGGTGAAATCGATGTCTGGGTCGACGAGCCTGCGCCGGAGCTGCTCGAGCAGCTCGGCCAGATCGTTCGAGAGGAGGGTCGCGCTGTCGTCCTCACCGACCTCGAGGAGGGAACGTCACGGCTTGTACGCCACGGTGAGGATCCCGCGGCCGACCAGTTGATCCGGGCAGGCCACGGCCGCGTCTTGGAGCTCGACGGCCGGCGCGTCTTCGCGGACGTGTTCGGTCCACCGCCGCGCCTCCTCGTCTACGGCGCGGTCGACACCGCGGATGCGCTCTGCGCGGCCGCGCGCGGACTGGGCTGGCACACGATCGCCGCGGACGCGCGCGGACGCTTCGCCACGACGGAGCGCCTACCGAATGCACACGAGGTGATCGTCGCCTGGCCGGAGGAGACACTCGCTCAGGTGCAACCGGACCACGCGACCGCGATCGTCGTCCTCACGCACGACGACAAGTTCGACGTCCCCATGCTCGTCGGCGCGCTCACGACCGACGCCTTCTACGTCGGTGCACTCGGCTCCCGTCGAAATCAGGAGCGCCGGCGCGAACGACTCCTCGAGGCAGGGGTCGACGAATCTGCGCTGGAACGCATCAGCGGTCCGGCCGGCCTCGACGTCGGAGCGCACAGCCCCGCGGAGACGGCACTCTCGATCCTGGCCGAGATCATGGCGGTCCGCGCCGGACGAGACGGCGGCAGACTCAAGGAATCGAGTGGCCGCATTCACGCGGAAGTCGGCTAGCTCCGGGTTTCGCCCGCCCGGTAGATCCGCATCGGCAGGCCCGCGAGCGGCTCGCCTCCGTCCGCGGTGACGAGCCACGTGTCCTGCATGTAAAGACAATCGACGCCGTTCTCGGCGATGACGTGCGGGTGCATGGAGAAGACCATGTTCTCCCGGAGCTCGGTCTCGATCCCTTCGCCGATCTTGGGATGCTCGATCATCGTCATTCCGATCGAGTGCCCCGTGACGTGCCCGAGGTGGTAGCCGCGGTCGGTGAAGCCCTTCGAGACCGCGCGGTGAACGTCGTGCGCAGTGGCGCCGGGACGCAGGGCCGACTTCGCCGTCTCGAAGTACTCCTCATAGGCCTCCAGCATTCGGCTGACTTCCGCATTGGGCTCGCCGAGCGCGCGCGACACTTCGACCCAGTGACCGCCTGGGCCCGCGATCTCCAGGGACGGGATACAGAAGTCGCCGAGGATCGTGTGCCTGCGCGCGATCGCGAACTCGGCGCCGACGAGCACCATGTTCATGGTCAGGCGGCCGCAGCCCTCCTCGACGAAGAACCGCTCGGCCGGAGCAAGCACCTCCGCCGCCGGCTTTCCAGGACGGTAGGCCTCGAGAAAGATCCAGAATCCCTCGGTGTTGATGCGAACGGAGTCGCGCACGGATTCGATCTCCTCCGCGCTCTTGACCGCGCGCGCCAGGTCGAACTCGACGTCGAAAGGCACGAACTCGAGGCGTAGGTGCACCGCTTCGAAATCGCGCACGGCCAGCGCATAGTCGAGGCCGTACACGCCCACGCGCTGTGCAGCCAGCCTGTCGGCGATGTACTCGCCGGGCCGGTCCGCGAACACCTGATCGTCGATCCACGAAGTTCCATGCTCGCCGACGTAGCGCGCTTCGGCCGGGAAGATGATCGTCGGATCGCCTTCACGCGGCAGCAAGACGTACGCGTAGCGGTGCACGATCACGAACCCCGAGAGGTATGTGATCGCACCCTCGAACCCGGTGTACTCGGAGCCGCAGACGAGGACGGCATCCACGTGCTGCTCCGCCATCGCCTTCCGGATGAGCGCGTAGCGGCGGTCGATTTCCTCGCGGCTCACCATGAATCTTCCAACCCTTTCACGAGCGACCAGATCGCCCGGTTCAAGGGTGTCGGGACGCCGTTCTCGTCGCCGAAACGGACGATGCCGCCGTTGAGGTAGTCGATCTCCGTCGGGCGGTGCGCCTCGACGTCCTGGAGCATCGATGCCTTGTGGTCGTACGCGACCTCGGGCTTCGCCGCGTGGTCGATCAGCTGTTCCGGATCGGCATCGAGCTCGATCCCCTGCACGGCCGCGACGGCTTTCCCCTCGTCCACGAGGCCGGTGACGAGCCGGCGAAGTCCAGGGTCCTCGCACACACGCCCATGCGTCAGGCGCGTGAGCGCGCCGACCGGATTCGTCGACGCGTTGAAGATCACCTTGCGCCACTGCGGGCCTCGTGCATCTCGCACGGCTTTCGTCGGCATCCCCGCCCTGGTGCAAGCCTCGGCGAGTCGCTCCACCTCCTCGAATGGGGCCGGGCGCGCTTCGAAGGGCCCGAGTGTCGTGTCTCCTTTGACGTCCCACTGAACGTGGCCTGGGCCGACGAGCTTGCCGGCCGGGAAGGTCGTCCCGCGAATCACTTGCTCGGCATGCTTTGCAATCGCTTCCTCGTTGCCCAGCCCGTTCTGGACCGTCGCGACGCAACCGCCGACGAATGCGGGCGCCGTGGCCTCGACCGCGGCCGCGGTGTGCATCGCTTTCGTCGCGACGATGCCGAAGTCACATGCAGGAAGCGCAGACGGATCGGAGGTCGCCGTCAGTCGCCCCCGGACGTCGCCGGCACCGCTGAGCCGCAGGCCATAGCGGTTGATCGCGTCGACGTGTTCCCTGTCCAGGTCGTAGGCCCAGACCTCCACGTCCTCGAGCCGGGCGAGGTTCGCGGCGAAGAGCGACCCCACCGCGCCACAGCCGACGATGCAAACTCTCACGAGTAGGACGCCTCTCTGGCCGCCACGAGCCGGTAGACGGCGGTCTGCAGTGGAGCGTCCACGCCGTGACGCTCCGCCTCTCGGACGAGCGCCCCGTTGATCAGCTCCACCTCGGTCGGCCGCCGCGCCTCGACGTCCTCGAGCATCGACGGATAATGCGCGCTCCCACGTTTGGTGGCGAGGACGTTCATCTCCCAGGGATCGTCGTGCAGCTCGACGTGTGCCGCTGCGGCGATGCGCTTGCCTTCGTCGACGAGAGCGTGGACGAGGTGGCCGAGATCGGACTCGGCATTCTCGGCGGCGAAGTGCGCGTCGTGCGGCAGCCCCGTCAGGGCCGCGACACCGTTGACTGTCGCATTGAAGACCAGCTTCGACCATTGCGCTGGGCGCAGGTCCGGCAGAGCTTCCGCCTCGAGCCCAGAGTCGACCAGCAGCTGGGCGAGCTCCTCCACGCGCTCATACGGTGTCGCTCCGTACGGCCCTAACCAGGTCGGAGTATCGAGGATGTACTCCACGTGCGTATCGGAGTGCTTCGTACCGCTCATGAAAGTGACCGCCGAGATCAGCGGCCACTCGCCGTGACGGTGGACTGTCTCTTCTGCACCGAGGCCATTCTGGACCGTCATGATCGTCGCGGCGGCGAAGCGTCCGTCGAGCCGAGCAGCCGCCTCTTCGACGCCGTTTGCCTTGGTCGCGACGATGCCGACGTCGAACTCAGGCAGCTCGCGGGGATCGGCGGCAGCGGTCACCCGGGCAGTGAAGTCGTGCCGGCCGGTGACGCGGAGCCCGTGTTCGTTCAATGCGCGCGCGTGCTCTTGACGACGTGTAAGCACGACAACTTCCGCGACGTTCGAGAGGTGGGCGGCGAAGAGACTGCCGATCGCCCCGGCGCCGATGACGCACACCCTCACGCGAATTTCGCGTGCAGGTACTTCAGGTACGGCTCGAGATCGATGCCGGAGCCGGTCACGCGACGCAGCAGCTCCGCCGGTGCGTATCGGCTGCCGTAACGATAGATCTGCTCGCTCAGCCACTGCCGCAGCGGCGTGAACTCGCCGCGGGCAAACTGCTCCTCGAGGTCGCCGAGCTCCGCGCGTGCGCGGTCCCAGATCTGCAGCGAGATCACGTTGCCGAGCTGGTACGTCGGGAAGTACCCGAACAACCCTGTCGACCAGTGCATGTCCTGGAGCACGCCGTGCGCGTCATCCGGAACGTCAACGCCCAGGGACTCCTTCATGCGAGCGTTCCAGACCTCCGGCAGGTCACGTACCTCGACTGTGCCGGCGAGCAGCTCCCGTTCGAGCTCGAACCGGAGGATGATGTGGAGGCCGTAGGTCACCTCGTCCGCATCGCCGCGGATCAGCCCGGGCCGCACGGCGCTCACCGAGCGAACGAACGAGACCTCGTCGACCTCGCCAAGCGCGTCGGGGAACAGGGTCTGGAGCTGCGGGTAGAACCAGGTCCAGAAGCCGCGGCTTCGCCCGACGAGGTTCTCCC